>CAYYSY010000023.1:0-8727 GCA_964474355.1 uncultured Spirochaetaceae bacterium | reverse complement strand
TCGAGGTCGAAGGCGAAGAGCGCACCGTGCAGGAGCAGGCTGCGAAGGCCGTCTCCGAGGTCGACGTCCACATGCAGGCGATCGCACCGCACCGCGCGCTCGAGTCGCTCTTCACGCTGGTCGACGCGACGAACCGCTATCTCGAGGTCCGCGAGCCGTGGAAGGCGGCGAAGGATCCCGAGCTCGCCGAGCGCGTCCGCACCACGCTCTACACGTGCTGCGAGTCGCTTCGCGTCATCGCCCTGCTGCTCTCGCCCTTCCTGCCCGAGACCGCCGACGAGATCCTCTCGCGGCTCGGCCTCGGGCCGGCCGCCGAGAGCGGGGCGCTGCCCGGCGCAGCGGCCTGGGGCGGCATCCCCGTAGGCCTTGCCACGACCAAGGGCAAGCCCCTCTTCCCGCGCATCGAGCCGCCCGAGCCCGATGCGGACGGTGGCGCCTGAGGAGCGAAGACCCATGTGGCTCGACAGCCATTGCCACATCACGGCGGACCGCTTCGCGGAGGACCGCGACGAGGCGCTCGCGCGCGCGTGCGAGGCCGGGGTCGACACGATGATCGCCATCGGCTCGGGCTACGGCTTCGCGGGCAATGCCGACGCCGTGGCGCTGGCCGAGTCGCGGGACGACGTCTTCGCGACCGTCGGTGTCCATCCCCACGAAGCCGTCGAGTGCAACGACGACGTGCTCGCGCGTATCCGCGCATGGACGAGCCATCCGTGCGTCGTCGCGGTCGGCGAGTGCGGGCTCGACTTCCACTACATGAACTCACCCGGCGACGCGCAGCGCGAGGCGTTCGCCGCCCAGGTCGCCCTGGCCCGCGAGACCGACATGCCGGTCTCGATCCACGTGCGCGGCGACGACCCCGACGCCTACACGCCGCTCCTCGAGATCTGGAGACGGGAGGGGGGAGGCGCGCTCGAGGGCGTCCTGCACTGCTACACCGGGAGCGCCGCCTTTGCCCACGAAGCCATGGACGAGGGCTTGTCGGTGTCGTTCTCGGGCATCGTCACGTTCAAGCGCAGCGACGACCTGCGCGCGGTCGCGAAGAGCGTGCCCCTCGACCGGCTGCTGGTCGAGACCGACGCGCCCTTCCTCGCGCCCGAAGGCCATCGCGGCCGGCGCAACGAGCCCGCGTGGGTGGGACGCGTCGGCGAGACCCTCGCCGAGCTGCACGGCGTCGACCTCGAGACCGTCGCCCACACGACCCGAGACAACGCTTGCAGGCTCTTCCGCCTGCCGAGCCCAGCCTGACACCGGAGAGCGAAGCCCCGCCATGCCCCTCGACGCCGACGCCCTCGAGCCCGATCTCCGCGACGTGCACGACCTCGCCGTGCGGCTCGCCCGCGAGGCGGCGAAGATCCAGCGCGAACGCTACGAGACCGACCTCGACATCCGCACCAAGGGCACGTCGATCGATCTCGTCACCGAGGTCGACCGCGCCTGCGAGGCGCTGATCGTGGGCGAGATCGAACGGCTGCGACCCGACGACGCGATCCTCGCCGAGGAGGGCGGCGGTCACGATCGCGACGGTGCCGAGTGGCGCTGGGTGATCGATCCCCTCGACGGCACGACGAACTACGCCCACGGCTTCCCCCGCTTCTGCGTGTCGATCGGCGTCGAGCGACACGGCGAGCGCATCGTGGCCGCCGTGCTCGACCCGCTGCTCGACGAGCTGTTCCTCGCCGTGAAGGGTCGGGGCGCGTTCGTCGGCGAGCGCCGGCTGCACGTGTCCAGCGAGCCCGACCTCGGCAACGCGCTCGTCGCCACGGGCTTCGCCTACGACGTGCGCCGAAGCCGCGAGGACAACGTCGCCGAGTTCGCGCGTGTTCTGAAGGGGGCGCGTGGGCTACGCCGCGACGGCAGCGCGGCGCTCGATCTCTGCTACGTGGCCGCAGGACGGCTCGACGCGTACTGGGAGCAGAAGCTCCACGCCTGGGACGTCGCCGCGGGCATCCTCATCGTCGAGGAGGCGGGCGGACGCGTGAGCGACATGCAGGGCGGCCCGCCGCCGTCGAGCGGCAAGCAGATCGTCGCGAGCAACGCGCTGCTCCACGACGCGATCCTCGAGCGGCTGGGCGGATGACGGCGCGCCGCGCCCTGAACCGGGTCCGTGGCGGGCTCCATCTCGTAGCGGCGCCGGGCGTGGCCCTTGTGCTGGCCCTCGGATGCTCGCCCCCCGAAGACCCGGCGGCCACCATCGAGCACGCCATCACGGCGGGGGACACCGGCGCGCTCGAGCGCGGGGTCTCGGCCCTGGTCGAGACCGCGGACGGCGACGCGAAGCGCCCTGCCCTGCTCGCCTTCGCCGCCGAGCACGGCGACGCTGCGACGGTGTCGATCCTGCTCGAAGCCGGTTGGCCGGCCACCACCGCCGACGATGGCGGCCGCACGCCGTTGCACGCCGCTGCAGCGGGAGGAGACGTCGACGTGGCGACGCTCCTCCTGGGTCACGGCCACACCGTCGCCCCGCGCACGATCGAAGGCTGGACGCCGGTGCACGAAGCCGCGCGGGCGGGGCATGCGCCGATGATCGATCTGCTGGTCGCACGCGGCGCAGCCGTCGACACGAAGACCACAGGCGGCGTGACGCCCCTCTATCTCGCCCTGCAGAGCGGAGCCGCCGACGCGACGCGCGCGCTCCTCGACCACGGCGCCGCCGTCGACGAGGCGACCGTCTCGGGCTGGACCGCGCTGCTCGTGGCGGCGCGCGGCGGCGACCCGGCGACGCTCGAGCTGGTGATCGCGGCGGGCGCCGACCCTCGAGTGCGCGGCCCAGGTGGCGTCACGCCCCTGCACGTCGCCGCGCGCGGCGACCATGCCGAGGCGATCGCCCTGCTCGTAGCCCGAGGCGCCGGCGTCGACGCCTCGGACGCCGAAGGCGAGACCGCCCTGCACGTCGCGGCGAGTGTCGGCGCGGTCGGCGCAGTCGAAGCACTCATCGCGCAGGGCGCGCGCCTCGACTCCGTCCGCGCGGACGGACGCACACCCCTGCATCTCGCCGCCAGCGAAAGTCAGCCCGAGGCGGCGTTCGTGCTCATCGCAGCCGGCGCCCCGATCGAGGTGCCCGACGAAACCGGCGCGACGCCCCTCGTTGCGAGCGTGCGCCGGGGTGCGAGCGAGATCACCGCGGCTCTCCTCGATGCGGGCGCGGTCGTCGACGTGCGCGACGCGAAGCGGTGGACCGCGCTCCACATCGGTGCCTACACGCATCACCTCGAAGACGTCGAGCTGCTGATCGCGCGTGGCGCCGACGTCGGGGCCCGGACCGATGAGGGCGAGACGCCGCTTCACGTCGCAGCGCGGCTCAAGTTCGACCAGGGCATCCCGGTGCTCGTGGCGGCCGGCGCGCAGGTCGACGCCCTCGACGCCGACGACAAGACACCGCTGCAGCGCGCGGTCATCACGTCCGACGCCGACACCCTCGCGCAGCTCGTCGAGGCGGGCGCGGACGTCCATCGCACCGACGAGCAGGGCTGGACGCCGCTCCACCGGCTCGCGCTGTCGGACATCGGCGAAGGCGTCGCAGTGCTCGTCTCGGCCGGTGCCGACGTCGAGGCCACCACCGAGGACGGATCGACTCCGCTCCACGTCGCTGCGCGCACCGATCATCTACCCGTCGTCGAGGGACTCCTCGCCGCAGGGGCACCGATCGAGCTACGCAACGCCAAGTCGGCCACACCGCTGCACGCCGCGGTCGCGTCCGATCGGCCCGAAATCGTCGCGTTCATGATCGAGCGAGGCGCGAAGATCGAAGCGAAGGCCGGCGATGAGAACCGCCCGCTCCACATGGCCGCGCTTCTCGCGGGCCCCCGGGTCGTTCGCCTCCTGATCGATGCCGGTGCTGAGGTCGACGCGCGCAATACCCACCGCGCGACGCCGCTCCTGCTCGCTGCGCAGATGGGCCGGCTCGAGGTGGTGAAGATGCTCGTCGAGAGCGGTGCCGACCTCGGCGCGCGCTCCATCGGCAATCGCACGCCGGCCCAGGCGGCACGCAAGGGCGGCCACGACGAGATCGCGAGCTGGCTCGAGGCAGAAGCGCGCGCAGCGCAGTAGTGGGCGGCGCAGTGAGCGGAGCGTTCGAGGCGGCTCAGAGCAGCGGCTCGGCGACTCCTTCGACGTCGTCGCCGCGATCCGCGGGATCGAGCTCGTCTCCCTGCGCGTCGACCCCGTCCTCTTCGGACTCCGGCACGTCGAGGAAGCTCGCACGGAAGGCGGCCAGCGACGTCGGGATCACCTCGCCGAGCGCCGCGTCGAGCAGGTGGATCACCTCGGCATCGGCGCGCCGCGCGTAGATGCCGATGCCGGCGCGCGCGCGACCGAGCGCGACGTCGGCGAGCACGGGCGCCGATGCGCCGGACGCCCCCTCCCCCCATACACGGAGCGCAACGCGGGGCGGGTCGAAGCCGAGCGCCGATTGCTCCGCCCGACCGAGGGCATCGGCGACGACGTCGATGCCCCCGAGGTGCGAGAGCGCGGCCACGAGCGCCGCCGCGGCGGCGGGCGACATCGGCTCGGGGCTCGTCACCCAGCCGCCACCGGCGAACTCGGCCTGGATGCGCGTGTCGCCCACGCCGCCCTCGCCATCTTCATTGAAGACCAGCTCGAAGCTGCGTGCGGCTGCGACGTCGAAGCGCGACAGCGTCTTGTCGCGATAGTCGACGACGCGGCGCGGCCAGTCGTCGAGGCGCTCGGACGCGACCTCGAAGAGGTGACCATCGCGGCCGCGCACGACCATGCGGCCCTCGACCGAGTCACCGGGCACCGCCACCGAGAACGAGGCGACGGGCTGCGCCTCGCTCGTCAGCTCCGCCGCGAAGAGCGGCGACTCGAAGGCCGAAGCGAGGCGCCCGGCCTCGCCCTCTTCGACGAAGCCCTCGGCGCGCAGATACGCGAGGTCGGAGAGCAGCCGGTCGACGCGCTCGGCATCGGCGAGGACCTCGATGGGCGACACGAGCCACCAGATGCCATCGCGTCGCGCGAGGTCGACCGATCCCTCGACCCATCGGAGCTGCACCGCGTCGACGGCCCCGGTCTCGAAGGGCAGGACCCGGCCGTCACGAAGGTCGTCGAGCGACACCGACAGCGTGCCCAGCCGGTGCGCGGCCACGAGGTCGATCGTGTCGCTCCCAGGCTGCCGCACGTAGCGGTTGGACCCGACCGGCGTCTCGCGGCCGAGCTCGAGCGTGGTACGGGCGCCACCGGCCTCGAAGGCGACCTTCGGTGCGGCCTCGCCGAGCCCGAACGCCGCGAGGTCGTTGCCCGCGGTGACGCTGTCCTCGCGCTCGGCGTGCACGAGCGCGTCGACGATGGCCTCCACGGCCGTGCCGCTTGCCGGGAACTCGATCGGCGCCGAGAGCCGCCACTCGTCACCATCGCGCGCGAGCGAGGCCATGACACCGCCTTCGGTCGTGACCTCGAGCCGCTCGATCGCGTCGGCCTCGAGCTCGGGGAAGAGGCGCTTGCCGAGGCTGTCCTCGGCTTCGCGGTCGGCAGCGCCGCGGATCTCGTAGAAGTAGATGAACGCGCCGAGCAATGCGGCGACCAGGGCGAGCAGCGCCACCTGTCGAGGCTGCACGACTCAGCGCTCCGCCAGGTCGCGGCGCCACCACCAGGCGAACACGCCGATCACCGCGATCAACTCGGGCACGAGGAAGAGCGACAGCGACTGCAGCCGCTCAAAGTCGTCGACCGACAGGCGGTGACGCGTCGCCTGAGCCGTGTTCGGGCGCAGCGAGATCTGCTCGACGTCGCCCAGCAGCCAGTTGATCGAGTTCAGGAAGAGGTCCTTGTTGCGGAAGCTCTCGATGTACTCGTTGGACGCGAAGTCGGAGTCGCCGAACACGACGATGCGAGCGGGCATGGACGCCTCGGGCTCGGCGGCATCGCCTTCGGACGGCGCGTCTTCATCGCCGGGCATCGGCACGGTGACGAGACCCGCCGCTGCGATCGGCACGGGGCCGGCGAGGTCGTTCTCGCCGAGCACGGCGCGGCCGGTGCGCCGCCATGCCTCGAGGTCGCGCTCGGCCCATGATTCACCGCCAGTCGAGACGATCACCTCGAGGTCGCTCTCGAGGTCGACGAGCACGCTGCGCACGATCGGGAAGAGCGCCGTCTCGATCATCTCCGAGGTGATCGGGTGATCCTCGGCGTACTGCCCCGCAAACGGACTGGTCGCCTGCCCGAAGAGCGCGAGGCTGCGATCGACGACGACGTCGTCGCCGAACCGGATGCCCCAGGCGGCGAGATCGGCGTAGAGGTTGGTCTGCGCCCGCGGATCGAGCAGCACCATGAGCGCCCCGCCCCGCGCCGCGTAACGTCGCAGCACGCCGAGCTCATGGTCGAGCAGCGGCTGGGTGGGGCCTGCGACGATCAGCACGTCGGCGTCGTCGGGCACGTCGCCGATCGTGGCGAGGCCGAGTGACTCGACGGCATAGGTCTCGTTGCGAAGGGCTTCGGCGGCGCGCCCGGCGGCCTCCTTGCCGGCGGCGATGGCGCCGGCCTCGTCCTCGATCGGGCGCTCGTTGTGGCCCGTCACGAAGTAGACCTTCTTGCCGCTGTCGCGGGTGAGCTTCAGCAGCGCATTGGTCAGCGTGGACTCTTCGAATTCGGTCACCAACACCGCGTCCGCCGCGCTCGAGACGCGCACGAGCCCGCGCGCGAGCGCTTCGGGATCGAGCTGGAGGTCTTCGACGAGGCCCGGCACCGCGTTCGGGTCGAGGAACTCGACGCTCACGAGATCGCTCTCGTAGTCGTACCGTCCGAGCAGCTCGGCGATCCCCGGCGCCTCGGACGCAGCGAAGAAGGCCGTCATCGTCACCGGCGAGTCGAGCCGCTCGAGCAGCCCGAGGGTCTGCGAGGTCAGTGTGTTGACCTGATCGTCGGACCAGTCGAAGCGCTTGTGATAGCGGGTCGACAGGAAGGCGAGGCCGCCGAGGATCGCCAGCATGAGCAGCGCGGAGAGGAGCGCGGACACACCGTGACGCCCGATGCGCCGTCCCTCGTCGGAGCGCAGCCGCTCGCGCACCTGATCGAAGGCCATGAAGAGCGACGCCGTCAGCAGCAGGACGCCCACGAGAAGATTCGCGCTGACCCAGCCGAAGAGGCTCTCGGCCAGATCCTGCCGCACCGGGTCGTAGAGAAAGAGCTGCACGAGCAGCGAGAGCAGGCCGAAGCCCACGCCCACGAGACCGAGCCCGCCCAGCAGCGCCGCCCAGCCCTTCATCGCACGCCTCTCCTCTGCCGCATCTGCCGCATCTGCCTCGACCGCATCGCCTCGCTCACCGCCATCGTGCGCTCTCCACCGCGGTCTTCGCGAGCACGAGGAAGCCCAGCGTCGTGATCGCGAAGTAGGCGAGATCCTTGGTGTCGACCACGCCTCGGAGCATCTCCTCGAAGTGCGGTGCCGTGGCCACCCAGCCCACCGCGGCCGCGATGGGGGACGCCACCTCGCCGGGCACGCCGCCGACGGTCAGGTCGACGAGGAAGGGCAGCATCATCCCGACCACGAGCAGCAGCACCATCGTGCCGATGAACGCGATCAGCTGGTTGCGCGTGACCGACGACGCGAACGCGCCGATCGCCACGTAGGCGACGCTCACGCAGAATAGGCCGAGCAACGACGCCAGCGTCTTGCCGACGTCGGGCTCTCCGAAGAAGAAGAGCAGCGCCGGGAAGAACGCGACGATCGCGACCATCAGCAGCGCGAAGCCGACGGCCGCCAGGAACTTGCCCGTCACGATCTCCCAGATGGTGATCGGACTCGTCATCAGCAGCTCGATGGTGCCGGTCGCGCGCTCCGTGGCAAAGAGGCCCATCGTGATGGCGGGCAGCAGGAAGAGCTGCACCACCCACATCGAGCCGATGAACGGCGCGATCAGCGAGTCGTTGAGGTTCAGGTCGGCGAGCCGGTCGTAGGCGCCGAACTGCGCGGCCTGCTCGACGGTCAGCTGGAACGCGACGACATTGGTCAAGAAGAACGTGCCCGAGAGCACCGCCCAGAGCGTCAGCACGACGTACGCGACCGGTGACACGAAGTACGAGCGCAGCTCGCGAGAGGCGATGGCGAGGATGTGGCTCATGCCGGCACCTCCTCGGCCGCCGCCGCCTCGTCGCCGCGCTGCCCCGCCGCGACGTCACGCGTGCTGACGCGGGTGAACACCTCCTCGAGGGTCTCGCCGCCGGCCTGCAGCTCCGCCAGGGGGGAGTCGAGGGCCATCTCGCCGCGATGGATCAGCACGACGCGCTCACAGAGCGCCTCGACCTCGGTGAGGATGTGCGTCGAGAGGATGACCGTGTGACCGCGGTCGTCGCCTTCGGCCGTCGCGAGGCCCTGGATCAGCGAGCGGATCTCGCGGATCTGGATCGGATCGAGACCGACGGTCGGCTCGTCGAGCACGAGCACCTTCGGGTCGTGCACGATGGCCTGCGCGAGCCCGACCCGCTGCCGGTAGCCCTTCGAGAGGTGGCCGATCACACGATCGGCCGAGTCGTCGAGGCCGCAGCGGGTGATCGCGCGCTCGACCGCGGCCTTGCGCTCGACGCGCGGCACGTCCTTCAGCTTCGCCACGAACTGCAGGTAGCCGCGCACGGTCATCTCGGGGTAGACCGGCGGGCTCTCGGGCAGGTACCCGATCGCGCGCCGCGCCGCGAGCGGATCCTCGAAGATGTCGTGGCCGTCGATCACGGCCGTGCCCTCGGTGGGCGGAATGAAGCCCGTGAGGATGCGCATGG
>CAYYSY010000022.1:0-16878 GCA_964474355.1 uncultured Spirochaetaceae bacterium | reverse complement strand
AAGAGCCCTCGGCTGGCAAAGAGCCCTCAGCTGGCAAAGAGCCCTCCGCCCCTGCCACGGTCTCCGCCGACGGCGGGCTCTGAGCCCACGCCCGGCGTGTCACAAGACCGGCCGCGGCGAGCCGGGCTCAGCCGCCTTCCTCGTTCTCTTCCTCTTCGCGCAGGTCGGCGATCTTCTGGTCGATCGCGTTCGCAAGCTTCTCGAAGCCATCGCGCTTGAGGGTCGACGAGTACTCCGAGCGCCGCAGGGCGAGCTCGCTCACCGTGCCCTTCAGGTAGACGTCGATGATGCGCCACCCGTTGCGGGTCTCGCGGAGCCGGTAGTTCAGGTCGACGTCTTCCTCGCCGGGCACCTCGACCCGGGTCAGCACCATGATGGTGTCGCGAGCGGCGTGCTCGTTGCCGAGCGTCCGGAACTCCTCGCCGCCATAGTCGACGAAGCGGCCGGCATAGTTGCTGATCGTCAGCTCCGCGAACTTGGCCCGCCATGCCTGCTGCTGCTCCGAAGAGAGCTGCTTCCACTGTCGCCCGACGGTCTTCGACGACATGAAGTCCAGGTCGAAGGCCTCGTCCATCCGCGGAGTCAGGAACTCGACGCGCTCGTCGAAGCTCATCTCCGCCGAGCCCTTCATCATCTCGAGGAGCGCGGCGTGGAACTCCTCGACGACCTCGGTCGGCGTGGTCGTCGCGGCCGGCGCCGGCGCCGCCACTGCCTCGGGGCTCGAAGCCGCGAGGGTCTCCTGATCCGCCTCGGCGTGGGCGGCGGGAGAGAAGATGAGTCCCAGGGCGAGCACGCAGGCGACGAGCCCCAGCCGGCGGCTGGGCTCGCTGAGCGGGCGGGTGGCGTGTCTGGACGGGTTCGAAGTCAACGGCGATCTCTCGAGCGGTAGTGTTCGCGGCTGCATCGGGGGTTCCGATCTCGTCGGCAGAACCCCCGCCGGACTCGAGAGGGCGCGCAGGATGGGTCTCGAATCGAGGGTGCGGACGGCGAGTCTAGCGGAAGGGTCCCATCCAGACGGATGTCATCTCGGTGACAGACCCGTCTCCAGAACGATCAGGTTCGTCGCCGTCGGCCCACGTGCAAGGCACCGCCGAACATCAGACCCGTGATGACCAGGAGTCCGAGGGTGTGGTGCCCGGGTCCCGGAGCCCCGACTGGTCCGCGCCGTATCGGGTAGCCGACTTCGACGCCGCCGAGCTCCCGGCCTACTCGCCGAGTGCGAACGCGGTGAGCGCTTCGGCGAAGCCCTCGGGGTTGTCGGTCATGACCGAGTGGCCCGCCTGAGCGACCACCGCGAGCTTGCCCTGCTTCGTCGCCTCCTCGGCCATGCGATCGGCCGTGTCGGCGCTGACGATGTCGCTCGCCGCACCCCGCATGACGAGCACCGGACACTCGAGGGCCTCGAGACCCTTCCACATCGCTTCGCTGCGCTCGGCCTCCATGGCGGCGAGCGTATCGGCATCCGGCGTCTCGCCGTCCCCGCCCACGAATCGACGCAGGTGGGTGTCCATCTTGAGGACGTACTTGCCGTCGTCGCCCTGCTTCAGCTGGTACTTCGCCATGCGTGCGATCGCCTCGGGCGTCGCGGCGGGATAGGCGTGGGCGAGCATCGTCTCGTACTGCGACACGCGCTCGAACGAGGGCGCCACGTTCTGCGAGGTGTCCATCGAGATACGCACGGCGCCGCGGCGATCGATCTCGGGCGCCGAGTCGACGATGACGAGCCCGGCGATGCGCTCGGCCGCCTCGTTCGCGAGCAGCATCGACACGCGGCCGCCGAGTGAGTGGGCGACGATCACCACGCGCTCGATGCCCAGGTGGTCGAGCAGCGAGATCACGTCGCCCACCATCTCGGCGTAGTCGTAGTTGCCCTCGGGGTGCCAGTCGCTGTCGCCGTGGCCCCGCTGGTCCATCGCCAGGACGCGGTAGTAGGGCGCGAGCCGCGGGGCCACGTCGTCCCAGATGTGGGCCTCGTTCGAGAAGCCGTGAATGAAGAGGAGGGCCGTCCCCTCGGTGCTCCACTCGAGGACGTTGAGGCTCAGGCCGGAAGCGACGGGGACGCGGAGGGGCTTGGGTTCCATGCGGCGATTCTAACGCGCCCCCGGCACGTCCCCGAGTCGTGACCGGCGTCCCGGCATTCCCCGAAAATCCCGCTATTTCGCGATGTTGCATGCGATCAAGCTCGATGGTTGAACGTGTCTTCAACGAGGATCGGCCCCCGGCCCTGCGCTAGCTTCGGCCCCCCGCCAAGATCGGAGCCGTGCCATGCCCACCATCGAAACCACCCCCGAGCTCGCCTCGAGCACCTACGCCCGCATGAAGGAGCGCCTCGCCATCGTGCGCGAGCGCCTCGGTCGGCCGCTGACCTACGGCGAGAAGGTGCTGCTCGGCCATCTCGACGACCCGAAGGGCCAGGAGCTCGACGCCGGCGAGAGCTACCTGCTGCTGCGCCCCGACCGCATCGCGATGCAGGACGCGACGGCGCAGATGGCGCTGCTGCAGTTCATGCAGGCGGGCAAGAATGAGACGGCGGTGCCCACGACGGTGCACTGCGATCACCTGATCCAGGCGTACAAGGGCAGCCTCGTCGATCTCGCCGAGGCGCGGAACACGAACGCCGAGGTGTACGAGTTCCTGCGCAGCTGCTCGGCGCGCTACGGCATCGGCTTCTGGGGCCCGGGCGCCGGCATCATCCACCAGGTCGTGCTCGAGAAGTACGCCTATCCCGGCGGCATGATGCTGGGCACCGACTCGCACACGCCCAACGCTGGCGGCCTCGGCATGTTCGCGTGCGGTGTCGGCGGCGCCGACGCGGTCGACGTGATGGCCGGCTTCGCGTGGGAGGTGCTCTACCCGAACAAGGTGGGCGTGCTGCTCACCGGTGAGCTCTCGGGCTGGGCGTCGCCGAAGGACGTCATCCTCAAGGTGCTCGACGAGCTGACGGTGAAGGGCGGCACGAACCGCGTGGTCGAGTACTTCGGTCCCGGCGCCGAGTCGATCAGCTGCACGGGCAAGGGCACGATTACGAACATGGGCGCCGAGCTCGGCGCGACGACGTCGATCTTCCCCTACGACCGCCGCATGCGGACCTACCTCGAGTCGACCGAGCGCAGCGCGCTCGCCGACATCGCCGACGCCAACCTCGACCTGCTCTCGCAGGACACCGAGATCGCGGGGGATCCCGGCAAGTACTTCGACGTACTCGTCGAGATCGACCTCTCGAAGCTCGAGCCGCACATCGTCGGTCCGCACACGCCCGACCTCGCGCGCCCCGTCTCGATGATGGGCTCGGACGCGAAATCGAACGACTACCCGCTCGACCTGACGAGCGCGTTGATCGGCTCGTGCACCAACAGCTCGTACGAGGACATGTCGCGCGCCGCCGACGTCGCCCGCCAGGCGAAGGCCGCGGGCATCGAGCCGAAGATCCCTCTCATGGTGACGCCGGGCAGTGAGCAGGTACACCAGACGATCGAGCGCGACGGACAGCTGGCCGACCTCGAAGCCATCGGCGCCACCGTGCTCGCAAACGCGTGCGGTCCCTGCATCGGTCAGTGGAAGCGCGACGACATCGAGAAGGGCACGAAGAACTCGATCATCAACTCGTACAACCGCAACTTCCCGAAGCGCGCCGACGGCAACCCCGAGACGTACTCTTTCATCGGCAGCCCGGAGGTCGTGGTCGCCTATGCGCTCGCGGGCACCCTCGACTTCGACCCGATCAACGACACCGTACCCGGCACCGACGTGAAGCTCGCAGCACCCGGCCCCGCGCCGGAGATTCCCAGCGAGGGGTTCGTGATCTCGTACGAGGGCTACGAAGCGCCGCCCGAGGAGCGCGGCGTCGTCGACGTCGTGGTAAGCGATGGCAGCGAGCGGCTGGAGCTGCTCACGCCCTTCAGCGAGTGGAACGGCCAGGACTACACGAAGCTGCCGCTGCTGCTCAAGGCGAAGGGCAAGTGCACGACCGACCACATCTCGATGGCGGGCCCGTGGCTCCGCTTCCGCGGTCACCTCGACAACATCAGCGACAACATGTTCATCGGCGCGATCAACGCTTACACCGGCGACGCCGGCACGGGCCTCGATCAGCTGTCCGGTGAGAAGGGCGTGTCGTTTCCGAAGATCGCACGCCACTACAAGGCCGAGGGGCTGCGCTGGGTCGTGGTCGGCGACGAGAACTACGGTGAGGGCTCGAGCCGCGAGCATGCGGCGATGAGCCCGCGCCACCTCGGCGCGGTGGCGGTCATCGTGCGGAGCTTCGCGCGCATCCACGAGTCGAACCTGAAGAAGCAGGGCGTGCTGCCGCTGACCTTCGACGACCCCGCCGACTACGACAAAGTGCAGGAGGCCGACAAGGTGAGCATCGTCGGTCTCGCGGGGCTCAAGCCCGACGTGCCCGTCGAGGTGGTCCTCACCCACGAAGATGGCAGCGAGGACACGATCACCGTGCACCACTCGCTGAACGACGAGCAGATCGAGTGGTTCAAGGCGGGCTCGGCGCTGAACCTCCTCCGCACCCAGACCGGCTGACCTTCGACGACCCCGAGACGCGCGCGGAGCCCGACTGGGCAGCGCGTGCGCAGCGCTGCATCATTGGGGGGCTCATGGCCTCGCCCACCGTCGTCATCGTGAATCCCGAGAGCAACGGCGGCCGCACGCGCAAGCGGTGGCCCGCGCTCGCCGGCCGCCTGCGCGAAGCAGTCGGCGAGCTCGACATCGTCGAGACGGACGGCCCCGGTGGCGGCGAGCGCGCGGCGCGCGAGGCCTCGCGTGCGGGGGCCTCCCGCATCGTCGTCGTGGGCGGCGATGGCAGCCTGTCGGAGGCAGCGACCGGGGTCATCGACGAAGGCTTCGGCGATCGCGTCTCGCTCGGCTGGCTGCCGATGGGCACGGGCTGCGACTTCGGCCGCACCGTCGGCGTGTCGCGCAACCCCGATCTCGCGCTCGCCGGATTGGCGCGGGGCGCGCGGCGGCGGATCGACGTCGGTGCGATCACCTTCGAAGGAGAGGGCGGTGTCGAGCGCACCCGCTTCTTTCTCAACGTTGCGAGCTTCGGGCTCTCGGGCCTCACCGACCTGCACGTGGCACGGGCCGGGCGAACGTTCGGGCCGACGGCGGCCTTTCTGATCGGCAGCCTGCGCGCGATCCGCGACTTCGAGCCGCCCTGCATCGCGCTCGACGTCGACGGCGAGCAGGTATTCGAGGGTGAGGTGGCGATGGTCGTGGCAGCGAATGGCCGCTACTTCGGCAGCGGCATGAAGATCGCGCCCGAAGCCGAGGTCGACGACGGGCTGCTGTCGGTGCTCGTCGTCGCGAAGATGGCGAAGCCACGCCTCGTCGCGAACCTGCCCTCGCTGTATCGCGGCACCCACGTGTCGCACCCGGCGGTCAGCGTGCGCTCAGGCAAGCGGGTCACGGCGCGAGCGCTCCGTGGCGAGGCGCTGCTCGACGTCGACGGTGAGCCCCTCGGCGCACTGCCCGCGACGATCGAGATCGTGCCCTCCGCCGTCGAGCTCTTCGGCGTCGACGCACCTTGAGCATCTTCGACGAGATCCGCGAGGCGGCGGCCGAGGTCGCGCGCCGCGCACGCTTCGTGCGCATCGACGAGGCCGGACTCGAAGCGCTCGCCGCGGCGCTGGTGGCCGAGACCGTGCCGCCGTCGAGCCAGGACCCGGCCCACCGTCCCTTCGCCGATGACGCCACGACGATCGCCTTCATCGTGACCATCGACGCCGTGAACTTCGGCTCGGGCTACTTCCCCCATCTGAAGAAGCGCGAGGGCAAGAGCGGCTACTTCACGATCGCCGGCGCGCTCGAAGACCACGTGCGCGCACACGGCGCCCTCGATTCGGCGGCGCTGCGCGCGGCGACCGCCGAGTCCTGCAGCGCGCTCTTCGCCCAACCCCTCGACGACCGGGCCAGGGCCGAGCTGATGGGGCTCTTCGCCCGGGCGTGGAACGAGCTCGGCGAGCGCCTCGAAACGCAACACGGAGGATCGTTCGCCACGCTCGTCGCATCGGCGGAGGGAAGCGCCGAGGCGCTGGTGCGGGAGCTGGCCCGTCTGCCCTCGTACCGCGACGAGTCGCTGTACGACGGCGAGCTGCGCGTGCCGCTCTACAAGCGCGCGCAGATCACCGTGTCCGATCTGAACGAGGCCTTCGGCGGCGAGGGGCCGGGCGCGTTTCGCGATCTCGACGATCTGACGATGTTCGCCGACAACCTCGTGCCCCACGTGCTGCGCGTCGAGGGCGCGCTGCGATACGACGCTGGGCTGCTCGCGCGCATCGAGGCAGGCGAGCTGCTCGAGGTCGGCTCGACGGAGGAGGTCGAGATCCGCGCAGTCGGGCTGCACGCCGTCGAGCGGCTGGTCGCCGCGTGCCGCGCGCGTGGCCTCGAGACCAACGCGCCCTCGCTCGATCATCGACTCTGGCAGCGCGGTCAGGACCCGCGCATCAAGGCGCACCCGCGCCACCGCGCGCGCTGTACGTTCTACTGATGCTCGGTGTCGGAGCGGGCGTGTCCCGCGTCGCCGGTCCTCGCTCGCGTCAGTCTGCACCGCGCGCGCTCTCGATCAGGGCGACCAGAGCATCGGAGAGCGCCGTCACGGACGCGTCGTCGAGCCCGCGTGCCGTCAACGCTTCTGCGGTATCTCGCTCGAGGCCGGGGGGTGCGGCGTCGGGGAGCATCACGACGAGCCTCGCAATGCGGTCTCCGATGCGGATCAGTGCGGGGCGGAGCTCCGTGTCGAGGTCGGGGATCGGATCATCATCGGCGCCGGCATGCTCGGTGGCGACGATGCGGCGTTGGATCGCCTTCGCCGCCTCCATCTGCGCGCGATAGAAGGCACGGACCGCCTCGCTCGACGGGCCACGGCGACCGCCGTCGGAGGCGGCTGCACGGACGGCCAGCCAGGCCGCGTCGAGCACGCGCGCCTCACGCTCGGGCACCTCGATGGGCGCATCGTTCGCGCGCTTGAAGCGCGCCACGTCCGGCATCAGCGCGAGCCGCTCGTCCATCGCCGCGAGCAGGGCGTCCGTCACGGTCAGCTGATGCGCGCTCGGGTCGTCGCCGAGGTGCTTCGTGCGCAGGGCGTCGAGTGCGTCCGAGCCGGGTCGCTGCAGGAGCCAGGCGTCGAGCTCGGCGACGAGGTGCTCCCGGCCGGGTGCGGCGAAGACGGCCTTGCGGTCGCGGGTCAGGGGGCCGAGCTCACGCCAGTCGGGTTGCGATGCGCGCCAGAGGGGCGACTCGCGGGTATCGGTGACGATGGCGTCGACCTCGCCACGAGCGAGCCGCCCGGGCACCGCGGCGTTCGGCGAGGTCGGGAGTGTCTCGGCCAGTGGAAATCGTGATCGCGCCACTCGCTCCAGGTGCCCGCCACGGTTGACGGCGATGCGGATCGCGGCCGAGTCGAGGCTCTCCAGCTCGAGCTCCGACCCGTCGGCGACGAGCACGACGGCCCCGCTCTCGGCCAGCGGCACGCCGAAGGTGCCGACGATCGAACGATCGCTTCGCACCGTGATGCCGCCCGCGGCGAGGTCGAAGGCGCCCGCCCGTGCGTCACCGACGAGATCGGGCCAGCCGAACCGCACCCATTCGATGCGTCGGCCGGTTGCGCTCGCCCAGGTGCGCAGCAGCTCGGGCTCGAAGCCCTGCGGCGCCACCGCGCCTTCGGGCCAGTCGCTGAACGGCGGGTAGTCGCCGCTCGAAGCGACGCGCACGACGACGCGCGTGTCCTCGGGCGCCGGCTGCGACCGCCGCGCCCCGCAGGCGGCGACGCACGCCAAGAGGACGAGGGCGCCTGCGACGGCCACGATCCGCGAGGGCAGAGCCTGGCGAGAGAAGAAGGAGAAAGGGGCGCGCCCGGCCGGGAGATTCCGCATGCCGGGGATCTTATGCGGCGCGGCGCCGAGCCGCCTCGCGCGCGGACAGAGCGTCGACTCGTATCGCATGATTGGTCGTCTCCCAATGGAAATGAAGCAGGAGCCGACGAGGCGGAATTCGGGTCCGAGCGGCATTCCAGGGGTGTTTGGCCTGATTGACCCCCTTCGCGAGTTCGCCTACGCTCCCGCGCCATCGCAGGGCCTCCCCCCACGATCCCGATGTCCACCATCGCATCGCCGACGCGGCTCTGCGAAGTGTCCGCGTTCCTTTTCGAGGTGATCGACATGCAGCAGAACATCGAAGAAATCGAGTCCGGTCTGCTCGTCACCCACAAGGCCACCGGTCTTCGCTACAGCGTGGTCGAGGCCGAAGAGGAAGAGGTGCTGCTCTCGCCCGAGCAGGAGGGTCTGCAGGATCTCACGATGCCGATGGAGCTCTTCCAGCAGGAGTTCGTCGCGTCGGATCGCTTCCGTGGCACCAACCCGCGCCGCCGTGGTGGACGCGGTGGACGCGGCCGCCGCACCCAGGCAGCGCCGCCCGCACCGACCGGCCCCAAGTGCAAGGGCAAGATCAAGAAGATGGTGCGCGACCGGGGCTTCGGCTTCATCCGCGGCGACGACGGCAAGGAAGTGTTCTTCCATCGCTCGGGGCTGAACGCCGCCGAGTACGACGGCCTGAACGAGGGCGACCCCGTCGAGTACGTCGTGCAGGAAGGCCCGCGCGGCGCCCGCGCCGAGAACGTCAAGTTCGCGAGCCCGACCCCAGCGAGCTGACGCCGGCTCCCCTTCCCTTCCGCTCCAGGTCCCCACCCGCTCCAGCTCGCGCCACGGCGCAGGCCCAGCGCGCCCCGATTCCTCCGCCCGCCCGGCGCAGGCCCGGCGCGCCCTGATTCGTCCGCCCGCCCGGCGCGCCGCGTACTAGGATGGACGGCCGACAATGCCGCCTCGACGCCGCCTACCTCCGATCGTCCCGCGCATCGCGCTCGCCCTGGCGAGCGTGGCGCTGGTGCTCCTCGTGGCCGAAGCGGCCGTACGGCTGATCGTCGGCGACCAGTCCGGGAGATTCAGGCGGCTGCCGCCGCGGATGCCCGAGGCGTGGCGCGATCTGCCGAAGATCGGGCGCGACGCATCCGAGACGCTGCGTCGACCCGGCGCGCGCGGCACGATCGCGGGCGCGCTGATCGAGATGAACGAGCACGGGCTGCGCGGTCCTGCGCGCTCCGTCGAGAAGCCCGACGACGTGTTCCGGATCGCGCTGATTGGCGATTCGGTCACGATGGGCTGGGGTGTGCTCTACGAGGAGACGTATGGCGCCATCATCGAGGGGCGCCTCGATCAGCGCAGCCCCGATCGGCGAATCGAGGTCCTGAACCTCGGGCTTGCGGGCTACGACACGACGCAGCTGATGGACCGGCTCTGGCTCCACGGGCTCGCCTTCGAACCGGACTTGTTCGTGTACGGCTTCACGATCAATGACGTGGAGGGCGAGCACTACCAGCGCTTCGCAGAAGGAGGCTACCGCGATCCACGAAAGTACCTCCACGCCCGCTCCCATCTATTGCGATTCCTCGGCCCGCGCATCGACGCTCTGCGCGACTTCATCGCGCCGCCGCGGGACTCGTACACGTACGAGCTCCACTACAACTACTTCGAAAACCCGGCGGCCTGGGCCGACGTCGAGGTCGGCCTCCATCGATTGAGCGATTGGGCCAACCATCGAGACGCGTGCGTGCTCGTCCTGATCCACACGCACCTCACGTCGCTCCGCTTCATGCACCCCTTTCACGGCGAGTACGAGAAGATCCGCACTTCGGCGGAGGCACGGGGGTTCGCGGTGGTGCACAGCTGGCCGGAGCACGCCGGCGAGGACGAGGAGCAGCTCTGGGTAACGGCCTTCGATCACCACCCGAACGTGCGCGGCCACGCTCTGCTCGCCGACTCGTTGACTCGGGGGCTCGACGCGTTGCCCGAATCGTGCTGGGCGAGCGCGAAGACACGGCGGGGAGCCACGCACTAGACCAAACGCCAGGCTCCTAGGCGTACCGATGCACGATCGGCAGCCGCCGACCGCTGCCGAACGCCTTCGGTGTGGTGCGCAGGACGAGCGGCGTCTGGCGGCGCTTGTACTCGTTGCGATCGAGGCGGCGCGCGATCGCCTTCGCCTCTTCGATCGTGCATCCGGGCGGCGGCTCGATGGTCTCGATGTTGCGCTCGCCCTCGATCATCTGCTCGAGCACGTCGTCGAGCACGTCGTAATCGGGCAGGTCGTTCGAGTCGAGCTGGCCGGGCGCGAGCTCGGCTGACGGTGGCTTGTCGATCGTGTTCCACGGGATGCGCTCACCGTCACGGTTCATGTGTCTCGCCAGGGCGTAGACGTCGTGCTTGTAGACGTCGCCGAGCACGGCGAGCCCGCCGACCGTATCGCCGTAGAGAGTGCAGTAGCCGACCGAGAGCTCGCTCTTGTTGCCCGTCGCGAGCACGAGTCTGTTCTGCTCGTTCGAGATCGCCATCAGCACGGCACCCCGGATGCGAGACTGGATGTTCTGCTGGGTGAGCCCGTAGTCGTCGCGCTCGCCGAAGAGCTGCGCGAAGACGCGGCGGTAGTCCTCGTACATCGGCGTGATGTCGACCTGGTGGAACTCGATGTCGAGCATCTCGGCCAGCCGACGCGCGTCCTCGATGCTGTGCTCCGATGAATAGGGGCTCGGCAGCGCCACGCCCGACACCCGATCGGCACCGAGGGCCTCCACGGCGAGCGCTGCGGTCACGGCCGAGTCGATGCCGCCCGAGAGCCCGATCACCGCGCCCGGCGGCAGGTTCTGCTTGAGGAAGTAGTCGCGGATGCCGAGCACGAGCCCGGCCTCGAGCTCGGCTGCCCGGGTGGGCTCCGCCATCGCGACCTCGGGCGCCTCGGCTTCGTCGGCCGTCGGCACTTCGACGACGTGCACACCGGTCTCGAAGAGCGGCATCGAAGCGATCACGCGCCCGCGCGCATCGACGACGAACGAGCCGCCGTCGAAGACGAGCTCGTCGTTGCCGCCGACCTGGTTGACGAAGACGATCGGCACGCGCTGCTCGCGAGCGAGCTCGGTGAGCATCGCGCGCCGCGCGCCGCCCTTGCCGACGTGCCAGGGCGAGGCCGAGGGGTTGATGACGATCTTCGCGCCCGCGGAGACCTGCTCGGCGACGGGATTGACGTCGTAATGGATGCGGGTGACCCAGCTGTCTTCGCACACCGCGATGCCGATCGGTGCGTCGTGGCCGGGCAGTCGCGTCACCTCGCGCTTCTGGGCGCGCACGAAGTAGCGGCGCTCGTCGAACACGTCGTAGGTCGGGAGCAGGCTCTTCGACTGGACGCCAACGCGCCGCCCGCCCGCCAGCAGCACCACGGCGTTCAGCAGCTCGTTCGGTCCGGGCGACTCGGTGCGAAGCACGATGCCCACTGCGATGGCGATGTCGTTCGATGCGGCGGCGAGCGCGTCGAGCTGCGCGAGCTGCTCGTCGACGAAGCCGCTCCGTCCGAGCAGATCCATGGGCGGGTAGCCCGTCAGCACCATCTCCGGGCAGACGAGCAGCTCGGCACCGGCCGCCGCCGCCTCGCGCGCGGCGTCTTCGACGAGGCGGCGATTGCCCTCGAGGTCGCCGACGGTGGGGTTCAGCTGTGCGAGCGCGATCTTCATCGTGCGGGGAGGATACCGCCGTGCGCCGCCCGCGCCCGGGGCTCGCCAGACTCTGCGCCATGACCGAACCCCGCGCCCGGGGCTCGCTAGACTCGCCGCCATGAGCGAATCCTCGCGCACGGAGATCATCGGTCCGGCCTCGAGCTACTACGTCTCGCAGCGCCTCAAGCTCCACTACGTCGACTGGGGCAACGACGAGAAGCCGCCGCTGCTGCTCGTGCACGGCGGCAAGGATCACGCGCGCAGCTGGGACTTCGTCGCCCAGGCGCTGCGCGACGACTACCACGTGATCGCCCCCGACCTGCGCGGTCACGGCGACAGCGCGTGGGCCCATGGCGGCCACTACACCATCACCGAGTTCGTGCTCGACCTGACCCAGCTGATCGAGACCCTCGATCTCGCCCCGGTCACGATCGTCGCCCACTCGCTCGGCGGCGCCGTGTCGCTGCACTACGCGGGCATCTATCCCGAAAAGGTCGCGAAGCTCGTCGCGATCGAGGGCCTCGGCCCGCCGCCGCAGATGCTCGACAAGCTGATCGAGGTGCCGATGTGGGAGCGCACCGCCGAGTGGATCGCGTCGGTGCGCGGGCTGTCGTCCCGCACGCCGCGCCGCTACGAGAGCATCGACGCCGCCGCGGCGCGCATGCAGGAGGAGAACTCGTTCCTGTCACCCGAGATGGCGCGGCACCTGACCGTGCACGGCGTGAGCCGCAACGAGGACGGCACCTTCAGCTGGAAGTTCGACAACTACACGCGCCCCTTCTATCCGCAGCGCTACGACAAGCAGGCGATGCGAGATCAATGGGCCCGCATCGAGTGCCCCACCCTGCTGGTGCGCGGCACGGAGAGCTGGGCGAGCGATCCCGAGAAGGATGGCCGCGCCGATGCGTTCCAGAACGCCGAGGTCGCGAACATCGAGGCCGCCGGCCACTGGGTCCATCACGACCAGCTCGACGCCTTCCTCGAGGTGATCCGAAAATTCCTCGCGACCACGTGAACACAGCGCCAGTACAGCGCTCGAAGAGGCACCCCGACCCGGTCCCGAACGGCGTTGAGCTGAACGCGGGATGGCAGGCAACGCGACGAATCGGCACACGATCCGAAGACACTGCAGGCCCCTGATCACGAACCGGCCCAGCCTGGCTGCTCCAACGCCTACCCTGAACGCCGAGCTCGGCGCCCGGAGCGAGATGCAGATCCAGGCACCCGGCGACCGCCAAAGCACCCGGCCCGCACCCCCGAGCTAATCGCGAAAATACACGTACACGAGGTCGCCCTGCAGCGCGGGCTTCGACTCGCCCTCGATCTCGATGCGGACCGCGATCGTCACGTGAGCCATCTCGCCACGCATCACCTTCACGTTCTTCAAGGCGGCCGCGAGTCGCACGCGAGCGCCGGCGGGCACCGGCGCCTTCAGCTTCAGCTTCTCGATGCCGCTGTTGATGACCCGGCTGCAGCCCTCCACGATGACGAGCTGAGAGAGCAGTCCGGGCACGATTGAGAGCGTCAGGTAGCCGTGCGCGATCGTGCCTCCGAAGGGCGACTCCTTCTCGGCACGTTCGCGATCGACGTGGATCCACTGATGGTCACCCGTCGCATCGGCGAAGGCGTCGATCATCGATTGCGGGATCTCGACCCAGTTGCTCGTGCCGAGATCCTCGCCCTCGCGCTCGGCGAGCGCTTCGAGTGACGGGATGATCGTGGGCGAGCTCATCCGTGCGAACGCCTCAGGCCGCTTCGCCGGCGAACGCGTTCATGCGTGTCGCCAGCTCGAAGTCGAGCTCGGAGATGCCGCCGGCGTCGTGGGTCGTCAGGTCGACACGCACCGTCGAGTACACGTTGAACCACTCGGGGTGATGGTCCATCTGCTCGGCGACCAGGGCGGCACGCGTCATGAACGCGAATGCTTCGTTGAAGTCGGCGAAGCGGAACTCGCGGTGCAGCTTCTCCGCCTCGATCGACCAGCCCGGCAGACGGGCCAGGCGCGCCTCGATGTCCGCGGGCTCGAGCTGCTTCGGGCGCGCCATCGTCACCGCCTTCAGTCGTCTTCGCGGCGGATCGCGCGCATGAAGGCGTCGAAGAGCGCGCTGCGGATCTGCTCCTTGTCGGCGCGGCCGTAGATCTCGCGGAACGCCTTCAGCGGGATGATCCCCTTCGCCATCGAGCGGTGTCCGCCGCCGACGCCGAGCCCCTCGACCACCGCGCGCACGACCTCGCCCGCCGCGCGCACGTAGCCGACGTTTCGCACCGAGAAGACGAGGTTCGGGCCGACGGTGCCGACCGCCACGGCCCACTCGGCGCCCTCGGCCTGCAGCGCCATGTCGGCGACCTGCGGGATCACGTCCTCGCGCACGCGGCCGAGCACGAGCATGTGGATGCCGTCGCGGACCTCGGCCTTCGCGAGCGCGCGGCCGAGCGCCTTCAAGCCGTCGAGGGGCAGGGCCGGCCGCTCGATGCGGCGCAGCAGCGCCGGGCTGTGCGCGGTGTGCAGGTACGCGAACGAGAGCATGTCCTGGCGTCCGGTCTCGCGGCCGAGGTACTGGGTGTCGCTCTTGATGCCGTAGAGCAGCGCCGTCGCGAGCCGCGGACCGAGCTCGGCACCGACCGCCTGCAGGTACTCGGTGAAGATCGTCGCGGTCGCGCCGTACGAGGCGCGGATGTCGCGGATCGTCGCCTCGTAGCCGGTGCGCTCGGGGTGGTGATCGATCACGGCGTCGACGTTCTTCACACGGTCGGGGAGGTTGTCTCCGAAGACGTTGGGCTGCACGTCGACGAGCACGAGGCCATCCATCTCCTCGAGCTCCTCGGGCGTGATGACCCGGATCTCGATGCCGAGCGCATCGACCAGTGCGCGGTTCTCGGGGCGTTGCACCTCGCCGAAGCTGATGAGCGGTGCGGTGGTGCGCTTGCGGCCGAGCAGTGAGCGCAGCGCGTAGCCGGAAGCGATGCCGTCGGGATCGGGATCGGGCTGTAGCAGGATCCCGACCTTCTCGCGCGACTCGAGCAGGCGCCGCAGCTCGACCACGCGCCGCAGGTTCGAGAGGTGGTCGAACTGGTCGTCGATGTCGTCGCGGATGAGCGTCTTGAGCCCGCACTGCCGCAGGCAGGGATGGTCGGGCAGGTCGTCGTCGGAGGTTCCGTCCGAGAGCACCAGGATCGGCGCCTCGGGGCTCGCCTTGGCGATCTCGCGCACGGCCGAGCGGAGCCAGGGGCCGTCGTCGCTGGCGAGCGCGTAGTCGTCGCCCTCCTCGAGGCCGAGCTTCGTGAAGGCCTCCTCCGAGAGGCCTCCCTGGAGCATCTTGAAGCCCCGCGGCCTGGCGCTCCCGTCCTCCTCGCGCGGGACCCACGTGAGGATCTCGCTCTCGTCGGCGCCGATTCGGCTCCAGAGCCGGGCGTTGTCCGCCCCGTCGCAGACGATGATCCGCCGTCCCACTGCTTCCCCGTCTCGCTCTCGAAGTCTCTCGGGCGGTCCACAGCGGCCGCGATCTCGGGTGCGCTTCCGATTCACCCGGGCTCGCGGGTCGCGACCTGCAAGCTCGGACTACCCCCCACGCCGTCGGCTTCTCCGGCGCGGCGCGATTCTAGCACCTCGCCCGCCGCATCCGGCGAGGGCCGGAGGAGGCCCCGGCGACCGCGATTCGCACCGCCGATCGGGTCGTGTCGGCGAAATCCGATGGGGCGAGTGCGTGAAGTTCAGCGCCAGGCGGCGCGGTATCGCCTTCGACTCTGCCTCTGGTGCGCGATCTCCGCTAAACAAGAGGAAGGGGTGAGGCACGCGTAGATGACTTCCTTCTCGAGCTCACGAGAGCGGGTCGCGATGACGGCTGTCTTTCGTCGCGCGCCGGCGACTGGCGGTCATGCGATGCTGGTCCAGGCGGCGCGCTCATGAGCCATGATCCCCACCTCACGCCCGAAGACGTCATCGAGCTCCCCATCGAAGAGAGCTTCGATCTGCATCCATTCCGGCCGGAGGAGCGGCTCGAGATGCTCGACGCCTACCTCGGCGAGGCCCTGGCTCGTGACTTCGAAGAGGTGCGGATCATCCACGGCCGCGGCCGCGGCGTGGCCCGGGCGGAGGTGCGTGCCTTCCTCGAGGACGATCCGCGCGTCGCGTCGCAGAGCGAGGCACAGCCCGGCCGCGGCGGCTGGGGCGCGACCCTCGCGCGCCTCGATCCGCTGCCGGAGCCGGCGCACGAGGCGGGGCAGCCGGTCTTCGTCGGCGACATCCAGGGCTGCGCGATCGAGCTCGACGAGATGCTCGGGCGAGTCGAGCACGCCTTCGGAGCGGACTTCCGGCTGTTCGTCGCCGGCGACGCGATCAACCGCGGCGATCACAACCTCCAGGTGCTCGGGCGGATCCGCGACCGCATCGAGCGCGGACTCGGCGAGATGGTCCTGGGCAACCACGAGCTCCACATGCTGCGCGTCGCCCTCGAGCTGCAGGAGCCCGACGAGAACCACACCTTCCACGACGTGCTCGACTCGCAGGAGCGCGACGAGTGGATCGCGTGGCTGCTCCGCCGGCCGCTCGCGACCCATGGCTGGGTGCACGGCCAGCGCTGGGTGATGGTCCACGCCTCGGTGCATCCCGACTGGACCTGGGCGCAGGCGATCCGCGAGTCGCGGCGCGTCGAGCATCATCTCGGGTCGGGAGACGAGGCCCTCGTCCGCGATCTGCTCGCGCTGCATCCCCAGGAGATGCCCCGGCGCGGCAGCCGCCGGGACGTCCTCGGCCGGATCACCTGCGCGCGCAGCGTGAAGGGCGCGCGGTGCCGCTGGTCGAGCCGGGCGCCGTGGGAGGAAGGCGGCGTCGCCTGGCACGAGGCGTGGCTCGAGCGAGCCCACACGTACGGCGTCGTATACGGTCACTGGGCGACCCAGGGCCTGCGCGTGGTGCCGGGCCTGCGCGGCCTCGACTCGGGCTGCATCCACCACGGCCGCCGAGGCGTCGGCCACCTGAGCGCCTGGGTCCCCCAGGCAGAGACCCACACGGGCCATCCCGCCTTCGATGCCCCCGACGACGACATCTGGCAGGTCCGAGCGCGCTACCGCCGCGTCCGCTCCCCGAGAATCAAACCCCCCTCGCTCGCCCCCTCCCTGAACTGCCCCCCTCTCGAACCCCCCTCGCAGCCCCGCGACGCCCCGAGGCGCGCGAAGCGCGACGAGCCCCAAGCCCCACGAACCCCCGAGGCGCGCGAAGCGCGACGAGTACCCCCCGCACCGCCGAGCAACCCCCAAGCCCCCCACAACGAGCGAGGGGCGTGAATTTTCGCCGGGATCAAGGCGAAAATTCACGCCCCTCGCTCGTTGTGGGG
>CAYYSY010000021.1:0-3388 GCA_964474355.1 uncultured Spirochaetaceae bacterium | reverse complement strand
GCCGGATCGAGGCGTGGTCCCTGCCACGATCCGGCCTCGGGCTCCAGGCGCGGCACGACGATCGAGCGCCCCCGAATCCCCGTGCATCCGAGTCGAAAGATCGCGTACGATCGCATCGACGACGGTTCGCGGGCGCAGCGCGTCCAACTGCCGTGCAGCCACACCGCATGGCCCCGCCTGGGAGGAGGCCCCCGTGCGAATTGGTGTCACGAACGCCGGCATGAGCAGCCCATCTTTCGGCTGCCTCGCCGTACTCGCTCTGGCCGTGCTCGCAGCCCCGGGCTGCGGCGGTAGTGAAGCCAAGCCAGTGGTCATCACGCCCGACAACATCGACGATCTCGCTCTCTCCGCGACCGACGTCGTGACGCGTGCCGCCGTCTCGCAGACGGTCAGCTCGGGGCTCTTCGGCCTCTCCGCAATGCCGGCCACGGGCTCCGAGCAGGTCCACATGGAGGACGTGGCGAACCCGCTCGACATGAGCCGCGTCACACCGGTCGACCTGACGATCGGCGCGGGTGCCTCCCCGATGCGCCCCATCCCGTACCTGCGCGAGGACGACCCCCAACGCAGCCAGATCTACGTCGCCGACCCGAGGCCCATCGTCACCGACGACGGGGCGCAGAGCTCGGCCGTGCCTTCTGCGGGCGGCGCCGGCGATCCATTCGGCATCTGCGAAAGCGGGGGAGCGACGCTCGACGGAAGGACGCTGACCTTCACTGGCTGCGACGTCGCCGGGGTCTGCATCTTCGACGGCAAGGCGAGGCTCAGCATCTCGGACGACCAGAACTCGTTCGCGATGCGCTTCACCGGGCTCGAGGTCACCTGCGACGACTACCAGCCCCTCGTGCTCGACGGCGACAGGCTCTCCTGCAGCGGGCTGCGCTTCGGCGCGCTCTCCTGCGAGTACGACATCACCCGCTTCAAGGGTGCGCTCACCGGCGTCAGATTCACGGTCAGGTCGATGGACCTGGTCGGTGACATCGAGACGAGCTTCGGCATCGACGCCACGATCGTCGACCCCGACTACGGCCTGCTCTCGATCGACACCCTCCAGCCCATCACGTTCGAGACCTGCCCCTACGAGGTCCCCAGCGGTGGAATGGTCAGCATCGACGGTGCTCCGCCGTCGTCGGGCACCGTCGAGTTCCTGGGCTGCGAGGACTACGAAGTCTGCTTCTACGCCGACGACGTGCTTCCGCCGATCTGCAACACGCGAGCTTGGGCGAGCTTCTTCGAAGCTCCGTGAGGTAGCCAGGCCCAACCCTGGTGGACGTGCACGGACTCGAACCGCGGACCCTCTCGGTGTAAACGAGATGCTCTAGCCAGCTGAGCTACACGTCCCCAGGGCGAGGCCGAAGGCCTCATGGGCGGGCTCTCTCGAGCACCGGCCCCGGCGCGCCATGCGCGCCCCTGCCAAGGGAGACTGAGAATACGGTCGATCGCGGCGCCGCGCGCCCTGCGCTCCACACCCGACCCGTTCGCCAGGCGAGCGGCCGGCGCCCCTCTCATGGAGGCGCCAGCCGCAAGCTCGCCTGACTAGTTCACACCGGCCGGATGCGGCACGTCGGTGGTCGGGCCGGTCGTTCGCGGAACCTCGTAGATCTCGTCGAGGTCGTGGAAGCCGTCCTCGAGGAAGTTGGCCGGATCGGGCACCGCGAGCGAGATCTTCAGCACCTCGTCCATGTGCTCGACCGGAAGGATCGTGAGCGCCTTGCGGACCGGCGCCGGAAGGTCGACGAGATCCTTCTCGTTCTCCTTCGGGATGATCACCGTGTCGATGCCGCCGCGGTGCGCCGCGATCAGCTTCTCCTTGAGTCCACCGATCGGCAGCACGCGGCCTCGCAACGTGATCTCGCCCGTCATCGCGACGTTGGCGCGCACCGGCGTCCGGGTCAGCGCCGAGGCGATCGTCGTCGCGATCGTGATGCCCGCGCTCGGGCCGTCCTTGGGCGTCGCACCTTCGGGCACGTGGATGTGGAGATCGACCTTCGTGTAGAAGTCGCGCGTCAGACCGAGCTGCTTGGCGCGGCTGCGCAGGTACGACATGGCGGCGCCCGCGCTCTCCTGCATGACCTCGCCGAGGCGGCCGGTCACCTGCAGCTTGCCCGAGCCCGGCGCCACGCTCACCTCGGTCTGCAGCAGCTCGCCGCCGACCTCGGTGTAGGCGAGGCCGGTGGTGACGCCCACGCGATCCTCGTCCTCGGTCTTGCCGAAGCGGAACTTCTCGACGCCGAGGAGCTTTCGTACGAGCTTGGGCGTGACCCGTGTCTTCTTGTAGTCGTCGCCCTTCGTCACCACATCGCGTGCGACCTTGCGCGTGACGCTGGCGAGCTCGCGCTCGAGGTTGCGCACACCGCTCTCGCGGGTGTAGTGGCGGATCACCTCGAGGATCGCGTTGTCGGTGAACTCGATCTCCTCGTCGCTCAGGCCGTTCTGCTCGAGCACCTTGCTGACGAGGTGGTTCTTGGCGATCGAGAGCTTCTCGGTCTCGATGTAGCCCGGGATGTGGATGATCTCGAGACGATCCTGCAGCGGCCTGGGGATGTCCTGGAGCACATTGGCAGTGCACAGGAACATGATCTTCGACAGGTCGTAGTCGACGTCGAGGTAATGGTCGTTGAAGGTGTGGTTCTGCTCGGGGTCGAGCACCTCGAGCAGCGCCGCCGAGGGATCACCCCGGAAGTCCATCGACATCTTGTCGACTTCGTCGAGCAGGAAGACCGGGTTCGACGTGCCCGCCTTCTTCAGGCTCTGGATGATCTTGCCGGGCAGCGCGCCGATGTAGGTGCGGCGATGGCCGCGGATCTCGGCCTCGTCGCGTACGCCGCCGAGCGAGATCCGCACGAAGTCGCGGCCCGTGGCCCGGGCGATCGACTTGCCGAGCGAGGTCTTGCCGACGCCGGGCGGGCCGACGAGGCAGAGGATCGGGCCCTTCAGCCGTTCGACGAGCGCATGCACGGCGAGGAACTCGAGGATGCGCTCCTTCGGCTTCTCGAGGCCGAAGTGGTCGGCGTCGAGAATGGCCTCGCTCTCGGGCAGGTCGATGTTCTCTTCTTTGTACTCGTCCCAGGGGAGCGCGATCATCCAGTCGATGTAGTTGCGGACGACGGTCGCCTCGGCCGACATCGGCGACATCATCTTGAGCTTCTTGAGCTCCTTCTCGGCGCGCTCGCGAGCCTCCTCGGGCATCTGCTTGGCGGCGAGCTGCTCCTCGAGCTCGGAGAGCTCGTTCTTGAACTCGTCGCGATCGCCGAGCTCCTTCTGGATCGCCCGCATCTGCTCGTTGAGGTAGTACTCCTTCTGCGAGCGCTCCATCTGCTTCTTGACGCGCCCGCGGATCTTGCGCTCGACCTCGAGCACCTCGATCTCGGCCTGCAGCCGGTCGTAA
>CAYYSY010000020.1:0-2617 GCA_964474355.1 uncultured Spirochaetaceae bacterium | reverse complement strand
CGGGTCGACCTCGACGAGGAGGCCCACGAGCTGTCGGCGCTGCATCCCGAGGAGGCCGCAAGCCTCGAAGCAGCGCTCGAGGAGATGCGGGCGCAGGTGGAAGCCAACCCGAGAGGCTGGCTTCCCTAGGCTCCGGCCTGGCCGCCGAGCGTGATCGATCCCAGGCCCGGCCGGATCACCCGGTCGTAGCCCTCGATGAACTCGGCCGGGTCACTCAGCATCGAGAACACGAAGTGCCTCGAGCCCGCCTTCGTGAACTCCCTCATCTGCTCGAGGCAGTCCTCGGCGCGGCCGAGCAGGCAGTACTTCTTCGACGCCTCTTCGAAGTCGCGGTTGTAGATCATCCGCAGCATCGACGAGGCCTTTGCGTGCGCCTGGTCGTAGTCGTCGTCGAGCACCGTGAACAGAAACGACGCCGTCTCGAACTCGGCGTCGCCGCGCTGCGCCGCGTCGGCATGCCGCTGGATGTCCTCCATGTTCTGCGCGAACTGCTCGGGCGAGCACATGTGCGAGATGTAGCCGTCGCCGAGCTCGCCGGCGCGGCGAAAGGTGGGGCCCTTGCGCCCGCCGACGATGATCGGTGGGCCACCAGGCTGCACCGGTTTCGGGGCCATGTTCACGGGGCCGAAGTCGAAGTGCTTGCCGTGGTACTCGGCCTTGTCGTCGGTCCACAGGCGGCGCATCACCTCGATGGCCTCGTCGGTGCGCGGGCCCCGCTCGGCCACGGGCACCCCGCACGCCTCGAACTCGGGCGGAAACTCGCCCCCCACCCCCACGCCGAGGGTGAGGCGGCCCCCCGAGAGCACGTCGAGGGTGGCCGCCACCTTGGCCGACGTCGTCGGGTGGCGCAGCGGCGCGAGGTAGACACCCGTGCAGAGCCGTACGCGCCGGGTCGCCGCGGCCACGAACGACAGCAGGGTCAGGCTCTCGAGCACCGGTATATGGAAGGCGACGTGGTCGCCCACCCAGACGCTGTCGAGCCCGGCCGCCTCGATGGCAGCCGCCATGTCGCGCACGCCCTCGCCATCCTGCCCGCTGATGACCATGCCGCACTGGACGTCGTCTTTGAGCTGCATCGGTGGGCTAGCCCCGCTTCGGCCCGCCCTGCTCCCCCGGCCAGCGCGACCCACCGATCGTGTCGACGAACGGTGCAAACGCGTCGGCGTCGAGCTTCCCGGCCAGCGTGATGTCGCGCTCGAACGTGCTCGGCGTCCAGAGCCTTGCCGTCGCCTCGCTCTCCTGGGGCAGGTACTGCGTGATCGGGTCCCACGGGCTGTCGCGCAGGGTGAGCGTGCCTTCGACCTTCTGGTTGAACGCGGTGCCGTACTTCGTGTGCACGCGCACCACGTGCGGCGGAAAGTCGTAGGTCGTCTCGGGCAGCATACCGACGCCGGGCGAGACCTTGATCCACCACTCGGTCTCGGTGTGCTCGGGCGGGTGCTCGACGGGGTCGGTGGCCTTGCCGTCGAACTCGAGAAACGTGTAGCCCTGGTGCGAGCAGCGCGCGCGGACACCGTCGAGCATGCGGTAGTACTCGATCTCGCAGGGGTACTTGGGCTGACCGTTGCGATCGCGCGACACGAAGATCGCGCTCTCCTGGTCGATGCCGTAGCCGAGGGTGTACAACCCCTTCTCGCCCTGGTAGTCGGCATCGACGTTGATCAGGATGCCGTACTCGGGCACGTCGGGTACCGGGAAGCAGTACGCGGTCAAGTGCACGCCTGCGGTGTCACTCGTCTGGAGGCCGGGCGGCAGCAGCGCCGCGATCTTCTCGGGCTGCGTGTCGTAGCGCATCTTCAGCATCGGCCAGAGGATGATGTCGCCGGGGTTGATCTTCGGTCCTTCGGTCATGGCGTGGGCTCCTGGCTTTGGGTCGGGCTCGGCCGGCTGTGTCTCGTGACGAGACGGCACGGTGCCGAGGCCGAGACAGAGATACAGACGGAGACGATAGACCGCCGCGGCGCCGCCGAGCAGGGGGTGAAAGGCGGAGGTCGCACCCCCGAGCCCCCTCGACGCGCGGCGGCAACACGCGTGCAAGCGCGCCCCGACTACTGAATGAGGAAGCCGTCGACGCTCTCTCTATGCGGTGGCGAGCACGGTGCGGGCACCCGGGGGCCGCCTCGGCCCCCGGCGGCGGGCATTCGAGTCGAACGGTGCTTTGCATCCAGCTATAAAGAGGTGCCACACCGGGACGGACCCGGCCGCCACCACGCGGCGGCCGCGAGGCCAGCACCCAAGCCGCGCGCGGAGCGCGCGAGGAGAGAGAAAAGATGCAGGACCTCCAGAACAAGGTCGCAGTGGTCACCGGCGGTGCGTCGGGCATCGGCAAGGCGCTCGCGAAGGCGCTGCTCGGCGAGGGCATGAAGGTGGTGCTCGGCGACGTCGAGGAGCCCGCGCTCCAGGCGGCGCGCGACGAGCTGGCCTCGCTGGGCGAGGTCAGCACGAAGGTCACCGACGTGCGCACCTTCGACGCGCTCGAGGCCCTGGCCGATCACACCTACACGACGTTCGGCGCCTGCCATCTGCTCTGCAACAACGCCGGCGTCTCGGTCGCGCAGCTGAACGTCTGGGAGACGACCCCCCGCGATTGGGAATGGGTGCACGGCGTGAACGTGCG
>CAYYSY010000019.1:0-3293 GCA_964474355.1 uncultured Spirochaetaceae bacterium | reverse complement strand
CACGGGCAGCAGGTAGATCCCGCGCTTGCCCGCCGAGAGGGAGAAGAACACGAAGGGAAGGGCGATCCACACCAGCAGCAGCCGGCGGGCGAAGGCGTTGCGCTCGCCCGAGGCCGGGTGCGCGCGCCTCTGTCGCCACATCCACACGAGCGCCGCTGGCCAGAGCAGCGACCAGGGCAGCGCCTCGACCGGCAGCTGCCGCACGAAGTACCAGACGGGCCGGACGTGCGCCGTGCCGGTCGCGAAGCGCGACCAGAGGTTGTCGACGACGGCGGCCTGGAAGAAGCCATCGGGCGCGAGGGCGACGCTCGCTGCGATCCAGGCGAGCGCGGGCGCGGCCGCGAGCGCGATGCCCCAGAGCGGGAGCACCCGGCGGATGTCTCGGGCGCGGCCTTCGCTGAAGAGCACGGCGACGAAGCAGGCCCAGGGTAGAAGCCCGACCGGCCCCTTCGTCAGCAGGGCGAGAGCCGAGGCGCCGTGCAGCACGAGCAGCGCCCGGCGCCGCACGTGCGGGGCGTCGGCGCCGCGCCACTCGAGGAAGCCCCACAGCGCGAGCCCCTCGAAGAGCGCGAGCATCACGTCGAGCTGCGCCCGGCGCGCGAAGTGCACGAAGCGGAAGCTCGTGAGCAGCAGCGCGGCGGTCATCCACGGCACCGCCGTGCCCGGAAAGAGGCGCCGTGCGATCGCGGCCCAGACGCCGAGTGTGGCGAGCCCGGCCAGCGCCGAGGGCAGGCGCGCGCTCCACTCGTCGACGCCGCCGCGCAGCGCGCCGAGCCCCGCGGCGAGCCAGAAGTAGAGCGGCGGCTTCTGCGTGTACGGCTCGCCGCCGAGGCGCAGCAGCACGAGGTCCTCGGGGCCGCGCTCGGCGCGGCGGAGCTCCTCGGCGACCTCGGCGTAGCGCGGCTCGTCGGGCGCCCAGAGGTCGAGCCCGCCGAGATCGAAGCCGACCAGGGCGATCGCCACGAGGCCCAGCGCGAGCCACGCACCGCGGCTCGGCGGCCGCGGACGAGCTGCCGGCTGCGGGGGCAGGGGGGTGGCCTGGGTCACCGGCGCAGGCCTTCGAGCATCGGTGGCCGGCTCACGGCTTCGCCGAGCCGGATCCTGCGGGCCGGCTGCGATGTGTCGTGTGTGCGCGGGTGTGCGATGCGCCCGTCCCTCGTTGGCCGGCTCTGGTCGGTCGGCCCCGTCCGCCAGCGCCCCGTCCGGCCCCGCTCGATCGTGTCCGGCCGCGACGCAGATCGCCCGTCGGCGCTTCGCTTCGTCGCGTTCCGACGGTACCCTACGGAGCCAGGGGGATGGAGCCATCGCTTTCGCAGCGCCGCAGCTCGAGAAGACGCCGGTCGCGCCCAGGCCGTGGCTCTCGGTCGTGCTCCCCGTGCGCGACGAGATCGGAGCGCTACCGGGCCTCACGTCCGAGCTCGAGAAGGTGCTCGATCAGGTGGCCGCGCCCTGGGAGCTGGTCTTCGCCGACGACGGCAGCCGCGATGGCAGCCTGGAGTGGGCGCTTGCGAAGTCGGCGCGCGATCCGCGCTGCCGGGTCGTCTCGCTCGGCGCGCACAGAGGACAGGCCTCGGCGCTCGGCGCCGGGTTCCAGGCGGCGCGCGGCGACGTGATCGCGACCCTCGACGCCGATGGCCAGAACGACCCGGCCGATCTGCCTCGCCTGCTCGCGCTGCTCGCTGACGACACCGACGTCGTGTGCGGCGTGCGCGCCGAGCGCCACGACGCCGCGCATCGCCGCCTCGCCTCGAAGGTCGCGAACGCCGTGCGCAATCGGCTGACTGGCGAGTCGATCGTCGACGTGGGCTGCTCGCTGCGTGTGATGCGCGCCCGATTCGCCCGGTGCGTGCGGCTCGAGCGCGGCCTGCACCGCTTCTTGCCGACGCTGCTTCGTCTCGAGGGCGCGCGGGTCGTGCAGACGGAGGTCGGGCACCGGGCGCGGGAGGCCGGCCGCTCGAAGTACGGCATCGTCGACCGGCTGCCGGAGGCGCTGCGCGATCTGTGGACGGTGCGCCGGCTCCATGTCGCGGCGCGGCGCCGGCATGGGCCCGGTTCTCGAGCCACGTGACGCGAGGCGCCGGGCGCGCTCCTGGCGCCGGACTTCGGCTTCGGGCTCAGCCGCCCGTCCGTTTGACCTTGAAGCCGCGTCCTTCGAGCTCGGCGACGAGCGTGTCCCGGTGGTCGCCCTGGATCTCGATCACCCCGTCCTTGAGCGTGCCGCCCGTGCCGCAGCGGCGCTTGAGCGCCTTGGCGAGGTCGCGCAGCTCGACCTCGGGCAGCTGCACGCCGGTGACCTCGGTGATGGTCTTGCCCCCGCGGCCCTTTGATGTGCGGCCGACGCGCACGATGCCATCGCCGTCGGTGTTGCGCACCGACTTGTCGCCGCGCGGATTCGCGCGGCAGACGCACTTCTTCTGCGGCAGCCCGCAGTGAGGGCAGTGGCGGCCGTGCTCGCTCGAGTAGACGGTGCTGGTGTTGCGGTCGCGGGGCATGGGCTCGTCCGGGATCGCGCGCCGCTCAGGGCTCGGGTTCCTAGTCGTCGCTCGTGATCGTGACGGTGAGCGTCTTGGTGGTCGTGCCGAGCCCGGTCGCGAGCGATGCGTCGAGCAGCTCGAACACCACCGTCTCGTCCCCCTCGACGTCTGCGTCGTCGACGAGAGTGATCGTGCGTGTGACCTGGCCGTCCGCGTCGCCGGCCGGAATCACGAGCTGGAAGTAGTCGAGGTAGTCGAGATCCGTGTCGGGCGAGGTCTCGTTCGCGTCCGATGCCGTACCGCCCACGCCCGCGGTGACGATGACGTCGATGGTCGGCGGAGGGACGACGGCGACGGTGACGTCGAAGCTTCCATCGATCTCGCTCACCGTCTTCTCCGACTCGGTGAAGTCGACGTCGCCGGCGAGTGTGAGCGGATCCGCGACGGCGAATGGCGTGCTGCTCGCCGGTGCGCGGCCGCTGGCGCTCGCCGTCAGGACGTAGCCGCTGCCGATGGCGTCGATCTTCAGCTCATCGAAGGTGGCGACGCCGTTCTCGGCCGTGGCAGTGAGCGTGCCGTAGAGACGAGCAGGCACCGTCGCGATCGCATCGCCATCGTCGCCGTTCGGGAGGGAGAGGAGGGCGGTGCCCGCCAGCTTGCCCGTCGTCTTGTCGACCGTTCGCAGCTCGGCATACGGAGGGTCGATGACGGCGTTCGGATCGCCCTGCTTCGGCCCGCGCACCGCATAGAGCGTGCCGTCCGTTGCGGCGGTGAGCGACGACACGAAGTGATCCATGGTCGAGTCGGCGACGATCGTCG
>CAYYSY010000018.1:0-5118 GCA_964474355.1 uncultured Spirochaetaceae bacterium | reverse complement strand
CTACTTCTACGAGGAGATCGGCTGGGCGATCATCTTCGTCGCGAACACGGTCGCGAGCGCCTGGCTCTACCCGACCGTCGATTCGCTCGGCGCAGGTGAGACGCTGCTGCAGCTGAACCTGCTCTTCGGGCTCTTCTATCTGCCCTGGCAGGCGGTCCACCTGCGCTCTCTGCTCGTCGATGCGCAGTCGCGCGAGGCGACGGACGAAGCGCGAGAACGAGTGAGCTGGCAGCTGATCTCCAGCTGCCTCGGCCGGTCGATCCACGAGACGAATCGGTCGACGAGCGCCGAGGACTGGGGAGGCCTCGTCGGACTCACCTGGATGACGGCGTACTGGGCGACCTTGATCCCGCTCTGGGTGCATCGCATCGTGGTCACAGTCGGAGCGGGGCCGGGCTGATCGCGGTCAGGAGGCCCAGAAGCTCCGCGAGGCTCCCGAGATGCCGGGGAGGCTCGAATCCTCGGCTCCCCATCGGGCTCCCTCCCTGCACTCGATTGCGTAGCTTCGCCGTCGGGCGTGAGCTGCTTCACGCAGTGGCGGGGCGTCGTGGACGAAACGTACGTCTGGAGGGGTGGGAGGTCCTGCCCATGCGATCCGCCATTCTCATCATTGCTGGTGTCGCCGTTTCCCTCGCCTGCTTCGGATGCGGCCACCAGGAAGCCGCCGAGGCTGCGCTCACCGAAGAGGCGCGCCTCGCAGTCGACCTGCGCTGTCGCAGCGGCGAAGACGCAGCGACGCAGTCTTGCCGCAGGACGCTGACGCGGCTCTACCTCGCCGGCTCGCTCGATCCCGACCAGACCCTGCGTGCGTGGTGCGACTCCGTGAAGACGGCCCGCTGGGGTGGCAGCCGCCCCGCGCCGCCGAAGGTCTGCGTCGAGCGCTACGGAGGCTGGCAAGAGGGCTGAGCCCAAGGCGCCCGGCTCGCCACTTCTTCTGCACCCATGATCGATTTCCGCTCGCCTTCGCAGCCGCGAAAGGCGCTGAGCGGAGCTCTCGCCGCTCGTGCGTGTGGGGCAATCTGCACCTTCCGACCGCCTGGTCTCAGCCTGGCGGGAGACGATTGCTCAGAGATGCCCATATCGCCGGCTTTCGGACATTTCCCCCCGATCTCGGAGGGCTATCTCCCTCGAAGCGACCCGCATCGGTCGGCCGACTCGAGGACGATGGCGGATCGCTCGACCATGACATCTCGATCCAACGCAGCGAGGCCCTCCAATGACCGAGACGATCACCGGCGGCAATCGATCAGCCGGGAAGACCTACGAAGAGCTCCTCGATACCGATAGCCACCCCGTTCGCGACATCCTCCGAGTCGACTCTCCGATGCCACCCGGCCCCACGCGCGTGCCGGCCGAGCGCTACTTCTCGAAGGCGTTCCACGACCTCGAGGTCGAGAAGGTCTGGAAGCGGGCATGGCAGATGGCTTGCCACGAGCAGGACATCCCCGACGTGGGCGACTACCTCGTGTACGACATCGCAGAGCTGTCGTTTCTGGTGGTGCGCACCGACGTCGACGAGATCAAGGCCTATCACAACGTCTGCCTGCACCGAGGTCGCCTGCTGCGCGACGAGCGCGGCAAGTGGGCGAAGGAGCTTCGCTGCCCGTTTCACGGCTGGAGCTGGAAGCTCGACGGCGAGCTGAGGGAGATCCCCTGCCAATGGGACTTCCCCACTCTCGAGAAGGACGACTACCACCTGCCCGAGGTGAAGCTGGGCCGATGGGACGGCTTCGTCTTCATCAACCCCGATGACGACGCCGAGCCCCTCGAAGACTTCCTCGGTGATCTGTCCGCCCACTTCACCCTGCTGCCGTTCGAGCGCCGCTACAAGGTCGCCCACGTCGCCAAGGTGCTTCGCTGCAACTGGAAGGTCGCGCAAGAGGCGTTCATGGAGGCGTACCACGTGGTCGCCACGCACCCGACCATCCTGGGCGGCATCGGCGACGCCAACTCGAAGTACGACGTCTTCGGCAACTTCTCTCGCGCGATCTCTCCGAACGCGACGCCGAGCCCGCACCTGACGGGCGTGCCGCTCTGGGATCCCCTGCCCGACTCGAACCTCTTCACGAAGATCAGGCACCCGCTCTCGGGCGATGTCTACGAGCGTGTCGAGGAAGGCCTCGTGCGCGTGACCACGCGCAAGGGCAAAGTGGGCGTCTTTCGTGACGATGGTACCCGGGTCGAGGGGGACGTCGGACAGGTCGACCCCAACATGTGCGATTGGGTCGGTGGGCGGCAGCTCCCCGGCGCGAACGAGTCGGAATCGAAGGGCCGCGGCAAGAAGAAGAAGGAGAAGGAGAGAGAGAAGCCTGCCAACGCGCGCGCAGCGACGGCCGCACCGGCACGCGAATCACTTCGCCAGGTGCTGGGTGACGAGGTCGACGGCTTCAGCGACGCGGAGCTCATCGACAACATCTACCTCTCGGTCTTCCCGAACTTCCATCCCTGGGGCTCGTTCAACCCCGTCGTCTACCGCTTTCGCCCCAACGGTGCGAACCCCGACGAGTGCATCCACGAGTGCATGTTCTTCGTGGCGGCGCCGAAGGGCAAGGAGCGCCCGCCCAACGCGCCGATCCATTGGCTCGGCCCCGATGACGACTGGGTCGACGCGCCCGAGCTCGGCCTGCTCGCGAAGGTCTTCAACCAGGACGTCTTCAACCTGCCGCGCGTGCAGCGTGGCCTCAAGACGATGAAGAACCCCGAGGTGGTCTTCGGCGACTATGGCGAGACGAAGATCCGGCACTTCCACCAGCTTCTGGATCAGTGGCTGGAGAAGGAGTAGCGGGCGGGGCCTCGCTCGCCGACGTGCGGCTCTTCCACCGGGATCGCGTCGAGACCCTAACGGTGAGTGCGGCCCCCGCGGTTGATCCTCTGGTAGATCGGCCGCAGCGATCGATGCGAGACGAGATCTTTCAGCATGCGCTGGACTGGCTGCTGCAGCCTTCGACGTCTCGCAGATCGCGCAATGCTTCGATCGATTGCCTCCACGATGTCGTTGCGGCCCTCGACAGCTGCTGCGTCCCGAATCTCCTGAAAGTAGTTCGCATAGCTTTCAGTCGCTAGATAGACCTCGGCAACACGATCGAGGCCGTACTCCGTCCAATCGAAAGAAGCGACCGCGTCCTGCTCCCCGTAGAGGTCTATGGTGACCATCGTGCGCAGGCACTTGGCGCACCTGGAGCAGTTGTCGGCCCCTCCGCCCTTCCAGCACACACGCAGCTTTCCAACGAGGTCCTTCCGGTCGAGGAGAGCACGTGTCTTCTCCACGCGCGTGTGCTCGGCACCATCGTGCACGACCTCGACGTCGTGCGAGCTGAAGAGAGGGTCGGTCGACGGGTGTGAGCCCCAGGGGCTCAGATGGTCATGATCGCGCGTAGAGCCGATGATCAGCCTGCCGAATCTGCCGGAGAAGAGGTGCCCGATCCCAGCCAGCGCCGCAGCATGACTCAGGGGACCCCAGCTGCGTCCGTACCCATCGATCGCTCGCAGATTGGTCGCCAGGGGAATGCTCGACGAGCCGGTCATCCCTGCGATCTCGCTGCAGAGGCTCTCTACCTTCTCGAACTCGGATTCGTTCGCCAGCGAGATGTCGAAGCCGTGGATCGTGACGAGACTGAGAGGCGCTTCGGCGGCCTCGCTTCGCGCATCCGAGGCGTCATGCCTGATCAGGGAGAAGAGCGAGTCGACGCCACCAGTGAAGAACAGGGCGGACTCTCTGCCTGCATGACGCTGCGTCGACGAGGAGGAATCGCCCGAGCGCTCCGCGTTGATCGGTACAGCCTGCGCCCAGTCGTACCAGGAAGCCCACGCCTGCTGCAAAGCATGAAGGTTGTCGAGAAGCCTGCTGTCCACCGGAAGCTCGATATCCAGAGGCTCGCCACGGACCACCGCGGTGGGCAGCAGGAGGATGGCCCAGGGGTTGCCACTCGCATCGAGAAACGGATCGAGCTCCGGCGGATAGTCGATCCAGAGGTGTTCGGGGGGACTCCCCCCTGCCACCGCATCGCATGAGACGCGCAGCATGCGGTCATTGAGGGGCGACCTGCCACGCGTGATGGACGAGACCGACGGCATACTCGCAACTCCGGCGCTGGATGAATGATGAATCGCTTCAGATTCGCCGAGCAGTATCAACGTCAGCAACAGGAAGGGCGAGTGCCAGCGAGGTTCCGAGCGAAACTATCACACGACGACGGGGAGGCTCGCCGCCCGACGGCCATGGCTCCGAAACGGTCGAGGTGAGCGAGACCACTCCGGCACTACCCCTTTCACACGTCCAACGACCGACTTCGATCGTTGCGCCCGAGCGCGGTCCTCTAGTCTCTTCTGCGGCGGCCGAAGTCGTCGTCGTTGCGACGGTGGCGGTTGTCGGGCTCGTCGGCTTCGCGGAGGTCGTCGCGGGTTTCTCGCCGGTCTTCACCTGCCTCCCTGCGGTCCTCCGTGATCTCGGCCTCGATCGCCTTCAGATCCTGCTGCATGAGCCCCTCGAACCGCTCGAGCTCGCTGATCGTTCGGTTGGCGTCCTCGCCGCCGGTGGGCGAGTCGAGGGCGAGCTGCACCGACGCCAATGATTGGGCGATCTGCTGCTGCTGCTTCAGCCGCTCGCCGAGCTCTGCCAGATCCTTCTTGTCGTCGGCCACGTCGCGAGCGTCGTCGACGCGGTTCACTCCGTCGCGAATCGCGTCGGCTTCGTCGTCATCGCTGCGGCCGAACGCGTCAGAGTCGTCGCGGTTGCGGCGCGACTCGCGGCGGTTGGAGCCGGTCTCGGACACACTGCCCGCGAGCTCGCGCTTCATCGCCTCCGCGCGGGCAGCGCCCTGCTCGAGCTGGCCGCCCATGATGCGCCGGAGCTCGTCGAGCTTCTGGTTCGCCTCCGGCGAGTCCTTCTCGGCCGTGGCGGCCCTCAACGCATCCAGCTCAGAGGAGAAGCTCTCGAGGGCCTTCGAGCCACTCTCGAGCTGGGCCTTGCCCTTCGAAATCTGGGCGCGATTCGAGCCGCGCTCGGCCACGTCGCGACCGACCTGGGCATGGGCAGCGGCAGAGAAGCAGACGACGAGGAGAAGCGAGATCGAGATCCGCAAGGTCATGAGTCTTCTCTCCTGAGGATCAGTATGCGCG
>CAYYSY010000017.1:0-4263 GCA_964474355.1 uncultured Spirochaetaceae bacterium | reverse complement strand
ACCGGCCAGGTCGAGGCCATCGTCACGCGCCTCGCCGAGGAGGGGCGCCAGATCGTGATGACGACGCACGATCTCGGCCAGGCTCGGCGCATTGCGTCGCGAGTGCTCTTCCTGCATCGTGGCCGCCTCGTCGAGGACGCTCCGGCGGCTGCGTTCTTCGACTCTCCGAGCAGCGACGAGGCGCGGGCGTTCCTGTCCGGCGACCTCGTCTGGTAGAGGACCCGATCCATTGTCGAATCCCATCGCTGGCGCACGTTCGGCGGCGCTCGCCGCGTGCATCGCACTGGTCTCCCTCGCGCCCGGTGCCCCGGCACCTGCCGACGACACGTTCATCACACTCGCGAGCACGACGTCCACCGAGAACTCCGGTCTGCTCGGTGACATCCTGCCGCGCTTCACCGAAGCGAGCGGCATCGAGGTCCGCGTCGTCGCGGTGGGGACGGGCGCCGCGCTGCGGCTCGCGCGGGGCGGTGACGCGGACGTGTTGCTCGTCCACGATCGCGCCTCCGAAGAGGCGTTCGTCGCCGAGGGGCATGGCGTCGAGCGCGTCGACGTCATGTACAACGACTTCATCGTGGTCGGCCCGAAGGACGATCCCGCCGGCATCGTCGAAGGCGCGGGCGGCCAGGTGGCGAAGGCGCTGCAGCTGATCGCCTCGGCAAAGGCGCCCTTCGTGTCCCGCGGCGACGACTCCGGCACGCACAAGGCCGAGCGACGACTCTGGGCGGGTGCGGGGCTGGAGCCGAAGGCCGAGTCGGGCAGCTGGTACCGCGAGACCGGCTCGGGGATGGGCGCAGCGCTCAACACGGCCAACGCGATGGGCGCCTACACGCTCAGTGACCGCGGTACGTGGATCGCCTTTCGCAACAAGAGCGATCTCCGTGTCGTGCTCGAGGGCGATCCGCCGCTCTTCAACCCCTATGGCGTGATCCTGGTGAGCTCCGCGAAGCATCCGCACGTGAAGGCGGAGGCGGGGCAGGCCCTCATCGACTGGCTCGTGAGCGAGGCAGGGCAGCAGGCGATTGCCGACTTCCGGGTCGACGGCGAGGTGCTCTTCCATCCGAACGCCAAGGGTGCTCGGGCCCGGAACACGCAGGCGGCGGGCGGCGGTGGCTGAGGGGTGGAGCGGGCGCCCATGCGCACCAGAATTCCCCGCGAATTCTCGAAATTCCTTTGAAGTCATAGACTTGCAGCTCCACATGGAGCGTGGGTAAATGCCACATTTCCCACACAGCCCGGATTCGCTCGCGTAAGATCGAGCGACCCGGATCGCTTCGGGCCATCTCGCCCGCCGGGTCGAACGCTGAGCAGGAGAACGTGGATTTGTCGATGATGCTGTCCGAGCAGGTCGGTCGCGGTGGCCGGATGGGCGCGCTCTGCGCGCTCTTCGTGGCCTCCGCGCTCTGGTCGCTCCCCGCCCTGGGGACCGACGTCTTCCACAGCCCAAACGACAATGGCCAGCCCGCCGGCGGCGTTCCGACGATTCCGGAGGGCGGCACCCGGTCGGTCTATCTCTACGTCGACGGCGGCGTGACCGCGTCGGCCCCGGGCAGCGCCTGCCACGAAGGCGCCGGAGACGAGGTCTGCGGCTTCACCGTCACGCTGACGGGCCTGAACGGACTCACGATCTCTTCGTTCACGCCCGATGGCGGCGCGGACCTGGTCGTGAACCAGAGCTCCGGCTCGATCGTGATCAACGGCCTCGACCCCGTGTCGCCCACGCCCGGCCCGCAGCGCATCGGCGTGCTCGACGTGAACGCGGCGACGAACGGCCAGGTCGAGCTCACTTCGGGCGAGGTCATTGGAGCCGACCTCGACAGCGAGACCCTCCCCAGCCAGACCGTCGTCAGTGTGCCCGAGCCCGCGGCGCTCGCGATGTGGCTCGCGGGTGCGTCGCTCCTCTCCGCGATGGCGCGGGGGAGGGCTCGGTGATGACGATTCACGACATGCGCGCGCGCCTCGGTCCGACCCTTCTCGGCTCTTTCGGTCTGCTCGGCTCTCTCGGTCTGCTCGGTCTGCTCGGTCTCGTCGGCGTGCTCCTGTGCGCGGGCCAGGCGGCGGCGGCCCCGCTCATCTTGAACGAGTGGAACGCCGTCGGAAACGGCGAGTTCCTGAACGGCGGTACCGCCGGCGTCGACGGTGATGGCAACTCGGTGAATCCGCCCTCCGACACGTACTTCGGCCGCATCGAGACGAACGGCGGCGACTGGATGGAGTTCGTGGTCGTCGCAGACCACCTCGACATTCGCGGCTGGAAGCTCGTGATCTGCGACAACACCGTGTGCGACGAGGAGCTCGTCTTCTCGAGCCACAGCGTGTGGAGCGATCTTCGCGCCGGCACGATCCTGACCGTGGCCGAGGACGAGGCGACCGACCTCACCTGGGACGGCTCGAGCGACTGGTGGATGAACGTGCGCGCCCACAGCGGCGGTGACGGCACCTACATCAGTGCGAACAACTTCCCCGTGAGCCACACGGAGTGGCGCATGTACATCGAAGACGACCAGGGCAACGTCGTCTTCGGTCCCTCGGGTGAGCACGTGGCCGAGAACCCGGCGGCCGACTGTTACCCGCCCCAGGACGACGTCAACTCGGGCGAGATCGTGCGCCTGGAGCAGGATCCCTCGGCGCTCATCGACCCCTGCCGCAAGAGCCAGAACGACTGGGAAGACGGCGTCATCAGCACGTTCGGCTCGCCGAACCAGTGGAACAGCGGTCTCTCGAGCCAGCAGCTCGCGAATCTGCGCGCGGGCGCGCCCGTGCCCGACAGCGACGGCGACGGCATCGCGGACGATGCCGATCAGTCGGGCGTCGCGGGCGACAACCGCTGCGTGGGTGGGGCGACCGCGGGCTGCGACGACAACTGCCAGGCCATCCAGAACGCGAGCCAGGCCGACGTCGTCGGTCCGGGTGGCGGCGACGGCCTCGGCGACGTGTGCCAGTGCGGCGACCCGACCGCGGACGACGCCGTGACGGCCGCCGATCTCGGCGAGCTGCGCGACGTGCTCGTCGGCGTCGCGGGCGGGGTGAGCGACCCCGACCGTTGCGCCGTGCACGGCGACTCGGCCTGCACCCTGGCCGATGCCGTCGTGCTCGCGCGCACGCTGCAGAACCCCTCGCTCGAGCCCGGGCTCGCGCCCGCGTGTCCCGTGGCTGCGGTGCCCGGCGATGTCACCGAGATCGTCTTCGCCCCCGACCGCCTGATCCAGGTCGAGATCCAGATCGCCCAGACCGACTGGGATCTGCTCCGGGTCGAAGAGCGCGACGTCATGTCGGAGATCTTCAGCCCGAGCTGCGGATCGGAGCCCTGGTGGTCCCCTTACAACTTCTACCCGGCCCAGGTCACGATCGACGGGCAGACGTTCCAGAACGTGGCCGTTCGCAAGAAGGGCTTCTTCGGCTCGCTCGACCAGAATCAGCCCTCGTTCAAGGTGAAGTTCGACGAGTTCGTCGGCGGTCAGCAGTGGAACGACATGGACCGCATCACCCTCAACAACAACAAGCAGGATCCTGCGCACGTCAAGCAGTGCATCGTGTACGACCTGATGGCACGAGCGGGCATCCCGGCGCCGCGCTGCAACTTCGCCGAGGTCACCGTGATCACGACCGGACCCGGCGGCGGTCAGGTGGTGCACGACATCTATACCCACGTCGAGAGCATCAAGGATCCCTTCCTGCGCCGGCACTTCGGTAGTGACGCGGGCAAGCTCTACGAGGGGACGCTCTCCGACTTCTGGACAGGGCCGTACCGCGACACCATCGAGCCCAAGAATCCGCAGGCAGCGGCCGACTGGACCGAGGTCGACGCACTCACTGCAGCGCTGACGGGCAGCATGAGCGACGCGGCGCGGCTCGCGGCCATCGAGGGCATCGTCGACGTCGACTCGTTCCTCACGTTCTGGGCGATGGAGGGGCTCACCGGTCACTGGGACGGCTACGTCGACGACCAGAACAACTTCTGGTTCTACGTGAACCCGGCCGACGGGCTCATCGACTTCATTCCGTGGGGCACCGATGACACGCTCGGCCCAGGCAACAAGTTGACGTTCGGCGGTCGTAGCGGCGACCCCGTGCATGCCGAGCCGATCGTGCCGCGGGCGGCGCTCGCGTGGCGGCTCTACGCCATGCCGGCCAAGAAGGCCGACCTCGTCGCGCGCATGCAGTGGCTGCTCGACAACGTCTGGGACGAAGCCTACGTGCACTCGGAGATCGATCGTATGGAGGCGTTGATCACGCCTGTGGCGGGCAACTTGACGTCGCCGC
>CAYYSY010000016.1:0-4740 GCA_964474355.1 uncultured Spirochaetaceae bacterium | reverse complement strand
GCCCCGCGGCCCCGGCGATCGCCGCGCCCGAGAGCGCGGCGCCCAGGAGCGGCGCGGCGACCCCCGGGCCCGCGCGCAGGTGATCTCCGACCGCGGCGCGCGCGCGCGACAGGGGGTCCTCGTCGTCGGCGTCATCCGTCGCGGCCTCGTCGGCGCGCTCGAGCCGGGCCCGTTGCGCTTCGATCGCGCGGCGCGCGTCGGCGAGGCGCGACCGACGATCGAGCCAGTCTGCGAGCGCCTCGATCTGTGCGGGCGTGGGTGCGAAGAGCGGCGCGTCCTTGGGGACCCCGCTCTCCTGGTCGGCGAGCAGGGCCTGGCGTGCGCGGCGCTCGGCCTCCTCGGCGACGGGCACCGCGGCGTCGGCCTCCCGCCACGACCGCTCCAGGTCGGCGAGCGCCTCGGCATCGGCGAGCCATGCCGTCATCTGGTGTGCAGCCGGAAGCTTCGCCGGCAGCCCCAGCAAGACGAGCCCGCCCCGCGCCTCCTCGAGCTCCGCCTCGAGCCCCGCGCGCTCGGTCGCGCACTGATCGAGCGCCTCGTCGAGCCCGACCAGCTCGTCGTGCTCGTGACCGAGGAGAGCGGGCGTCGCGTCGGCTGCGAGGTCCGCGCGCGCAGTCTCCAGTCGAGTCGTCGCCGCCTGCCAGGCCTGCACTCGCTCGAGGCGCGACGCCTCGCGGCGCGCTTCGTCCGCCGCCTGCTTCTCGGCCTCGAGGCGCCCCAGGTCGTCCACCTGCCGCCCGAGATCGGCGCGTCTGCCCTCGATCTCGCGAAGCTCCTTCTCGGCAGCGGCGAGCACGCGCTTCTCGTGCATGCCGTGACGACTGCTGCGCTCTGCGGTCACGCGCTTCGTCAGGTCGTAGCCACCATCGAGCTCCGCACGTACGCTGCGCGCGAAATCCTCGTGGCCCTCGCCCTCGTCGGCGATCAGGTCGCGCAGATGCAGTCGGTAGGCGCGGCTGTTCTCATCGGGCGGCAGCGGCGGCGCCGGACACGACTCGCCGTCGCGGGTCCACTCCGTGTCGCCATCATGGCGGGCCGACCAGGTCTGGTCGCCTTCGCTCCAGTCGCTCTCGACGTCGATCCACGCGCCGGGGCTTCGGCCCCCCGGCCAGAGCGTCGACTGGATCGCCCGCGCCAGCGTGCTCTTGCCCGATTCGTTCGGGCCGAAGACCACGTTCAGGCCATCCTCGAAGTGCAGCTCCTCGAGCCCCTTGTCGAGGCCGGGTGCGCGTCGCAGCTGCAGGCGAGAGAGCTTCACGAAGCGCCCTCCGCGCCCGCGAACGCGACCGCCTTCTGTGCGAGCAGCCCTTCGAGCTCGCGCGTCCCCGCGTGCAGCAGCAGGTCGACGAGCGCGTCGTCTCCCCGATCGCCCGCCCAGGGCGGCGCGTCGAGCTGACTGAAGCGCCCCCCCGCGACCTCGGCCTCGAGCGCGGCCGCTGCCCGCACGAGCAGGGGCGCCGCGTCGGCGTTGCCATCGCGCAGATCGACGAGCCGGCGGGCGAGCCGGCCCGGCGCGTCATGGCGCTGCGCGAGGGCGTCGAGATCGAGGTCGGGCCGAGCATCCTCGACCACCTTCTCGATGGCGTAGTGGACGCTGCCGATCGTCTCGGTCGCGATGAACTGGTCGTCGAAGAGCACCCGCCGCACGTGCGGGCGATGCCGTTCGGCACCGCGCACGCGCACACGACACACGACGAGGCCGGCGCGACCGGACCCGACGGCCCCTTCGCGCTCGAGTCGGCGGTGCAGCGCCTCCACGCCGGCGCGGATGCGTCCGGAGAAGTCGTCGGCCGTGCCCTCGCGGTCTTCCTCGCGCAGGCCGGTGAGCGCGCAGTCGAAGGTCTCGTAGCGAATGGGGGCCAGCGGCACCTGACGCGCATGCACCCGGCCGGGTCCCTCGACCTCGACCCACCAGGGGCCGTGGGGCCCGGTCTCGCCCGCATCGAGCCCCGTCATCGAGCCGAGATAACCGACGGGCCGCTCCGCCAGGTCGCCGGGCTTGTGGATATGGCCGAGCAGCCAGGCGTCGAGCCCCGCCTCGTCCAGCTCCGCCGATCGCACCGGCGCGTAGCCCCCACCGCTCGCGTCGAGGTCGCAGTGCAGCACGCCGAGGGTGGCGATGCCGGGGGAGGCGAGCGCCCGGTCGAGCCCGGCGACCGGGCTCGTGTCGACGCGTTGTGTGGGGAACGACCAGCCGAGCAGCTGGCAGGGCACGACGCCCTCGCGCTCGAGCTGCACGGCCTCCCACTCGCCGCGCGCACCGAGCAGGCGAAAGCCGGGGACCGCCTCGGCGACGCGCGGCAGCGCCGTCACGTCGTGGTTGACGACGACGGAGAAGACGGGGATCCCGGCCTCGACCAGCGCCGCCACGCCGGCGCGAAGCACGCGCCCGGCGCCGAAGCGGTCGTCCTCGCGATCGACCACGTCGCCGGCCAGCACGACGGCGTGCGCGCCTTCATCCCGAGCGAGCGCGACGGTGCGACGCCAGACCTCGTCCGGTCCGAGCAGCGACGGACGCAAGCCGAGATCGGCGAGATCGTCGGGCAGCGCACTCGGTCGGCGACCGAGGTGCAGATCGCCGATGAAGATGATCCGGGCCGGGTCCATGAGGCCATCCCCGCGCCCGGCCCGCCCGGGCCGCGCGCACGATGGTGGGACGAGAGGACGAGGCGAAGCGCCGAGCGCGCCGCCCCCTTCGCACGCACCGATTCAATCCTGCGCCTTCGAAGCGTGTCGAACAAGGGGCGAGACGCGGGGCGCCGCTATGCTGGCCCGATCGTGACCCACCCCGACCTCCGGCGGCCTGACCGATCGTGACCCACCCCGACCCTTCTTCGAGGCAAGTGAGCGACGCCCGCCCGGGCGTGCTCGAGAGGAGCCTGTCCGCGAGCGGCGGCGTCGCCGTGCGCGCGCTGCTGGGCGGACCGCTGCTCGAGGCCGCGCTCGACCGGCGCCCGATGGCCGGCACCGCAGCCGACGCGCTCGGACGCGCGCTGATGGGCACGGTGCTCCTCGCCGTGGCGCCGGGCGACGACGAGCGGATCGACGCCGACGACCTGCGCCAGGACGAGCAGGTGCAGGTCCAGATCCGCGGCCAGGGCGAGCTCGAGCGGATCGTCGCGATCTCGGACGCGCAGGGCCGCGTGCGCGGCACCGTCAGCAATCCCGGGTCGGACCTTCGGCTGACGGACGGCCAACCCGACGTGGCCCGCGCCATCGGCCTCGGCTCGATCTCGGTGATCCGTCACCGGCCCGGCGTCGGCCAGCCCTACTCGGGCACGGTGCCGCTCACGTCGGGCGAGATCGCCGGCGACCTCACGCTCTATCTCGCCGAGAGCGAGCAGACGCCGTCGGCCATGGGGCTCGGCGTATCCATCGCGCCCGGCGGCGCCGCGGTCGAGGCCGCGGGGTTCCTCGTCCAGCAGCTGCCCGATGCCGACCCGGCCGAGGTGTCGGCGATCGAGCGCAACGTGCGCGCGGTGCCGCCGCTCTCGCGTCTGGCCCGGGCGGGCATCACCGCCGGCGACCTGCTCGACCTCCTGCTCGAAGGCGTCGGCTCGCGCGAGCGCCACCAGGAGGCGCCGGTCTTCCACTGCCCATGCACGCGCCAGCGCGCGCACCGCTCGCTGCAGCTGCTCGGGCGCGAAGAGCTGCGCGCAATGGTGCGCGAAGAGATCCAGCAAGAGGTGAAGTGCGAGTTCTGCGGCCGGGCCTACGAGTTCGGACCGGACGAGCTCGGGAGCGTGCTGCCGGACGCTTGAACGGCCGGCAGGCCGGCCACCCCGAAGAGGAAGCGACAGCCAGGAGATGGGACGAATGAATCGGAGAACGGCTTCGATGCGGATCGCACGCATCGTCCTCGTGTGCGTCGCGCTGGCGTGGGCGAGCCAGGCGGCCATCGCCTCGGACGAGGCCGAGCCCGGCCACGAGGGCAAGGGACAGCACCAGGCCAAGAAGCAGACGCGCGCGTGTGCCGGACAGCATTGCGCGCACGCGGGCCGCGGCTCGTCGTCCAGGCGGCATGATCCGATGGGGCACTTCCTCGAGCGCCACGGCGAGGCCCTCGGCCTCGACGACGAGACGAAGGCCTCGATCGAGCGGATCGTCGGCGAGCGCCGAGCGCGCTCGAAGTCACTCGAAGAGACACGCCGCGAAGCGAAGGAGACCCTGCGTCAGCTGATCGAGAGCGATGCCATCGATCGCGCCGCCATCATGCGTCAGGTCGATGCGGTGGGTGCGATCGAGCTCGAACGGAGCAGACTCGAGGCGGGAACGATCCTGGACGTGCGCGCCCAGCTGACGCCCGAGCAGCGCGCACTGCTCGACGAGCGACGGATGAGTCGCAAGGCCGCCGGCCAGCACTGCAGGCACGCGAAGCATGGCGGGCATGGCAAGCACGCCGGCGATACGTGCAGCCACGGCGCCGCATGCAAGCACGCCGGCGAGAAGTGCGAACACGGCGCCGCATGCAAGCACGCTGGCGAGACGTGTGAACACGGCGCCGCATGCCAGTGCGGCGGAAAGCACGGGGACACGTCCCAGCAGGAGTGAGCGGCGCGGCCCCGGCCGTGGAGACGCGCGCTACCGGCCCGACCAGCTCGGCTCGCGCTTTTCAGCAAACGCGAGAGGGCCTTCCTTCGCGTCCTCGCTCGTGAAGACCTTGCCCTGCAGCGGGCCCTGCGTCTTCCACGCCTCGGCCTCGGTGAGACCCACCGTGTCGCGAATGATCTGCTTGCTCGC
>CAYYSY010000015.1:0-14698 GCA_964474355.1 uncultured Spirochaetaceae bacterium | reverse complement strand
ACGCCGATCACACCCGGTGACTTCAGCTCGACGGGCGGCGCAGTGCGCAACAAGCCCGACGTCACGGCGGCCAACAACGTCTCGACGACGACACCCGGCTTCGCGAAGTTCACCGGCACCTCCGCCGCGGCCCCCCACGTGGCCGCCATCGCCGCACTGATGCTCGACTCGCGCCCGACATCGACGCCGGAGGAGGTGCATGCCGTCCTGCTCGAGACGGCCATCGACATCGAGTCGGCCGGCTTCGATCGCAACAGCGGTGCGGGCGTGGTCGATGCCCTCGATGCGGTACGCGCGAATGCGCCCGAGCTGGTGCCCGTGCTCGGCGCGTCGGGCGCGATCGCGCTCGTCGGCGCTCTGGCGCGGGCGGGTGTCTCGCGGGCACGGCGCCTCTCACGCCGACATCGCCCGAGCTGACGGCCCACCGACTTCTTGCCAACCCGAGAGATCCACGTAGCATCGGGGCCCGCACGACGAACCGAGACGCGACGATGGGGCGATGGGGCGATGGGGCGATGACAAAGAGAAATCGACGCCTCCTCGTGATCACTTCGCTCCTGCTCGCGCTGCTGGCGGGGCTCTCCGCCGTGCTCTTCCAGTCGTCCACGCGCCGGGCGCTGGAGCGCGCCGAGGCCTTCCTCTTCCGACGCATGCTCGTGACGAGGCAGGGCGACGACGGCGCCTACCGATTCTTCTACGTCACCAACCGCCGGCCCGAGAACGACGGCGGCGATGCCCTCGAGCGCTTCGGCAGCGAGCGGCAGCCCGCCCTCTCCTTCGGTCGCTTCGACACCGAGATCGCGCCGACGCTCGGCATCGGCATGCTGATCGACCCCTCGGACTGGTTCCAGAACGAGGAGATCGTCGTCCGGGACACCCGCGCCCTGACGCGCGAGGACTTCGTCGAACAGCTGAGGCAGCAGGTCGAGCGGTCACGCCACGGCTCACTGCTGGTGACGGTCAACGGCTTTCGCGAGCGCTTCGAGTCGGCGCTCCGCAAGACCGCCTTCGTGGGTCACGTGCTCGACATCGACTCGCCGCTGGTGGTGTTCGATTGGCCCGGCAATCAGGGCTCGACACCGAGGGGCTACGGGCGCGCACAGGAGGTCGCGCGGGCATCGGGCGAAGAGCTCGCGCTGATGCTCGAGCTCGTGGTGCGCGACGTACGGCCCCGGCGGCTCTGGCTGATCGCGAACAGCATGGGGGCCGAGGTCGTCGTGAACGCCTTCAGCCTGCTGTACGAGCGGGCGGAGTTCGCAGATGCGGCCTATGAGTTCGAAGACGTCGTGCTCTCCGCACCCGACGTCGATCACGCCGAGTTCGGCCACCGGTTCGAAGACGAGATCGGGGCCCTGACCCGGAACCTCACCGTCTACGTCTCGTCGAACGATCGCGCGCTGCTGATGAGCCGCGTCCTCAACCGGGGACGGCGACTCGGCGAGAGCACGGTCGATCCAGCGAATCCCGATCAGTCGGACGAGGCGATGCGGGCCTTCGAGCTCGTCGAGCCGGGCAGCGAGCGCGTGACGCTCGTCGACGTCACGCCGGTGAATCGGACGCGGAACTTCCACAACTTCAGCCTGGAGACGCCCGAGTTCTTCGACGACGTGTTCTTGAGGCTCGTCAACCCCGAGACCCCGCACAGCCGGCTGCAGTACCGCGTTCGCACTCCGGACGGACGGGAGTACTGGGTCCTGACCCGGGGGCGCTGATGCGTGGAGCACTGATCCTCTGCCTCGCTGCGAGCATGGTCGCGGGCTGCCGGGGCCCCGCGCTCGAGCCCTGGCACACGAAGCGGCTGCACGAGGAGTTCACGGCCAGGCGCGCGGAGGAGATCACCACGCTCGACGAGTACCGGCGCCTCGAGGCCGCCCTCTTCGACGAGCTCGAGCGCGAGGTCTACGAGCGCACGCCCACCGGCCACGAGTACGAGCTCGTGCGCTACAGCGCAGGGAGTGCCGCCGATCCGAGGTCCATCCCGCCCGACTGGAATCGCACCTTCGAGCTGGGCTCGCGCGACGGCGCGATCGGTGGCGTGCTGCTCCTGCACGGCATGTCCGACTCGCCGTACAGCCTGCGCGCTCTGGGCGAGCGGCTCTCGCGCGAGGGCTATCTCGTGCTCGGCCTTCGGCTACCGGGACATGGCACGGCGCCGAGCGGCCTGAAGCACGTCGACCGCAACGACATGCGGGCCGCCGTGCGGCTCGGCATGCATCATCTTTCATCGACCCTCGGTGCGAAGCCGATCCACGTCATCGGCTACTCGACGGGTGCAGCCCTGGCGGTGGAGCTCGCGATGGACGCGGTGCAAGGCGACGCCTCGACCGAGCCCGCGAGCCTCGTGCTCATCTCGCCCGCCGTGCGGATCCATCCGACGGCGCGGCTCGCGGGGTTCAAGAACGCGCTCGCCATGCTGCCGGGTCTCGGGCGGCTCGCCTGGCTGCAGGTGCTCCCCGAGTTCGACCCCTACAAGTACAACTCGTTCGCCACCAACGCGGGAGCCGTGGTCCACGGCCTGACCCGGGCCGTCGACCGGCAGCTCGGCCAGCTCGATGCCGCGAAGAAGCAGCAGCTGCCGCCGATCCTCGTGCTCAAGTCGACGGTCGACGCGACGGTCTCGACCGACGCCGTCGTCGACGGCCTGCTCGGGCGACTCGCGCCGCACCGCAACGAGCTCGTGCTCTTCGACGTGAACCGCCGCGCGGCCAAGGCGATGCTGATGGTGGCCAACCCGGGGCCGCTCACGAACCGACTGCACGGCGAGGCCGATCTTCCATTCGCGATCACGTTCGTGACCAACGAGAGCGCCGAAAGCTCGACCGTAGTCGCGCGACGCCGACGCGCGTTCGTGGCCGACGCATCGGCGCTTGAACCGCTCGATGCAGCGTGGCCGGCCGGCGTGGTCTCGCTCTCGCACATCGCGCTGCCGTTCCCACCCGACGACCCGCTCTACGGCCGCGACGCCCCGAGCGACCCGACGCGGCTCTTCCTCGGCGACTTCGCGATCCGGGGCGAGCGCGGCCTGCTCGCGCTCTCGCCTGAGTGGCTGCTGCGAATGCGGTACAACCCGTTCTACGACTTCGGTGAGCGGCGCGTGCTCGAATGGCTCGCTGCCGCCAACGGGAGCGTGCCCTAGCGATCCGGCGGAAACTGGCGAAGGATCTCGTTCACCGCCTCGTCGACCGTCCTCGTGAGACGGTCACCCTGGAGATTCCTCGGCAGCCGGCGCGTACCGTTGCCACGCCAGACGAGCTGCCGCGCTTCGACGTCGACGAGATCGATCAGCATCGTCCCCTCCTCGACCTCGCTCACGCGCGTCTCGGTCCAGGCGACGCCACCCCATCCGCGCGCGCCCCACGATCTGCGGGCCGAGCCACCGTGGTACATGCGGTTGACGGTGCGCACGTCGAGGCGACGGTCCATCGAAAGGTGGTAGTCGACGTAGAAGTCGGGCGTCGCATCGTCTTCGGCCTGGGTGAAGCCGTGCGCCGTCAACGCGCGATCGATCGCATTCACGATCCGGCCGTGGAGCAGCGGGTTGTCGAGGCGCGGGCTACCGGCCGGATACGACTCGGCCTCGTACCACGCGTACGTGCGCCAGCGCTCGAAGTCGGCGTTCGGGTCGTAGTCGTAGTGAGTCCGCACGCTCGAGCACGCGAGGCTCGCTACCAGCAAGGCGAATGCGGCGATCGACACGGCTCTCGTCATGCTCACTATGCTACCAAGAGCTCCCGACGCACGCCGAGCCGAGTGGGCAACGAGGCGGCCTGCATCGCACGCCGACCCCCTAGCGCTTCGCACGCCGCCGATCGAAGCGCCGTTCCATCCGATCGCCTCGCCGATCGAGCTGTCGCTCGCGGCGATCACCCCGCCGGTCGAGCTTCCGATCCACACGATTGCCCCGATGATCGAGCCTGCGATCGACGCGATCTCCGCGCCGGTCGAGCGCCTTTGCACGGCGCTCGTGACCGTTCGCCTCGGCGCGCTCGGCGCGCCGGTCGAGGCGGCGGTCGATGCGGTCGCCCTTCTTGTCGAGGCGGCGCTCCACGACGTCACCGCGGCGGTCGAGGCGACGCTCGACGTGGTTGCCGCGCCGATCCATTCGCCGATCGATGCGGTCGCCCGCATCGGCCAGCGCAGGGCTCGCCGTTGCCATCAGGAGCAGCGCCCCCGACACGCTGCAGAGAGCGGTTCGCGTCGCTCGCTTCCAGTCGGTCTTCTTCTTCATCTCATCTCTCCTCGCTGCGCGCTCGGGGCACGAGTCGCCGAACGACTGCATGCGGGCGCGGCTTCCGGGTTCGATGGGTCCAACCGGCCCGCCCGCGAAGGGTTGCGGCGAAGATCGCAGCGGGGCCGGGCGACCTCGAAGATTGCAGCGAGAGCGGATCAGGTGCATCACCGGGCGAGCACAGGACCGGCCCGGGCCGAGACGGGCGCGCGGGACTAGAATCGGAACATGCGTGGTTGGATCGTGATCGCAGCCCTGGTCGGATGCGCGCTCGGCGCAGCGCGGGCCGAGGATGCGACGATGCATACCGCGGCGACTGCCGCCGCAATCCGCTTCGACGCCGGGCAGTTCGTCCTCTCCGAGTCGCTCACGCCACCGCCCGAGAGCGCCGCATGGGCGCCGATCACCCTGACCGACCTCTGGCGCGAGAGCCGCCCCGACGTGGGCGGCCTTGGCTGGTACCGCTTCACCTTCTCGCTCGACGACGTACCCAGCGAGCGTTGGGCAGTCTATCTGCCGGGCCTCGCATCCAATGCCTCCGTGTTCGTGAACGGCGAGCACGTGGGCGACGGGGGGCGGATGAGCCCGCCCGTCTCCCTCAACTCGAACCGCCCGCTCTTCTTCGCGATCTCGCCCCGCACCCTGCGCGCCGGCGAGAATCGCATCGATGTCGCGCTCTACGCCTACCCGGACTCGTGGGATCGCCTCGAGCCGCTCTCGGTCGGCCCGGCCTCGCTGCTGGGTCCGCGCTTCGAGCGACAGCATTTCTGGCACGTCGACGTGGCGAGCTTCTCGACCGGGCTGATCCTGGCGATGCTGCTCTTCATCGGCGCGATCTGGCTGGGCTCGGGCCGCGAGCCCGTCTACGGCTGGTTCCTCGCCGCTGCCAGCTTCTGGTCCATCGTGAGCTTCAACTACCACATCCGTGATCTGCCCCTGCCCTTCCACGACTGGGAGCGGCTCGTGCACTTCTCGATCGGGGCAGCCGCCGCGTCGGGCGTCCTCCTGGCCATGCGGCTCGTGGGGATCGAGCGGAGATGGCTCGAGCGCGCCCTGCTCCTGGGCGTCGGCATGGCCGGCGGCGTGATCCTGATGACGCCGGTCGGCTCGGTGCAGGACACGGTGCGTGCCATTCATCTCGTCTCGTTCAGCCTCCTCGTCTCGATCGTCGTGATGGTGGGGCGCAACCGGCGGCTCCTGCAGCAGGCCGAGCTGCCGATCTTCCTGGCCGGCACCGCCGGCTTCGTGCTGATTGCCGGCCACGACCTGGCGATCCAGTTCGGCGCGCTCGCGATGGACGAGCCGCGGCTGCTGCCGATGGGCGGCCCGCTGATCCTGCTGGCGTTCGCAGGCTGCCTGACCGCGCGATTCATGCGCGCATCACAGCGCGTCGCACGCATCAACGTCGAGCTCGAAGAGCGCGTCTCGGAGAGCGAGCGCGAGCTCGCGCAGAGCTACGGGCGCATGGCCGAGCTCGAGAAGGACCGCGCCCTCTCGCGCGAGCGCGCGCGCATCCTCCGCGAGGTGCACGACGGCATGGGCGGCAAGATCGTGTCGAGCCTCGCCCTGCTCGAGACGGGGCGCGCCCCGAGCGAGCGCATCGCCGAGACGCTGCGCGACTCACTCGACGACATGCGGCTGCTGATGCACTCGCTGCATCCCGACGCGGGCGACCTCGATGCGCTGCTCGGGCTGCTGCGCGACCGGCTGGAGGCGCGGCTCCGCGGCACGGGCGTGACCCTCGAGTGGCGGCCGGCCGACCTGTCGCAGTCGGTGCCCCTCTCGCCGGAGCAGTGCCACAACGTGGGGCGGATCGTCGAGGAGGCCTTCACGAACGTGCTCAAGCACGCCGGTGCGCGCCGCGTGCGGGTGTCGACCGAGCTCGCGCAGCGCGACGGTCGGGACCACGTGATCCTCAGCGTGAGCGACGATGGCCTGATGCGGCCACCCGCCGCGGGCGATGGCCACGGCGTACGGAACATGCGCGACCGGGCAGAAGCGCTGGGGGGGCATCTCGACGTCGACCACGGTGACGAGGGCACGGAGGTGCGGCTCTGGCTTCCGCTCGACGAAGAGCCTGCAGCGTCGGCTTGAGTCGCGTCCGCCCGCATGGCCGGTCTAGTCGGTCGGCTTGACGAGCCCCAGGTTCATCGCCTCGTAGACCGCCGTGCTCCGCGAGTTGACCTCGAGCTTGCGATAGATGTGGCGCACATGCGTCTTCACGGTGTGTCGTGAGATCGCCAGCGCGTCGGCGATCTCGCCGAACTTGAAGCCCTTGGCGACGAGCTTCAGGATCTCGAGCTCGCGCTCGGTCAGCTGCGGCGCATCGGGATGTGCCTGGGGCGCCGCCTCGGTGCGCTCACGGAATAGCCGGAGCACCGCGCGGGCGATCGACGCCGTCATGGGTGAGCCACCCGCGGTCAGCTCGAGGATCGCCTCGCCGACCTCGATGCCCGGACTGCCCTTCAGCAGATAGCCCGCCGCGCCCGCCTCCACCGCGCGCATCACGCTGTCGTCGTCGCCGAGGACGGTGATCACCATGGCGAGCGTGTCGGGGTCGCGCTCGCGCACTTCACGCACGAGCTCGACGCCGTTGCCGTCGGGCAGGTCGAGATCGGTCAGCAACACGTCGGGGAGCGCTCGCTCGAAGGAGCCGCGCGCCGCGGCGCAGCTGTCGGCCGCCCCCACGAGCTCGAGCCGCGGCTGCGCGCGGACCGCCTCGATCAACAGCTCGCGCGTCGCCTCGTCGTCCTCGACCAGCAGGATGCGGTGTCGATCCATGATCCCTCGCCCATGCGTCCGCGCCCTAATCTACTCGCTCCGCCGGGGCTGGGAATCGCACGGATGGGTGATCACGGGCGGCCCGCTCGGGCTCTCTCGTCAGATCAGGACGACTACGAGCCAGACGACGGCGCCGGCGGCCAGGCCGAGGTTGCCGCTCGACTTCAGCGCCCCGGCCCCCAGCTGCCTCCCGAGCTCGGTGCGCGGATCGCCGCCGCCGATCGCGCGCACGACGACCGGCACCTCGAAGAGGCTCACGGAAACGGCCCGCGCGAAGAAGGCCGCCAGCAGCATGGCCCGCCCGGCCGTGTCGATCGGCACGAGCCACAAGGTCAGCAGCACCAGCGCCCAGGGCGCGATGATGCCGCCCCAGCTCATCCATGCGAACTGGCGCTCATCGTTGCGGTCGAACGGGAAGTCGAACATGAAGAAGTGGTTGATGGGCTTCTCGTGCACCGGCGATGCCGCGCCCGACAGGCGCGCGCCCGCGAAGTGGCCCCACTCGTGCAGGACGCCGGTGATCACGTAGGCGGCGATGAAGGCGTTGGCGACCGCCACCAGACGGGCGAGGCCCAGGTCGCTGACGGCCGCCCATGCATCGGCGGCGCCCCAGAGCGTGAGCGCTCCCATCACCATGAGGAGGTGCGTCCGGCCGATGCTCTTCATGCGTGCGCGGTCGACGGAGCGCTCGGCTTCGAGGGCCGCGGCGGCGTCGGCGGCGGGGTTCGGATCGATCGTGGTTTCGGACATCGGGGAGGTGCCTCCTTCGACCGGGGGCTGATCACCCTCGGCCATGCGGTCGCTCGAAGCATTCGTGCAGGACGGCCCCGACTCGCGAGGGGCTCGGACGGCCGACGTTGGAAGGAGGTGCAGCGCACTGCCACGACATATCATTCGACGCCGGCGATCCAGCGAGCTTGGATGCCGCGGCGAGGCCGGGGTTCCCGCCGGCCCATCCGGCGATCCGAGACGAGAGCCGGGGCACGAAGGAGACACGATGAGGCACTTCGACGGGCGCGTGGCCGTCATCACGGGCGCCGCCGGAGGCCTCGGCCGGGCGCTCTCGGGCGAGCTCGCGGGCCGCGGCTGCCACCTGGCGCTCACGGACGTCGACGAGGCGGCGCTCGCCGCCGCCGCCGCCGGGCTCGAGCACCACGGCGTGAACGTGACGACGCATCGCGTCGACGTGACCGATCGAGAGCAGATGGCGCGCCTGCCCGCGGCAGTCACGGCCTCCCACGGTGGCGTGAATCTGCTCGTCAACAACGCCGGCATCACGCTCCAGAAGAGCTTTGCCACCCACTCGCTCGCCGACTGGGATCGGGTCGTCGGCATCAACTGGTGGGGTGTGCTGCACGGCTGCCACTTCTTCCTGCCTGCGCTGCGCGAGGCCGACGAGGCCCACATCGTGAACCTCTCGAGCATGCTGGGGTTCCTCGGCATGCCCATGCAGTCGTCGTACAGCGCGACCAAGGCGGCGATCAAGGGCCTCAGCGAGGCGCTGTGGGCCGAGCTCGCGGTCGAGGGGATCGGCGTCACGTCCGTGCACCCCGGCGCCATCCGCACGGAGATGATGCAGGCGACCATCTCGGACTCGGACGACCTCGACCTCGCGAAGCGCAGCTACGACCTGCAGCAGCGGTTCGGCATCTCGCCCGAGAAGGCCGCTGCGAAGATCGTGCGAGCCGTGCAACGCGGGAAGATGCGCGTGCGGATCGGGCCCGATGCGTTCCTGCTCGACTGGCTCAAGCGCCTGCTGCCGACGGCGATCCACAAGCCGATGAAGAAGGCGGTGGGCCTCGCGACGGAATCGACGGATCAGAGGAGCGCGCAGTAGAGGTCGTCGCACCGGGTGGCACGGGACGGTGCCCTCGCTGGTGATGGATCTGCCAGCGCGCGCGGCGTGGATCACGCCGGGCAATCCGCTGGAGCATGGCTTCGAACGGGTGGCACTCGGCGTCTGAAACGCCGGACCGGCCCGTTCGGCTCGGATGGGCGCTGCTGGACGAAGCCGTCGGCGTGCTCGCTCGGCCGGCGCCTCAATAGTGCAGCCCGAACCCCAGGATGTAGTGGTTCGTGAGGAATCTCGTCTTGACGCTGTCGCCATCGACGTCCCACGACGGGCTCGAGTACGTGAACCGGTACTCGAGGAGAATGGACACCCAGTCCGTGCTCATCATGCGCAGGCCGACGCGTCCATCGAAGCCGGCTGCCACCGTCGTATCGCTCGCCTCGTAGCCGCTGCCGAGGAAAGCCCACCCGGACGAGCGCTCGGCGGTCGAGATGACCATGCTCGGGCCGACCCCGACATAGGGCTGCACGCGACCGTTCGGAAAGCCCTCACGCTTCAGCAGAGGGACGCGAAACATCAGCAGCGCCGAGATCGGGACCGAGCTGACCTCGTACGGGCTCTGGATGCCCCAGTTGTGGATCACGGCGGAGATCTCGCCCGCGAAGCCGAGCCAGTTCCAGCGCTCCATGTAGTAGCCGACGCGAATGCCACCGACCGGGGCATAGGCGCTGCCGCACGCGTCGAGGCACAACACGCTCGGAGGCACAGCCTCCCCCTCGACGGTGTATTCCGTGTCCTGGGTGACCGCGACGCCGAGGTAGAGATCGGAGAAGACCTCGGCCGCGGCGGGGCCGGCGAAGAGCACGCAGGTGACTGCCAGCAGTGCTGCGTGTCGTTTCGTCGTACCGCGGACCATGAGGCATCTCCAGTGACATGAATCGTGCTCGGCGACCGCCGCCCAGCGGGTCGATCATCGCATGGATTCGGCTCCACTTCTGCTCATCCCCTGCCGGTCGGCTGCATCTTTTTGGCCACAATCAGCGTCTGGGCACCACCTCCGCCCATGGACTGCACTCGCTGCCGCTCGCCTCGGCGTACCTACGCCCGGGGCTCCTCTGCACCCTCTGCCCGGCTGCGCGGCGTCATGGCGGCTGGCCTGGCGCTGATGCTCGCCCTCGCCACCGGCAGCGCCTCGGCGACGGGCCTCGGCTCCGTCGAGGTCCGCTACGAGCCCGTCGATCTCGTCGACGACGTGGTGGGCCGGGACCTCTGGCTCTACCGCTACACGGTGCACGGCTTCGACACCGAGGCCGCCCTGGGTCTCAGCATCGGATTCGCCCTCGGTGAGTTCTCGGCGCTCAGCCTCGATGGCGTCGCCCCCCCGCCGGCCGACTGGGACGTGCTCGTGCTGCAGCCCGACGCGCAGCTGCCCGCCGACGGGCTCTTCGACGCGCTCGCACTCACCCAGCCCGCCGCCTCTAGCGGACCGCTCGAGGTCGCGTTCGTGTGGTCAGGGGCCGGCGTGCCGGGCGCGCAGCCCTTCGTGCTCTACGATGACGCCTTTGCCACGACCCGGTCCGGCACGACGATGCTCGTCCCAGAGCCCACTACGGGGCTGCTCGTGCTCCTCGGCCTCGCCGGCCTCGGTGTTCGTCGCCGCGTGAGCGGAAGGACGGCACGATGAATCGACTCGATTCGGGATCCACCGAAGCGAACACCGGCCACACGCACTCGACTCGCCTCCTGCTCATCGCCACGCTCTGCCTCGGCACGGGCGCCCTCTTGGGCTGCAGCTCCTCCGACGGATCCTCGAAATCGGCTCGCACTGGGAGCCCCGCCCTCACGCTGCCCGGCGGCCACGCCCTGCACTACTGGCAGGTGAGCGAGACGCGCGTGTCGCGCACCGAGTTCGTCTACGAGTTCGCCGCCTCGATCACGAGCGACGCCGAGCGCACGACCGAGCTTCTCGCGCAGATCGACACGACCGATCCGACGAGCGTGCTCACCGACGGCGCGCTGCGCTTCCCGCCCGGGCCGGCGGGCGTCCCCGCCGACGCCGCCGACACGTTCCGGATCCGGCACGATCGGCGCGCGCCCTTCGAACCCGACCAGCTCGCCTTCCGCCTGCTCGACCGCTTCGGTGGCGACCTCGCGAAGCCCGCGGCCGCGACGGGTCGCTTCCGCGTGGACGTGATCGACGGCCACCACTGGTTCATCACGCCCGACGGCCACGCGTTCTGGTCCGCGGCGCTCAACCACATCACCTGGCATGGCGACTACAGCCCGCCGATCGACCGCCGCCCCTATCACGAAGCGGTGCTCGCCAAGTACGGCGACGAGGCAACCTGGGCGGCGGCGACCGAAGACCGCATGCGCAGCTGGAACCTCAACACCGTCGGCGCCTGGAGCAATGACCACCTCTGGCCGACGATGCCGTACACGCCGGTGATGAGCCTGAACCGCGCGGCGCCCGAGGTGCCCGGCTGGCCGGCCGGCCAGACCGGCCAGCGGATCCGCGACTACTTCCACCCGGACTTCGAAGCGAACGTCGCCGGGCGCGCGGGCGATGCGGTCATCTGCGCCGCCGACCCGTTCTGCGTCGGCGTCTTCAGCGACAACGAGATGCCCTGGGGTCGCAGCGTGCTTCAGGTCGGCACCTACGTGGACGCGTACCTCACGTTGCCGGCGGGGGCGCCGGGCAAGCTCGCGCTGCAGGCCTTCTTCGAAGATCGCTACGGCGACGACCTCGCCGCTTTCAACGCGGCCTGGAGCCTCGACCTCGCGAGCTTCGACGAGATCCAGGACATGACCGAGCTGCCGCCCGACGCCGACTACTGCAACGAGGCCGGGCGCCGCGCCGACCGCCAGGGCTTCGTCGCACTAGCTGCTGCGCGCTACTTCGAGGTGGTCGATGCCGCGCTCGCGGCGATCTCGCCCGACGTGCTCTACCTGGGCACGCGCTTCCTCGCCGTCTACACCGCCCCCTCGATCTACGAGGCCGCGGCACCGTACGTCGACGTCATCAGCATCAACGACTACGACTGGGACGAGAACGGCCGGGGTCTCTTCCAGAGCGAGGGCGAGCCCTATGGCTACCTCTTCCTCGAAGACACGGTCTCCGATCTCGAGACGGTCCACGCGCTGACGGGCAGGCCGCTCATGATCACCGAGTGGACGATCCGCACGAACCGCACCGACGTGCCCGTGCTCTTTCCGCCCTTCATGCCCACCGCCGACACCCAGGCCGAGCGCGCCGACCGCTACGAGGCGTTCATGAACGCGCTTACCTCCCGCCCCTACATGGTGGGCTCGCACTGGTTCAAGTTCCACGACCAGCCCGCGACCGGCCGGGGCGACGGCGAGAACAGCAAGTTCGGCGTGGTCGACATCGAAGACACGCCCTACCCCGAGCTCACCGAGCGCATGGCGGCCGTCAACGCGCGGCTCTATGACCCGCCGGCGGCGCATCCCGCCACGGCCTCACTCTCGCAGCCGAATGCCGCGATGGCCGCGGTCGGCGGTCCGCTCGGCCAGCGGCTCATCACGATCGCGCCGCCGCACGTCGAGCGCACCGGCTTCTTCGTCTTCATCCTGCCGGGCACGAATCTCTCGAACGGCGTGACCGGGGACGACCTCGTGATCGATGCGGGCCCCGTCGACGCCCAGGGCGTCGCCGAGATCGCCCTCGCCCAGGACGCGGTCATCGCCGTCGGGGCGGTGACCGGAGAGACCGCGTGCCTCGACCTCCGCGCCGCAGGCAGCTTCGGTGAGCTCGCATGCGACGGTGGCTTCGGCCACGACGTCGACGTCTCGCTCGAGACGGGCGACGTCGACATGACGCTCACCGAGACCGTCGCCTTCCTGGGTGACGACGCGGGCCCGGGCGCGGCGACGCTGCGCGTGCCGATGCGCTTCACCCGACTGCCCCCCGGCTCGACGGTGGATGACTGCGCGGCGGCAACCGCGGGCCTCGACCCCGTGCTCGCCGCGTTCACGACGGCCACCGTCACCAGCACCAAGGGCGTCGAGACCTTCGACACGACCGGCGAGCCGTTCGCCTGCGGCATCGACGGCTCGCTCTGGCGCCCGGTGGATGGCCCCGGAATGCTCGTGGTGGGCGTGCCGCTCTTCGACGGCCGCGTGCCGGGCGGCGACCTGGCGGCCTCGTTCCGCTTCGCGGACAGCGAGGTGGCCTGCCTGCCCTGAGGCGGCGCCACGGCGTCGATGGCGGATTCGTGGGGTAGCCGAGAGACCCGACGGTGCTACGCCGCCACGCGTCGATCCGAGGCGGTGACGTTCCGTCGCCAGGTGCTCGAGCCGCAGCACCGGCAAAGCCGCGGGCGCGGCGCTGGAGCACGAGGGGCTCGAGCTGCGAAGTGACCCTGATGACTCAGTGGGGTGGACGATCGGCGACGGCGGCGGCCGTCCTCAGGCGCGGCGGCGAACGCCCCGACCCACCACGAGCAGACCGGCGGCGAACACCACCGCGGCGGTGGGCTCGGGAACGGGCGTACCGGACTCCGAGATGACGTCGCCATTCGGCGTCTTGTCGCTGTCGTCGGTCAGATCCACGTAGTCCGCGAACTGGCCACCGATGTGCCAATCGCCTTCGCCGAGCTTGAGCTTGCCGCCGACGACGAGGAACTCCCAGACGTAGGTGTCGTCGGCCGTGATGTCGGTAAAGCCCCAGGTGCAGATCTTGCCGCTGTTGCCGTTCGTGCTGCCGCACAGGTCCGCGGAGTCGATGTTGGCGTGGATCGGATCGTCCCACGCGATGAGCGCCGTCGGTGCGCTCTCCAGGCTGACCGATGACCAGTTCTTGATCGCGCCGAAGCCGATCTGGGCGATGCCCTCGCTCGACTCGTCGAAGTCCGTCGAGTCGAGGGTCAGGGTCACGTCGAACCAGCCGCCCTTGTCGATGATGTCGAGCGTGATCTCGGATCCGGCGCAGCTCGAGCAGGTCGCCCCACCCACGGTCATGGTGTACGCGTGGGCGTTCGAGGCGATGAAGAGAAAGGCAAGGATCGAGGGGATGACGAGTCGCATCGGGGGATGGTCTCCAAATCGAACGGAGCGACGATCGGTCGCAACGAGTCTACACACGAGCGACCAGGGGGCACCCGGTCACTCCAGAACAACCTGAGCATTCTAGCGCCAAACACCTGGAACTTGACATAAAATACGCTCTCGACAGACATCCGATCGGGGTGGAAATCTCAACGGCTCATGGGCCGGAAGATGTGTAGTGCGAAGACCGCAGTCGGATCCGCGGGAAGCATCTCGACCTGCGTCTCGGTTGCCGGTCCCCGAAGAACGCGAGCGTCTTCTACCCGACACCGCGCGCGACACCGAGCGAGTCGTCTATGGCTGATATCCCGCGGAGGGGATGCCCCCAACCACGCGGGCGGCCCGCAGGCGCCGTTCGGCGGCCAGGTCGGGCTTGCCCAGCCCCTCGAGCGCCCTCGCGCTCCCCTGCCACGCGGCCACGTCATTCGCGTCGAGCGCGAGCGCCGCGTCGTAGGCGGCGAGCGCCTCGCGCCACTGCCGGTCGCGGGCGTGGATGTCGCCGCGCGCACGGTGGCTGGCCGCCGTCGGAAAGAGCGCGTCGGCCCGATCGAGCGCTTCGAGCGCCCGAGCGTGATCGCCTCGCATGAGGTGCGCCCGCGCCACCGCCACGTCGTGCTGTGGGCTCGCCCGGCCCATCCACGCGAGCCGCCTCGCCGACTGCTCGATGCGCTCGATGCTCGCCGCACCCGCCGCCGACTCGAGGGCGCCCCGCTCGACCATCGCGGCCACCGCGACGCCGAGCACGAGCGCCGCGCCGACCCAACCCGCGCGCCGCAGCCAGGGCCACGCGCCGGCGAGCATCGCCGACTCGGCCGGCGGTGAGCCGCGCA
>CAYYSY010000014.1:0-28537 GCA_964474355.1 uncultured Spirochaetaceae bacterium | reverse complement strand
GCAGCCCGTCGACGTGCGACTGCCCGGTCGTGCGAATCACCATGAGGTGATCGGCGCCGTGCCAGGCCGCCATTCGCATGCGGCGCAGGTCGTCCTCGAAGCGACCCGATGCGATCTCGGTCGTGATGACGCAGTCGCTCTGGGGATCGATGTCGTCGAAGCCGTGGGCCGCGGGCAGGGGCACCGAGCGCGCGAGCGGCTCCGAGGTGTCCTCGAGCACGAAGGGCCCCACCGCTTGATGCGGTCGCGAAGTGCGCCACACCCAGCCCTTGCGGCGCGGGCGATAGTGCTCGAGGTCGCGCAGCACCTCGCGAGGATCGAGCTTCTCGTCGGGCGACAGCTTCATCGGACGAGATCCTCCCAGTGCCGGCCGTCTAGCAGGGCGAGCCCGGCCTCGCGCACCGACACACCGAGTCGCTGCGAAAGCTCGAGCACCAGCCTTCCCGCGCCATGACCGAGCAGACCGCGCTCGGCCATGCTCTCGGCGAGGTCGCGCGCCTCGAGGCTCGAGAACCCCATCCGCAGCAGCACGGAGCGCTCGATGGCGGGCGTCGTGTGCGTGCGCGCCTCCTCGACGAGCGGCGCGACGATCTCTTCGATGCGAGCCCAGAAGCGCGCATGCAGCTCCTCGTCCGAGAGATCGCGCAACCGCGCGCGTCGCTCGTCGAAGTCATCGGGTCGAGGCGTGATGGGCATCGATCATCTCCTTCACGGTGTCGGGACGTGCTCGCGAGTCGGCGGCGAGGAAGGCGACGTCCGCCGCATCGAGGCGGGCACCGGCCGGCGCGGCCGCGAGGGCGTTTCTCAGGTACGAGTGGCGCACCTCGTCGAGGTCGACCTCGACGGCGCGAACCTGCTCGAGGCGCTCGGGGATCACGATCGACTCGCCCGGTCGGCTGCTCGCGGGGTCGCCGCGCTCGATGCGCACGCCGAGCCGCCGCGCGAGCGCGAGCTGCGCGAGCGGATGCTTGCCCGCGCCCGTGTACTCGGTCTCCTGCACGACGAGCGTCGCGTCGCGGTCGAGCTCGCGTGCGAGCGCGAGCGCGGCGGCCAGCGACGTGTTGCCCGCCGGGCCGCGCTCCATCCCCTCGAGCTCGGCCAGGGCCTGGGTCGCGTAGAAGACCTCGCCCTGGGTGACGGTCACGAAGCGATCCATGTAGCGGAGCGCGCGCGCGGCGTTGCGCGGGACGTCGGCGCGATCGGGCCAGGTGGTGAACGGGATCGAGAACCCCGTATGGCCGGTGGTGAACGACTTGCGGTTGAAGTCGCGGTCCGAGGCCATGTGAAGGCCCGAGAGGTCGACGCTCGCCGCCACCATCGTCGTGGCGTCGGCGCCGGCCGCGGCGAGTCCACGAGCGGTGCCCGTGACGTTGCCGCCGCCCGCGTGCGTCGTGACCACGACATCGGGGAAGCGGCCGGTGCGCTCCCGCATCTCCTCGGCGAGCTCGCACCCCAGCGTCTCGATCCCGAGGATCGAGTAGGGCGTGTAGAGCGACGCGTTGAAGAAGCCCGTCTCCTCGAGCACGCGCAGGAACACGTAGAAGAGCTCCGGACCGACGGAGAGGCGCAGCACCTCCGCGCCGTAGGCCTCGCAGGCGCGCGTCTTCTCGGCGATCTCGGGCTGGGCGATGCCGGCCGAGTCGAAGGCCTCCTGCACCACGATGCAACGAAGCCCCGCCTTTGCGGCCTGCGACGCGATGGCAGCGCCGTAGTTGCCGCTGGTCGCGGCGGCCACGCCCGGGAAGCCACGCTCGCGCGCCTCGTGCACCGAGAGCGAGGCGCGCCGATCCTTGAACGAGCCCGATGGGTTCGCCGCCTCGTCCTTCACGAAGATGCGCGCGCCCTTGCCGGCGGGCGCCGTGGTGCGGACGAGCCGCGTCAGTCTCTCGAGCTCGACGAGCGGCGTGCGGCCCACGGCCGTGCGTGCCTGGATCGCGGCGACCGCAGGGATGTCGTAGCCGGTGTCCGCCAGCAGTCGTTCGTAGTCGAAGGCCAGCGTGCCCGTGGCGTAGGCGCCATAGTCGATGCCGATCGACCGGTGCACGATCTCGTCGCGGCGCGCCATCACCTCGGCGTAGGATTCGCCCGCGGTCATCGCTCGGGGTCCTCGCCGCGCAGGATCGCGCGTAGCTCCGCACCCACCTCGAGGAGCTCCGGCACCGGCGGACCGAAGCCGTGCTCGTAGGCGGGCAGCACGCGATCGAGCGTGCCCCGCAGCCGGCGGCCCGCGGCGGTCTCGATCTCGGCCTCTTCGCCCGGCGCGGCGTCGCTGGTGAGCAGACCCTTGACGCGCAGCTCGAGCGGCACCCGCTGAGTCTCCTCGGGCACCTGCGGCGCGCGCTCGCCGGGCGCCAACACCACGCGGTGCAGCTCGACCCAGGTGCCGCGCGCCACGCGCCCCACAACGCGCTCGCTCGTCTCGTCAGCCATGCCTGGCTCCGCTCGGGATCGCCGCCGCCGGTGGAAGCTCGATCATCGACCGCAGGCCCGGCTCGGCCGAGAGCACACGCGGCACGAGGTTCACCGCCAGCGCCGCCGTCGCCACGCCGCCCGGAATCTCCGGGCTGCCCTCGAGACGCACGTCGGGCACTCCGCTGATCTCGATGACGTCCGCCGTCACGACGCCCTCCGCCTCCGGACGGATCTGCTGCGGGTGCTCGAGCTCGATCGCCGGACGCCCGTCGACGAAGCCCACCGCGCGGTGCAGGCAGCCCGCCACCTGGCCGGGCTCGACCGTCGCGTGCTGCGTCTCGCGGTGGACCGACGACACGATCGGCTCGCGCGTCTCGTCGACGCGCTCGAGCTGCCAGCCGAGAGCCGACGCGACCATCGCGATCGACTCGCGGAACCCCACGTGACCGACCACCGTGCCGTCGGCCACGGCCGCTCGAAAGGCTTCGGGCGTGAGGCCCACGCCCTGGCTTCGCAGCACCGTCGGACCGTAGGGGGCGAGGTCGTTCACGCGCCGCGCGCGGATCGCATCGACTCGTGAGCAGACACCCGTGAGTGTCACGACGAGCAGGTCGAGCACGAAGCCCGGGTTCACGCCGGTGCCGATCGCAACCACGCCGTGCTCTCGCGCCAGCGCATCGAGGCGCGCGGCGCGCTCCGGCGAAGACGCGGCCGGCCAGGCCATCTCCTCGGCGATCGAGATCAGGTGCACTCCATGAGACAGGCAGAGCGCGATCTCGCCCTCGGCGTCCGCGAGTCTCGAGCACGTGGCCTGGATCGCCACCGAGGGGCGGGTGCGCTCCAGCACGGTCGCGAGGTCGGACTCGACGGCGAGGCCCAGCGGCTCGGCGCGACCCAGCGCGAGGCCGAGGTCGGTGCCCGCCCGCTCGCGCCTCCGACCGAAGGCGCCCACCAGCTCGAGGCCGGGCTTCTCGAGCAGCAGCTCGGCGATCGCCGACCCCATCTGGCCGGTCCCCAGCACGATGACACGCACGGTCTCGCCCAAGCCCTGCTCCCTACCCCTGGCTGCCCACGGCGGCGCCGCGTCGCGCTCGAACGCGAGCAGGGACGGTCATTCTCGCGCGGTCGAGCGGGCCGGTGCAACATGGGCCCCATGCGCGACGTCGACTGCATCGCCTTTCTCCAGGAGGTCCTGCCCCGGCTGGGCCTGCGTTGGAAGGGCTTCCGCAACGTCCGCCGCCAGGTCTGCCGCCGCCTCCACCGCCGCCTGCGCGAGCTCGGGCTCGACTCGCTCGACGCCTATAGAGAGAAGCTCGAGCGCGACCCGGCCGAGTGGGCCGTGCTCGACGGTCTGTGCCGGGTCACGATCTCGCGGTTCTGGCGCGATCGCGGCGTGTTCGAGGCGCTGCGCGACGATCTCCTCCCCGAGCTCGCGACCCTGGCCCGCGACCGCGGCGACACCGAGCTGCGTGCCTGGAGCGCCGGCTGCGCCTCGGGCGAGGAGCCCTGGACGCTCGCGCTGCTCTGGCAGCTCGAGCTGGCGCCCCGATTCCCCGAGCTCGAGCTGCGCGTCGTCGCCACCGACGTGGACACCGGCCTGCTCGAGCGGGCCCGCCTGGCCGTGTACAAGAGCAGCAGCCTGAAGGAGCTGCCCGCCGAGCTGCGCGCGCGCGCGTTCGAGCCCTCTGATGATCACGAGCGGCTGCGGGCAGAGCTTCGCACCGGCGTCGAGCTCCGTCTCGAGGACGTCCGCCGGGGCGCACCCGCCGACCGCGTCCCCTTCGATCTCATCCTGTGTCGGAACGTCGCATTCACCTACTTCGACGAGGCGACACAGTGCGACGTGGCGGGCCGCCTCGCCGATGCGCTCGTCCCGCGCGGCGCCCTCATCGTCGGCAGCCACGAGCACCTGCCTCCGGGCGCAGCCGACCGCTTCACGCCCGAGCCGGCGGTGCGCGGAGGGTACCGGCGGGTCGCATGCTCGGGCGCGACGACGTGAGTTACGTTGCGTCCTGGCTCTTCGACGGCGACACGGTCCTGACCACCGCGCAGGAGAACGAATGACGGACGAGACGAAGGACCTGATCGCACGCCGCGAACGTGTCCTGGGCGTGGGGGCGCCGCTCTTCTATGAAGAGCCGCTCCACATCGTGCGCGGTGAGGGCGTCTTCCTCTTCGATGCCGACGGTCGTCGCTACGTGGACATGTACAACAACGTGCCCTGTGTCGGGCACGCGCATCCCCACGTGGTGGAGTCGATGCGGCAGCAGGCCGCGACGCTGAACGTCCACAGCCGCTACCTGCACGAGGGCGTCCTCGCGTACGCGGAGCGCCTCGTCGACAAGCACGCCCCCTCCCTCGAACGAGTCGTCTTCACCTGCACCGGCACCGAGGCGAACGAGGTCGCGATCGCGATGGCCCGCATCGCCACTCGCGGTCGCGGCATCATCTGCACGGACCGCGGCTACCACGGCAACTCGGCCCTGGTCAGCAAGCTCACCTGGGCGGGCGGGCGAAGCGACCCCGAGATCCGCTCGGTCCGCTTTCCGCAGACCTACCGGCCCATCGAGGACGGCCGGTCGGCCACCGAGCTGGCCGATCTCTATCTGTCCGACGTCGAGGCCGCGATCGAGAGCTTCCGCGCCGAGGGCGTCCCGCTGGCGTGCATGCTGGTCTGCTCCTTGTTCGCGAACGAGGGCCTCCCCGACGTGCCGAACGGCTACATGGCCCGCGCCGCAGAGCTGGTGCGCGACGCCGGCGGCCTCGTCATCGCCGACGAGGTCCAGGTCGGGTTCTGCCGAAGCGGCAACTGGTGGGGCTACGAGACCAACGGCTTCGTGCCCGACATCGCGACGCTCGGCAAGCCCATGGGCAATGGGCTCCCGGTGGCGGGGGCCGTGGCTCGGGCAGATCTGGTCGACGCGTTCCGCAAGGGCACCGGCTACTTCAACACCTTCGCCGCCAGCCCACTCCAGGCCGCGGCCGGGGCAGCAGTGCTCGACGTGATCGAGACGGAGAAGCTGCAGGAGCGAGTCGGGGAGGTCGGCGCCTACATGCTCGATCGCCTTCGCGAGATCGAGTGCGAGGCCATCGGAGACGTGCGAGGCCACGGCCTCTTCATCGGAGTCGAATGGGTCGACGACCGCGAGACGAAGACGCCCGACCCGAAGGGTGCGTCGCGCGTGGTGAACCGCCTGAAGGACAAGGGGTTCCTGACGAGCAGCGCAGGCGCGTTCTTCAACGTACTGAAGCTGCGTCCGCCCCTGGTCTTCGAGCGCGAGCACGCCGACGCCTTCCTGGCCGCATTCGAAGAGACCGTGCGAGAGGTCGGCTGAGCCATGGAGTACTCCGACGACGTGATCCGCGCCGTCGCCGAGCGGGCGCTTCCCGAATGGAGGCTGGGCGAGACGAAGACGGAGCTGATCTCGCGAAGCGAGAACGTGGTGTTCCGCGTCGACACACGCGACGGCAAGGCCTACGCCCTCCGCGTCCATCGCCCGGGCTACCACACCCTGGCCGAGCTCGAGTCGGAGCCGATCTGGACGGCGGCGCTGAACGCCGCGGGCATCGGCGCCCCCATGGCGGTGCCGACGCAGGCGGGCGACCACTACGCCGTGGTGGGCGTCCCCGGCACCGACCAGACGCGGCACGTAGGTCTCGTCCCGTGGTTCGAGGGTGTACCGCTCACGGAGATGATCGAAGCGGCTCCCGACGACGCCAGCCGTGATCTCCACTTCGAACGACTCGGCTGCCTGATGGCGAAGATGCACGACCAGGCCTCGGCGTGGCAGCCGCCCCCGCACTTCCAGCGTCACGCGCTCGATGCGGACGGGTTCATGGGCGAGAGCCCCTGGTGGGGCCGCTTCTGGGAGATCCCGGGGCTCTCGCCTGAGCAGCGCGGGACCCTGACCGAGGCGCGCGCGCGGATCCACGCTCAGCTGTCCGCGTACGGCACGAAGCGCTCCACCTGGAGCCTCATCCATGCCGACCTGCGCTCGGCCAACGTCCTCGTCCGGGACGAGAGCGTGCATGTCATCGACTTCGACGACGCGGGCTTCGGCTGGCACCAGTACGACATGGCCGTGGTGCTCTTCGACTACGTGACCAGCGAGCACTACGAGCGCATCCGCGACGCGCTCCTGGCCGGCTACCGGTCGCGGCGCGAGATCGGGGAGGAGGACCTCGCACTCCTCCCGATGTTCGTGGTCGTGCGCATGCTCGCTTCGCTGGGGTGGCTGAACGACCGCCCCGAGGTCGACCTGTATGCCCTGCTGCCCGTGCTGACCGAGCTCGCGTGCGATCGGGCCCGCCAGCTCCTGGCTGCGTAAAGCCGCAGGTCGCTCGGGACTCCGGGCAGCGGCCCCCCCACGCTGATGCCATCGACCGCGGCCGCGCTTGCTAGAGTCTCCGGAGGCCCTGCCCCCGCGGCTGCAAGGAGGCCGCCATGTCGGAATCGGAATACGAAGAGCTCGAGAAGGTGCTCTCGTGGGAGCAGCCCTCGAAGGAGGCGACCGAGCGCTTCCTCTCGCTGTTCCGCTTCTACTTCTCGCCGACCTTTCACGGCACCGAGAACCTCGACGCATCGCGGCCGACGATGTACGTCGCGAACCACTCGCGCTACTCGCTGGCCGATCCCGTGCTCATGATCGGCATCTACGACACCGTCGGTGAGGTCCCGCGCGGGCTCGCCGATCGGATGCACTTCAAGGTGCCGCTCTTTCGCGACTTCGTGACCTCGCTGGGCGCCGTCATTGGCGACCGCGAGCTGGTGCGCGGACTCCTGCGCGCCCGCCAGAGCATCGTCGTCTTCCCGGGCGGTGCGCGCGAGGTGATGAAGAAGCGCAACGAGAACTACCGGCTCGTCTGGAAGGAGCGCGTCGGCTTCGTGCGCCTCGCCGTCGAGATGAACTACACGATCACCCCGGTCGGCGTCGCAGGCGGCGACGACTGCTTCGATGTCATCGCCGACGCCGACGACTACATGGACACGCTGGTCGGCCGCTGGCTCCATCGCTCGGGCTTCCTCGACCGCTTCGCGCGAGGCCGCGACGAGCTGCCGCCCCTGGTGCGCGGGATGGGGCTCTCGGTCATCCCCAAGCCGGTTCCGATCCACGTCAGCTACGGCAAACCGATCGATGTCGCCGAGCTCACCCACGGCTCGACCACCGACTCTGCACTCTTCGCGGCGCGCGAGGAGGTCGCCAAGCAGATCGATCTGCTCGTCGAGCAGGGGCTGGCGGCGCGCGCCGAGCAGAAGCCGACGTCGTGGCTCCGCTGGCTGCTCGGGCGTTCCTAGCTGCGCACGGGCTGTCGGGAGAAATGACACGAGCCCGCCCGCGAGAGCGATGCTCTCGCGAACGGGCTCGTCGATCGTTCCATGCGCGACTCGCTGCCGCGCTGCCAGACGCCTAGGCGCTGGCCGCTGCGATGGGCTCGTTCTTCGTTTCGGCGCCCGTCTTCGACGGCGCAGGCGACACGGTGGACTTCTTCGGCGCCTTCTTCGTCTCGCTCGCGGAGCTCGCGTCGCCGCCGGTGGTCGCCGAAGCGCCGCGCTTCTCCGACTTCGCCTTTGCCACGACATCCTCTGCCTCGGCGTCGGAGCCGATGAGGATGCGGCCCTTCAGCTTCGCGCCCTCTTCGATCACGATGCCCGGGGTGGTCAGGTCGCCGACGACGACGGCCGTGCGGTCGAGTGTGACCTTGCGGCGGGCCGTGATGTCGCCCTCGACGATTCCGGCGACGTGCACCTCGTCCGCTTCGATGCAGGCGTGTACGCAGCCCCCCTGCCCGATGATGACGGCCTTGTCGCACTCGATCTCGCCGACGATGCGACCGTCGATCCGGAGCGTCTCGCTGCACCGAAGCCGGCCCTCGAGCTCGGTGGTCGAGTCGACGCTCGTCGCGGGAGCCACCGTTCGCGGCGCCGGCGCCTGCGTCATGGTCAGCCGCGGTGCATCGTCGCTCTGCCCGCTGCCGACGTCGGCGCTCGACTCCGCCCGCATCATCGAACCTCTTGCCCCTTCCATCCCCCGTGCCACGAGTCCCTTCAGTGCCATGATCCCCTCCGTCGATGGCGTGTCGCCCTGCGGCGACCGTCTCGGTCTCGGCCGCACCCCGTGGTGCGCCCTCCACCCTTCTTCTCGTCACGCGCGCGCCCCACGATGTGACCGCCGACACTCGTCGAGAGGGGCTTCCTGCCCCACCGCGGCGGCCTGACTGCCGCGCCGAGCCGGCAGACGGGCAGAATCGATCGAAATTCACTATCCCCACTGATCAGCTCCGGGCCCGCCACGGCGGTCCGTCGGAGGAACCCCAAGGAGACCCCCCGTGGCAGAACAGATCCCCTTCGTCGACTACCTCGTGCTCGGCGACGACCCCCACCTCGAAGCGAACGAGTGCACCAGCTGTGGTGCCCGCTTCTTCGATCGACGCAACGCGTGCGCCAGCTGCTCGGGCACCGAGTTCAAGAAGGTCGCCATCCCGACCACCGGCGAGCTCCGCACGTTCACCATCGTGGCCTTTGCGGCGCCGGGCATCCCGGTGCCCTTCGTGGCCGGCATCGTCGACTGCGGCGGCACCAGCGTTCGCGGGAACATCGTGAACGTCGAGCCTTCGCCCGACCACGTGAAGCTCGGCATGCCCGTGAAGCTCACGACGGTGTCGGTCGGCACCGACGGCCAGGGCGTCGAGGCCGTCAACTTTGCATTCGAGCCCGCGGCCTAGAGCCCGGCGCACTCGACCAACCCCCAAGACGAATCAACCAGGAGAACGCAGATGGGCTCGAACGACGTCTACATCCTCGGCATCAACATGACCAAATTCGGCAAGCACAAGGAGCTCGACGTGCCCGACCTCGCGTCGGAGGCCACGCTTGCCGCACTGAAAGACGCCGGCGTCACGATGAAGGACATGGGCATCATTGCCGCCGGCAACCTCATGGGTGGCCCGATGCCGATCGCGCAGGTCATCCAGAAGCAGTGCGGTCAGACGGGCATCCCCGCCTACAACGTGTCGAACGCCTGCGCGACGGGCGCCACGGCGCTGCGCGTCGCGATCATGTCGGTCAAGGCCGGCGAGAGCGACTTCGGCCTCGCGGTCGGGGTCGAGAAGCTCGCCGGCGCGGGTCTGCTCGCCGGCGGCACGGCCAAGACCGACGGTGACAGCTGGGAGCGCAAGGGCCGCTTCGGCGCCGTCGCCGGCGTAGACGGCCGCATCGGCACCGAGATCATGCCGGGCGTGTTCGCGCAGATAGGCCAGGAGTACGGCCACAAGTACGGCGGGGCGAACTTCGAGCTCTTCGCGAAGATCTCGGAGAAGAACCACGGGCACTCGACGCTCAACCCGCTCGCTGCGTACACGAAGGCGATGAGCCTCGAGGAGATCATGAACGACATCATGATCGCCTACCCGAACACGCGGCCGATGTGCTCGGCCAACTGCGACGGCGCCGCCGCCGCAGTGGTGGTGAGCGGCTCCAAGCTCGCCACGCTCTCGCAGGAGCAGCAGCGCCGTGCGGTGAAGGTCTCGGCCTCGGTGCTGACGAGCGATCCGTACCAGGAGGCGTGTCAGGTGCTGCCCGACGTGAACACGCTCACGCGCCAGGCCGCCACGCAGGCGTACGAGCAGGCGGGCATCGGGCCGGAGGATCTGAACCTCGTCGAGCTGCACGACTGCTTCGCTACGGCCGAGCTCGTGCACTACGACAACCTGATGCTCTGCGAAGAAGGCGGCGCCGTCGACTTCTTCAAGAGCGGCGCGCCGTATCGCGACGGCCGCCTGCCGGTCAACGTCTCGGGCGGCCTTCAGTCGAAGGGCCACCCGATCGCGGCCACCGGCATCGCCAACATCTGGGAGATCTGCCATCACCTTCGCGGTGAGGCGGGTCCGCGCCAGATCGAGGGCGCGAAGGTCGGCATGGCCCACGTGATCGGCCTGGCCTCGGCCTGCGGCGTCCACATCCTCGAGAGCAACTCGGCGAGCTGACGCCAGAGACAGGATCGAACGACGAGCGGGGGATCGGCGCGAGCCGGTCCCCCGCTTTGCGTTGGGGCCTCGCGAGACCCGGACGCTCGCCCGGATGAGGCGGGACGACTTCGCGGGTCACCTCCCCTACATCTCGAATCAGCGATATCAATCGAACGACCCATGCGCTCTCGGTCGTGTCGGCCGCACGGTCAAGACGAGCCGGTCGCCTACGACGAATGACATTGACATCCCTCGCTCACACGTCGATCGTGGAACGCATGAAATCTGCCGTCCTCTTTCTGTCGAGCTGGCTCCTGCTGACGTTCGCATACGTGGGGCAAGCGACGGCTGATCGACTCGTCTGGATCGACGACGGGACGAGGAAGATCCAGAGTGCGGCACTCGACGGCTCGGGCGTCACCGACGTCGTCGCGCTCGCGACCAACGTCAACAACCACCACCTCATCCTGGCCATCGATTCGACGCTCCAGCGCGCCTACTACTTCGTGGGCGGATCACCGGGCCCCGCGAGAGGGCTCAGGCGCGTGCCGCTCGGAGGCGGCGTGCCCGACTCCCTCTCGAGCGAGACCGAGCTGCTTCAGGGGCTCGCCGTCGACTCGGCGGCCGGCACGCTCTACCGCGTCACGCTGGCGACGCTCTCCTCCGAGTTGATCCGCAGCGATCTCGATGCCGCGGCAGGGGCAACACTCTGGTCCTACGTGAACGGGGGCGTCGCGATCTCTCACGACCTCGATGCGAGCTGCCTGGTCAGTGCCGGCATCGTCTGCGGAGACCTCGACATGGCGGGCGTCGTGGTCGCGGCCGACTTCGCGGATACGGGGACGATCGGTGACCTGGAGATCGACGGCGTCGGGGGCCACGTCTACTGGTCGTCGCAGCTCGAGGGCGGCAGCATCAAGCGCGCGAACGTGAGCGGTGGCGGAGTGATCACCGTGGCGCCCGGCGTGGGATTCTCTCCCGGCATCGCGATCGACGAGGTGGGACGAAAGCTCTACTGGACGTCGCCATTCACCGGCGAGATCACTCGGGCCAACCTCGATGGAAGCTCGGTCGAGGTCGTCGTCCCGGGGCTGTCCGAGCCGACGGACGTCGAAATCGCCGTCGGGGTCCCGTCGGTGCCGCTCGCGACGGCGCCCACTCGGGCACTCCTGGCCATCGCTCTCTCTTCGCTCGGATTGGCCGCCGCCTTGCGGCGCAGCGCGTCTCGGCGAATCGTCTGAAGCACCCGCCAGAGCACCTCAGCGAACCCAATGCAGGCGCTCGCTCAAGCGAGCGCGTCGATGCGAAGCCTGCCGTCTTCGCCGTAGACCGGCCCGCGATCGTCGGCGACGTAGAGGCGGTTGATCGAGTCGAGCAAGCCCCCGGCGCCCGCGAGTGCCTTCACCATGGCGGCGTAGTTCGGGTGCGTGAAGTGCGCCTCGAGTGACGCGGTGTCCTGCCAGAGCTCGAAGACCTGCATCTCGGTGGGCACCGCCGGATCGGGCGCAAAGCAGTACGCGACGCACCCGGGCTCTTCGGCCCGCGTGGCGGCCTGTACCTGGCTGCTGCTCTCGGCGGCGCGGTCGCGGTTCTCCCTGGTCTCGAACACGAGCCGGGCGGTGACGATGATCATGTGTCCAGCTCCTGTCGAGGCGTGGCTCTAGTCGGGCAGCTGCGCCACGAGCGCTTCGACCTGCTCGGCGCTCTGGATCTCGAGCGCGGTCAAGGCGTCGAGCTCGTCGAGCTGCGCCGGGGGCATGTCGTCGCGCTTGAGACCCTGCCAGGCCATCGAGCCCTGTCGCTCCGCAGCGGCCTGCAGCGCGAGCTGCTGCCTCACGGGCAGCCCCTCGAACACCGCGAAGTAGGTGTCCCGCGCGCCGGGCAGCGCCTCTTCGATGGCGGCGAGGTCATCGGGGATGGCGGGGAAGATCGCCTCGGCTCGAATGGCGATCTGCTCTTCGCTCGCCGCGCACGAGAGCAGCAGCTCGGCGTGCTCGGGCAGCGCAGCGGCCCATCCGCGATACCGATCGGCGGCGCCGCGCTCGAGGCGCGCGAGAAATCGCGGCACCGAGGCCGCGGGCACCTGCCCGATGTACGACCCGAGCAATGCACCGAAGTTGGGGACGTCGAGCGTCTGCGAATCAGCCATGCAGACGAGGCTAGCCGATCGGCGTCGCTGTCACGCCAGCGAAGCGCTCAAGCAGCCCGGCCTTCGGTGTGCGCGAGGGCGAGCACCTCGTCGAAGCCCCGCTTCAGGCACGCGACGAGCCGCCCGGGCTCGGCCACGGCGGCCGGATCGGCGTTGATGCCGATCTGCATCTCACCGTCGTAGCTGAAGGCGGTCACGTTCACGGCCGCACCCGCCAGCGGGCCGAAAGGCATGAAGCCCACGATGCGCGCACCACTCATCCACACCGGGCGTCGCGGACCGGGCACGTTGCTCGTCGTGAAGTCGGTGGTCTTCTGCATCGCGCCGAAGAGATCCATCGTGAGCGACGGCGGCAGCGCACCGAGCACGCTCGCGATCTCGTCGAGCCAGGGCAGCGCTGGCTCGTCGCGCTGCGCGCGGCAGATCCGGCCGATGGCGCGCACGCGCTCCGCCGCGCCCTCGATGCCCACCGGCAGCTCGAACCGCACGGGTGCGAACTGATTGCCCGCGCGATCGGCATCCTCTCCTCCGCGCACGTTCACCGGCATGAGCATGCGGAGCGTCTCGGTCGGGGCACCCATCTCGGCGTGGTAGCGAGCGAGGCCGCCGGCCACGCTCGCGACGAAGGCGTCGTTGATCGTGCCGTCCACCTTTCGACCGGCGCGCTTCAGGTCGTCGAGTGCGACGTGCAGCGCGTCGAAGCGCACGCCGGGCGAGCGCTCGCGCATGATCGGTGACAGCGGCTCGGAGGCCGGGCTCAACAGCCGTCCCGCCGAGTCGAGCACGTTCGCGGCCTCGCGCGCACGCTCGAGCGGGTGCAGCAGTGCCGAGCCCGCCTCGCGCGCCATCGTGCTCGACACGCGGCGAAATCGCTCGGCGCCCGTGCGCGCACGATGCGCCAGCGACCGACGCACGCCGTCCAGCAGGCCCGAAGGCGCGGGCGCGCTCGGCGCCACCCTTGCCAGGGGCTCGGCGGCGAAGTCGTCGTCGGGGCCGTGCTCGATCAGGCACTCGGTCATCTTGACGAGCCCGACGCCGTCGGAGATCGCGTGGTGAAGCTTCATCATCACCGCGCAGCGGCCGCCCTCGAGGCCCTCGACCAGGTGCAGCTCCCAGAGCGGGCGGTCCTTGTCGAACGCCTGCATCGCGAGGGGCTCGGCCAGATCGAGCAGCTCGCGGTCACCGGCGTCCGGTCCGAGCATGTGGTGCCGGACGTGGAAGCGCAGATCGAAGTACGGGTCGTCCTCCCAGCGCGGCGGCGCGAGACCGATCGGGTCGCTGACGACGCGCTGCCGCAGCCGCGGGATGAGACTCGTGGCGCGCTCGGCCTTCGAGTCGAAGCGCTCGAGGGCAGGCGCGCGGTCGAGGAGCCAGATCGTGAGGATCGTCGAGCGCAGGATCGGATCGGCCTCGATGTGCCACATGAGCGCATCGGCGGCGCTCATGTAGTCGTCGAACTCCATCGCTCGAGGTTGGCGCGGCTGGGCCATGGGGGGCTCCGATCTTCACGGGGGGCCGATGGGCCTGCCCGGGCGGGGCACCCCAGAATCCACCTTCTCGCGGAAGGTTTCAAGCTACGGGGGCGCGCCGCGCCTCTCGGGCGCGATGGACGCCCAGCAGACCGGCCAGAGCGAGACGCGGCCTCGAAGGCCGCGCGCAACCTCAGTCTCTGGGCAGATCGAGGATCCGCTCGGCGATGATGTTCTTCTGGATGCTCGAGGTGCCGCCGCCGATCACGGGCACGCCCCAGCCCAGGGTCTGGCGTTGCCAGTGACCGCCGTCCACCGCTTCGTCCGAGCCCCCGACGAGGCAGCCCGCCGTTCCCTGCAGGTCGACCGCATACTCGTTCATGTGAAGCTCGAGAAAGGTGGCGTGGAGCTTGTTCACCGAGGTCTCGCTGCCCAGGGGCTCGCCCTTCAGCTGCATCGTGAGATAGCGAAGCCCGTTGTACCGCATGGCGGTGATGCGGGTCTCGAACTCGGCGATCCTGCGTCGCACGCGTTCGTCTTCGAGCACGGGCCGGCCACCGCGGACGAGCCCACGAGCCATCTCCTTCAGCGCCTCGAGCTTGCGGGTCAGACCGGTGACCTCCGAGATGCCCGACCGCTCGTTGGCGAGCGCCGAGACGGTGATCCCCCACCCTTCCCCTTCGTTGCCGAGTCGATTCTCGACGGGCACGCGCACGTCATCGAAGAAGACCTCGGCGAAGAACGACTTGCCGCCCATGTCCTGGATCGGGCGCACGTCGATGCCGGGCGAATCCATCTCGACCAGCAGGCAGGTGATGCCATCGTGCTTCGATGCACCGCCATCGCTCGTGCGCACGAGCAGGATCATCCACTTCGCCCACATCGCGAGCGAGGTCCAGATCTTCTGGCCGGTGACGACGTAGTGATCTCCGTCGAGGACGCCGCGGCACTGCAGAGCCGCGAGGTCCGAGCCTACGGCCGGCTCCGAATAGCCCGTGCACCACTGGTACTTGCTGTCGAGGATGTCGGGGATGAACTTCTGCTTCTGCTCTTCGGTCCCGTAAGAGATGAGCGCGGGCCCCACCCACGCGAGCCCCATGATGCAGGTGCCGAGCGCGGGCGCGCGCCGCGTCGCGAGCTCTTCTTTCAGGATCGCCTGCTGCATGATCGTCGCACCGCCACCGCCGACCTCCGCAGGCCAGCTGAAGCCCACCCACCGCTTCTCACGCGCCAGCTTCTGCCAGCGCAGCGGGAACATGTCGTCGCGCTCACCCTCCGGCGGAAGGTGCTCGTCGAGCGTGGCGCGGATCTCGTCGCGAAAGGCCTCTTCTTCTTCGGTCAGGTTGAAGTCCATCAAAGCGCTCCCAGATCTGCGACGCGCGAGTAGTGGTAGTCCGACCCGCCGAACATCGCCTTGACCCACTTCGATCGTTTGAGGAAGAGCTGCGCGTCGTACTCCCACGTGTAGCCGAGTGCACCGTGGAGCTGGACGATGTCGATCCCGATGCGCGAGAAGGCGTCGCTCGCGAGCGCCTTGGCCATCGAGACGTGCTTCGGCACGTCGTCCGGCTGCTCGTCGAGGCACCACGCCGCGTAGTAGAGGATCGACTTGAAGCTCTCGATCTCGACGTACATCTCGGCCAGCGGATGCTTGACGCCCTGGAAGCGCCCGATCGGCGAGCCGAACTGGGTGCGGGTCCGCGCGTACTCGCACGTCAACGCGACCGCCGCCTCGGCGGCGCCGATCGCCTCGGCGGTGACGGCGGCGGTGGCCTGGTCGTAGAGGCGAGCGATCGCGTCGGCGGCGACGGGGACCGTGTCGGCTTCGCCCACCGCGACGTCGCGAAGCACGAGCTTGCCCAGCCGCTTGGTGCCGTCGATACACGGCTGCGCGACCGCCTCGACGCCGTCGGCGTTCGCATCGACCACGTAGAGCGCGTAGTCGGTGCCCCCCTCGCTCACACCAGCGTTGCGACCGGCCACGATGAAGTGCGTGGCGCTCTGCGCATCCTGCACGAAGAGCTTCTCACCCGTGAGGCGCAGCTGCCCGCCGTGCTCCGAAGGTGCGAGCGAAATCGCTTCGGGTGCGAGGCGGTCGCCCGCCTCCTGGAGCGCGAGGGCATGGAGCGCGGAGCCATCGCTCATCGCCGGCATCCACCGACGCTGTTGCTCTGCATCGGCGTGCTCGCGGATCGCCACGATCGACAGCATCGCGCCGAGCAGCGGAGAGGGGTGAAGCGAGCGGCCCGCCTCTTCGAGGAGCACCACGAGGTCGGCCCAGCCCAGGCCCGCTCCGCCGAGCGCTTCGGGCACCAGCAGGCCGAGCCAACCGAGCTTCCCCATCTCGTCCCAGGTCGCGCGATCGAAGCCCGAAGGCGTCTCGGCGATCCGGCGCACCTCCGCCATCGGGCACCGCTCGCTGAAGAACTTGGCGACCTCCTGCCGCAGGAGGTCCTGCTCTTCCGTGAATCCGAAGTTCATCGTCGTCCCTGCCTTCGATTCAGACGAGCGGCGCTGCCCGCTCGCATCACAGACGATACAAGGAGAAGACGCGCCGCAGGACGATCAGATCGCAGCGATCGGGGACCGGATCGGACATCGTCCGTCCCTGGAGCGGTACATTCACATCGGCGCGGGAGCTCCCCGCCGCCCGGCGGATTCGAAGACGGCACGGGTCGGCGATCACCTGACGACGGTTCCGACCCCAACGAGGAGTGCACTCATGAGCCAGGGCATGCATCACGTCGGTCTAGCGACGCACGACATGGAGCGCACCATCGAGTTCTACGAAGACGTCCTCGGGTTTCCGGCCGTCGTCTGCGAGATGATCGAGACGCCCGATGGAGGCGTGGTGCGTCACGCGTTCTTCGATGCGGGGGGAGGCGAGCTCTTCGCGTTCATGGAGCTGAACGACGTCGAAGGTGTGAGCCCGGACTTCGATGCAGGCATCAACCGCGGGCTCGGGTTGGGCGCGGGTGTCTACCACTTCGCCTTCGCGGTGGCGTCTCCGAGTGAGCTCGCCGCGAAGCGCGAAGAGCTCGAATCCAAAGGGGTCCAGGTGCGTGGCATCGTCGACCACGGCTGGTGTCAGTCGATCTACTTTCGCGACCCGAACTTCCTGCAGCTCGAGTTCTGCTGTCTGACCGCGGAGCTCACGAAGACCCACGTCGCCGGGCGCGACACCGAGGCGTGGCGGCGGCTGGCCAGGCGCTGAGCCGCGCGCGGGGCGTAGAGTCTTTTTCCACCCAGCTGCTCGGGGCGCCGGCGGCCGGTCGAGCTTCGCCGCGCTGGACGTTGCCCCCACAACCACCTGATGTTGCGCGCGATTCCAATCAGCCGAGCTGTCGTACGCCCTCACCTCCGGGCGCGGCTCGGATCGGAAGCATCGGGCCAACACTTTCTCGCGACACGGGTATAGGATGGTCGTCGAATGTCAGACTCGAAGACCATCGGAGGGCTTCTCGATGTCACGCCACCGCATCCTCGCCATCTCTGCACCCCTGCTCCTCGTCCTGAGCCTCGGCATGGGGCCTTGCGCCGCCGACTTCGAGCTCGGGGTCGGCGCATTCGAGATCGGCACCGACTCGGCCATTCTCTGGACGCGGGCCGTGCCCAAGCACGAGGGCCCTCCGGTCGTGCTCGTGTCGTGCGAGGTCGCGACGGACCCGGCCTTCGAGAATGTCGTGCGGCGCCGCGCGGTCGCCGCGCTCGAGCGCGATGACTTCACGGCGCGGCTGCGCGTGGGCGGCCTCGCGTCAGCGACACAGTATCACTACCGATTCTCAGCGCCGGGCGGCGTGAGCGCGACCGGCGCCTTCCGCACCGCGCCCGAGCCCAACGACGCATCGGACGTGCGCTTCGTCATCTCCGGCGACTCGAACCTCGGCTACACCGCACCGCGCGGCCTCGACTTCCATGTCCTGAGCGCCGCCGCCGCAGAGGACCCCGACTTCTTCGTCTACTACGGCGACACCATCTACGCCGACTCGGGCATCCTGCCCGGCGGCGCCGACGCGTTCACCCTCGATGAGTACCGCGAGGTGCACCGGCTGACGCGTGAGGACCCCCACCTCCAGGCCCTGCTCGCCACCACGGGCACCTTCTCGGGCTGGGACGATCACGAGGTGCGCAACGACTACGCCGGCGAGACCGTCGACCCGGTGCAGTTCGAGAACGGCGCGCGCGCCTTCTTCGAGTACCTGCCCGTTCGGGCGAATGCAGCCGGGCCGCCCTATCGCATCGATCGCAACGTTCGCTGGGGCCGCCACGTCGAGCTGTTCTTCCTGGACGGACGCCAGTTCCGCAGCGAAGAGCGCTTCTGCAACCCCGACCCGACGCCCGATGGCCCCGAGACGCCCGACACCCTGTTCTCGCCCTTCGTCGAGGACGAGCAGCTCATCGTGCAGGTCGATCCCGTCCTCGGCCCCGTCGCCGCCGGCCTGCTGCTGCTCCCGAGCGACCCCGACTGCGTCGCAAACGAGCTCGAGGCGCCCGGTCGGGAGATGCTCGGTGCGGCACAGCTCGCCGACCTGAAGGCTGCCCTGCTCGCATCGGACGCGACGTTCAAGATCATCGTCAACAACGTCCCGTTGTCCTCTCTCTTCGTCACGCCCTATGACCGCTGGGAGGGCTATCTCGCCGAGCGCCAGGACCTGCTCGACTTCGTCGCGGCGAACCTCGACCCCGACCGCACCCTGGTCCTGACCACCGACTTCCACACCAACCTGGCCATCCAACGACCGGAGCTCACCGAGGTCGTCGTCGGCCCCATCGGCCAGACCACGTTCGGGCAGACCGTGGGCGGCATCCTCGATGATCTGGGTCTGCCCGCGAACCTGCTGCCCGTGTTCCTGCAGCTCTTCGACGGCGTCGTCGACCTCGGCAACGGTGCGGGATCGGTGATCGGCTCGGCCCCCGACGCCTTCAGCTATGCGCGCATCGACGTGACCGATGGGCCCGGCGGCCCGACGCTGACACTCACCGCCCGGGGCAACCCCGACTACCTCGCCGGCGCCAACGACCCCGCCGACGTGGTCGACCTCTTCACCGTCGAGATGCCATGAGCGGGGCGGGCGGGCGAGAGCGCTAGCCGCGCGGACGAGCACGGGGCTCCACCCCGCCTGCTACTGCTGCAGCGTCGACGTTCGGCGTTCGACCGTGGGCGGGATGCCGTCCAGCGAGCTTCGGGACCAGGCCGAGCGCGCGCCGCGCCGATCCGGGATCATCCCCACCGGAGGTGCCCGGCATGGACTTCGAGCACAGCGAGCGCGCGCGCATGGTGATGGAGCAGGTGGAGCGCTTCGTCCGCGAACGCGTCACCCCGAACGAAGACGTCTACGAGCAGCAGCTCGTCCACACCGACGACTGGACGAAGTGGCAGATTCCGCCGGTCCTCGAGGAGCTGAAGGCCGAGGCCCGGGAGCTGGGCCTCTGGAACCTGTTCCTCCCCGACGAGGAGTACGGCGCCGGCCTGGACAACCGTGACTACGCGCCGATCGCGGAGATCACGGGGCGAAGCTTCCTGGCGCCGGAGGTGTTCAACTGCAGCGCGCCGGACACGGGCAACGCCGAGGTGCTGGTGAAGTACGGCTCCAACGAGCAGAAGGAGCGCTGGCTGAAGCCGCTGCTCGACGGTGAGATCCGTTCCGGCTTCTCCATGACCGAGCCCGCCGTCGCCTCGAGTGACGCCACCAACATGCGCGCCACCTGCGAGGTGAAGGGCGACGAGATCGTGCTCAACGGTGTCAAGTGGTGGACGAGCGGCGCCGGCGATCCGCGCTGTGCCTTCCTGATCTTCATGGGCGTCACCGACCCGAACACCGACCGCCACGCGCGCCACTCGATGGTGCTCGTGCCCATCGACACGCCCGGCGTGACGATCACGCGCATGGTGCCGGTATTCGGTCACCTGGGTGAGCCCCATGGCCACGCCGAGATCGCCTACGACGACGTGCGCCTGCCTCTCGATGCCGTGATCGCCGGACCGGGCCGCGGCTTCGAGATCGCCCAGGGGCGGCTCGGGCCGGGCCGCATCCACCACTGCATGCGCGCCATCGGCGCCGCCGAACGCGCCCTCGAGCGTTTGTGCGAGCGGGCGGTGGCCCGCGTCGCCTTCGGCAAGCCGCTGGCCAACCTGGGAGCCAACCGCGACATCATCGCCGACAGCCGCATGTCGATCGACATGGCGCGGCTGCTCACCCTGAAGGCGGCATGGGCGCTCGACACCCACGGCACCTTCGGCGCGCTCACCGACATCGCGGCCATCAAGGTCGTCGCCCCCAACGTGCTGCAGGAGGTGGTCGACGCCGCAATCCAGATCCACGGCGGCGAGGGCGTGGCCGACCGCGAGCTCACCTGGCTGATGGGCATGGCCCGCGCGCTGCGACTGGCCGACGGGCCAGACGAGGTGCACCGCGCGATGGTCGCGCGGCTGGAGCTGAAGCGTTACCTCGCCAAGACGGGCTGACTTTCACGCACGCGGGCGCCGCTCGAGCGGCTCGACCGCACTAGACTCGGTGCCGCCCCGAGTCGACGGGGCCGACTGGGGGGGGGGGACACATGGAAGAGCAGATGTTGAAGGGACCCCTCGCGGATCGCTATCACGTCGACAAGATCCCCGACGACGTCGACACCATCGTGATCGGGAGCGGCATGAGCGGGCTCAGCTGTGCCGCGGTGCTCTCGCGCATGGGCCAGCGCGTGCTGGTGCTCGAGCAGCACTACGTCGCCGGGGGCGGCACCCACATGTTCCAGCTGAAGGGCGGCCTCAAGTTCGACTCCGGGCTGCACTATCTCGTGCCCTACAGCGGCCATCTCATGTGGGCGGCCGTCGGCGGCGACGAGATGCCCCTTCGCTTCGAGCGGATGGGCGAGCCCGACGGCACCTTCGATCGCATCGCCATCGGGGACGCAGAGCCGTTCGCGATCAAGCACGACGAGGCGCATCTTCCCGATCTCTACGCGCGCTTCCCCGAGCATCGCGAAGAGATCGACGAATACCTGCGCGTGTCGGAGAAGGTGCTGAAGCGCTTTCCGCTCTTCGTGCTCTCGAGGGCGCTCCCCGCCTGGCTGCAACGCCCCTGGCACCGCTTCGTGCTCGGCAAGACCTGGCAGCGCTACGCCGGCCGCACCGTCGAGGAGGTGATCGACGAGATCACCGACGATCCGAACCTGGCCGCCCTGCTGGCCGGCCAGTGGATCGACACGGGCGCACCGCCATCGCGGGCGACGTTCCTATTGGGTGCATGCGTCGCACGGGGCTTGTCGATCGAAGGCGGCGCGTACCCGGTCGGCGGCTCGACCGCGCTCGCAAAGCAGCTGGTGCCCGTGATCGAGGCCGGCGGTGGGCGAGTGCTCGTGCGCGCGAACGTTCGCGAGATCCTCGTCGATCGCGAATCAGACAGCGTGATCGGCGTCGAGATGGACGACGGGACGATCATCCACAGCAAGAACGTGGTGTCGAGTGCCGGCTATCACAACACCTTCGGCAAGCTCGTCAGCGACGACGTGACGAAGCGGCTCTCGATCCCGAGGCGGCTATCGGTGGGCAGCTCGTGTGGCTTCGTCATGGCCAACGTTGGCCTGCGCGGCACCGCGGAGGAGCTGGGTCTCACGTGCAGCAACCTCTGGTATCACCCGGCCCGTCCCGACGGCGACATGTTCGGAGCCGTGGACGACTTCATGTCCGATCCGTTGAACCCCGATCACGATCCGCCGATCATGGTGACGTTCCCGTCCATCAAGGATGGCGAAGGCGCGGACACCTACCCCGGCAAGACGACGTGCCAGATCCTCTGCATGGCGGACTTCGAGTGGTTCGAGAAGTTCGCCGATCGCAAGACTCGACGGCGCGGTCAGGAATACAAGACGCTCAAGGCCGAGTGGGGCGATCGCCTCGTCGAGCTCCTGCTGCGCTTCTATCCGCAGCTCGAGGGGCACATCGAGCTCGTCGACGTGTCGACCCCGCTCTCGATCCAGCACTACCTCGGGGCCGACGAGGGCGGCGCCGTCGGACTCGACCAGACACCCGAGCGCTTCACGAACCTGGACGTGCTCAGACACCTCGACGCGCGCACGAAGGTCCGGGGCCTCTGGCTCACGGGGCAGGACACGGTGACCTGCGGCCAGCCCATCGTCCAGGGCGCCGGACTCATCACGGCGATGCGGATCCTCGGCTTCACGGGGTCGGTGCGATATCTCGCGAAGACGTTGCCGCCGATCGTGCGGCATGTGAGGGCCGACGCGCGGGGACGATCCGGGGACTGAGCTCGCCGGTGCGTCGACTCGGTCGGGCAGTTCGGCCACGAGACTCCGCCAGGCCGGCGTGCCCTCGCGCTCGACGGCGACCTGCCAACGCGAGCTGCTGCGTCAGCGGCAGACCCTCGAAGTCCGTGAAGCAGGGCTCGCGTGCGGCTTGAACACCGCGTCGCACCCGCGGTACCGGTCGGCGGCGCCGCGCCCGAGGCGTGCCAGGAAGCGCGGGACCGACTCGCCCGTTCCCGGGACGCACCCTCCCTCTGTCTGATTCACGACACTGGACACGGGTGCTGTGGAGCAGATGTTGCTCGTGAGTGGGCGGGCTCGATACCTCAGAGGGTGACGAGGGTGAAGGCGTAGACTGCGATTGCTCCATGTCCGATTCGGAAAGAGCGCTCTCCACGTGGAGTGCCGTCTCGCTGATCGCGTTCGCGATGGCGCTCGCCCTCTGGGCGGCCTACAGATAGCGTGGATGACCGGAGCATCGTCCGACCGCACCGGCAGGCAGTCTGCGCCATGTTGGGGACAGGCTCTCCTCCTTCGGCGGCTTCGTCGGGGGAAGGCCAGGCGCTTCGGTCTTGCTCAGACGAACGCTTGTCGACATGTCAGGTGTTGCGGGTCGATTCGATTCGGGTTCGTAGATGACGAGCGAGCGATCCAGCCGACCGGCGGTCGGCCCCGCGACCATCGCGCGCCCGCTTGGCGTCTTCTGTGCCGCGACGTTCGCCGTGGCCTGGATGACGTGGAACGAGACGCCGGGGAGATCGATTCTCGCCCCCATGGTCTGGGTTCTCGCGGCCTGGCTGCCCATGGCGCGAGACCGCTGGCTTCCGCGGCACCTCGGGCTGACCGGGCCGGAACTGGTCCGGGGGCTCCGCTACTACGCACTCACTACGCTCGTCCTGGTCCCCGTGCTTGGCGGGGGCTTCTGGCTCTATGGGCGGGCGGGACTGCCCCTGCACACCGCCCCCTCCCACATCGACGTGCCCATGTGGGAGTGGATCGTCTATCAGCTGGTCGTGATCGCAGTCTCGGAAGAGCTCTTCTTCCGCGGGTATCTCCAGGGTCGCCTCGAGCAGATCGCCTCGCAGAAGGGGCTCCGAGCGGGGGGCGTGCTGTGGCTACCCATTGCTGCATCGGCGCTGTTCTTCGCGCTCGCCCACGTGGTCGTCGACCTGAGTCTTGCCCGCCTCGCGGTCGTCATGCCCGGCCTGCTCTTCGCATGGCTGCGCGGTCGCAGCGGCTCGCTGCTGGCCCCGATGCTCGCCCACGGCACGGCAAACGTGCTGGCGATGCTCGCCATGGCTCACGTCTCGAGCGGGTGATTCGCTGGGCGTGACCTGCCCGCGAAGAACGAGACCTCAGCTCTTCGCCAACGCCCGCGCGATCCGACCGAGCAGCGCCTTCTGCCGCGCGACGTTCGCGGGGTCGGTGTGATCCACCATGCCCAGGCTCTCGAAGGCACGCTGCGAGAGGAAGTAGCCCGTCGTCAGGTTGAACATCGCGACGACCTGGATCGCGAGGTCTTCACGGTCGACCGGTCCGCCGGCCGAGCTGCGAAGCGTGTCGATGCCCTGAGTCAGGAGCCGGTCGAGCCACTCCCGCATGAGCTCCTGCCCGGGTGAGGTGTGGTCCTGGAGGGCCTGCTGGAAGAGCGCGGCCATCTGCGGGTGCTCGAGGAGGTGGTCGGTCATGACGGCCGGGAGCGTCGTGAGGACCTCGCGCGGCCGGGCCTCGCGCATGTGCTCCTCCATGGCCGAGGCCATCGGGGTGAGCGCGCGATCGAGCACTGCGGCGTAGAGGTCGCCCTTGCTCGCGAAGTGGTTGTAGAGGCCCGGCTGCTGGATCTGTGCCCGGCGCGCGATCTCGCGCAGCGAGGCAGCCTCGAAGCCGTGCTCGGCGAACACCGCCTCGGCTGCGTCGAGGATGCGCGCCGCGGTGCGCTCACCCTTGGTCGGCTTCGTCTCGCCCGTCGTCTGGTCCATCCGACCAGCGGCCTTCATCGACCTCTCCATCGACGGCCCCCTCATCGGCCCCGATCCGGGGCTTGCAGAGAAATTATCACCTGATAGTTTCCTGTCCAGCCCTGGGAGACCACCATGAAGTCGAAGATCTGCGACGTCGTCAACGACGACGCCACCCTCATCAGCCGCCGAGCCTGGGCGGATCCAGAGATCTACGAGCTCGAGAAGCGCGGCATCTTCGGACGAAGCTGGCTCTTTCTCGCACACGAGTCGCAGCTCGAGAGCCCGGGCGACTTCGTCCAGGCCTACATGTGCGAGACGCCGATCATCGTGGCGCGCGGCCCCGACCAGGCGGTCCACGCCTCGATCAACAGCTGCACGCATCGGGGTCTCCCCGTCTGCCGGGCCGACCACGGCAACGCGAAGAGCTTCGTCTGCCCGTATCACAACTGGAACTTCGACGTGACGGGCAAGCTCCAGGCGATTCCCCAGGAGCGCCAGGTCAAGAACCGGCCCGACAAGAGCAAGCTCGGCCTGAAGAAGGTCCCGCGCATCGAGATCTGGAACGGGATGATCTTCGGCAGCTTCAACGAAGAGATCGAGCCGCTCGAAGACTACCTCGGCGACATGAAGTACTACCTCGGCGCGTTCTTCGACCGGTTCCCTCGAGGCATCGAGTTCGTCGGCGCGCCCCAGCGCTGGGTGATCAACGCCAACTGGAAGCTCCCGATGGAGAATCAGCTCGGCGACGTGAACCACGGCCCCTTCCTGCACGCTTCGGTGATCCCCGCGTCGGCCAACCAGGAGATCGTCGACCACGGCTTGAGCGTCGTCCCGGGTGCCGGCCACGGTGCGACGTTTCGGCTGATGCCCGAGGACTCGCCGGTCGAGCAGATGGCGTGGGGCTTCGAAGGCCTCGCGACCCTGCTCGGTGGACCGGAGGTGCACGACTACCTGCGCGAGATCCACGCCCGCGCGGAGGAGCGCGTCGGCCCCATCCGCTCGCGATTCAAGGGCCTGACCTTCGGTGTCTATCCCAACCTTTCGTTCCTCTGGTCGAACTGCGCCTTCAAGGTGAGCCACCCGCGCGGCCCCGGTAAGGTCGAGTACTGGTCGTGGGCCGTCGTGCCCGCCGACGCGCCCGACGCAGTCAAGAAGGTGCTTCGCAGCAACCACACCTCGTTCTTCGGGCCCGGCGGCATCGTCGAGCAGGAGGACTCGGAGGCGTGGATGCAGCAGTACCTGGGCAGCAACATCGACTTCGCCGACGACCGCCCCTACTTCTACGGCCTCGGCGAAGGCGAAGAGGCGCCGCATCCCGACATGCCCGGCCTCGTGAGCAATACCGCGAACGAGGCGTTCGCCCGCCACTTCTTCAAGCGCTGGCGAGCCGACCTCGAAGCAGTGGAGGGTCAGTGATGGCACGCGATCCCGGCAGCGTCACCCTCGAGCTCCAGCACGAGGTCGAGCAGTTCTATTACCAAGAGGCTCGTCTTCTCGACGGGCGCCAGTACCAGACCTGGTTCGCCCTGTGCACCGAGGACATCCGCTACGTGATGCCGGCGCGCACCAACCCGCTCGTCGACAACGCCGAGCGCGGGCAGGAATCGATGATCGGCATCGAGCGCGAGCTCGAAGGCCGCGAATCCGATGGCCTGCCGATTCGAGACGAGAGCCATCCCTACCTCGCGATGCGCGTGCAGCGCTCGTACGCACCCAACTCGTGGGCCGAGAACCCGCCCGCACGGACGCGCCGCATCATCGGCAACGTCGAGATCCTCGAGGTCGCCGAAGATCAGCTCGCCGTCACGAGCAACTTCCAGCTCTTCTACGCGCGGCCGGGCAGCGCGAGCTTTCTATACGCGGGCTACCGCCGTGACGTGCTGCGCCGCACCGACGAGGGCTTCCGCATCGCACACCGCGAGATCGTGATGGACATGGCGGACATCGACTACCCGACGCTGGGACTCTTCTTCTAGGAAGGACGAATCGATGGAGGCACCGCAGCTCGATGCGCTCGCGAACGACTTCTTCACCGCGATCTCCGAGCGAGACCTCGAGCGCGTCGGCGAGATCTATGACCCGGCGGTCGAGGTCTGGCACAACGTCACGCAACGGACTCAGACGCGCGACGAGAACCTCGAGCTCCTCGATCGGTTCACGTCCGGCGTGTCCGGGCTGCGCTACGAGGTCCACGCGCGCGACTTCTTCCCGGGCGGCTTCGTCCAGCGCCACACGCTGCACGGCCGAACGCAGTCGGGTGAGGGGATCGCCGCCCCGGTCTGCATCGTGATCCATGCGGCGGATGGACGGATCCAACGCCTCTTCGAGTACCTCGACGCGCGCGCGGTCGCGCCCGCGTTCGCGGGCTGAGCTGACGCCAGGCGGCGAGCACGGTCCTACCTTCGAGGTCGATCGAGACCGCCGTCGGCTCAGGCTTCGACCTTCACCGGCGGCTCGGTCTCGCTGGCTCGCTCGAGGATGACCTCATCGGGCGTCGTAATCATCGCCTTGTACGCTGCTTCGGGGTAGCCACGCGTCCAGGGCTTCTCGGGGTCGAACGGGGGCTGCGGAACCGCACCACCCTCGCCTTCGTACGGTGCCGGATTGCGATACCGCTCGAGCTCCTCCTCGAAGATGCCCGCGAGGCCGACGACCTCCGGGTCGATCCAGGCCCGTCCGTCGATGGCCTTCTCCGACGTCGCGATCTCGAGGGAGAGGTCCTCCGGCCCGGCGAAGTACATCGATTTGCACATTCCGTGGTCGATCGGACCGAGCACGGTCACGCCGCGCGAGCGGATCCGGTCACGGAGCGCGAGCAGCTCGTCCTCGGTGTCGACGTTGAAGGCGACGTGCTGCATGGCGCCTCCGGCGACCGGATTGCCCGCGTTGCCGGCGTGCGTCAAGCCCAGCGTACGCTCGATCTTCGCGATCTCGGGCGTCTGCACGAAGGCCAGATAGCAGGTGTCGTTCAGCTTCACGAAGCCGTGCCAGGCACCTTCGACGCCGTGCATCCAGTACAGCGCGACCAGCTCCATCCCGAGGACGTCGCTGAAGAACTCGATCTGCTTCTTGATGTCGGCGGTGGCGATCGCCAGGTGATGGACGCCGTTGCTGAGACCCATGGGGTGCTCCTTCGTTTCCGGGGTCAGTCGGTCGTGCCGCTCTGCGGATTCTCCATTGGGATCCCCTCCTGCGCTCTCGGGCTGGGAGCCTATTGTCTAGCCGCTTGACAGTCAATATCGTTGACAATAATTCGAGGCAGCGGCAAGCTGCCGCGCATGGCGAAGACCGAGGAATCGCAGCGCGCCGACCTCATGTGGGGCCTGCTTCAGGCATTCACCTGGATGGATCGCTGCCTCCAGGAGAATCTGGCCGCTCGGGGGTGGCAGCCGCTCTCGCGCACTGAATCCGAGATCATGGTCTTCATCGACCAGGGCATGACGAGTCCCGTCGACATCGCCCACGCGCTCGGCGTCTCACGCCAGGCGATCAACCAGGCGACGAAGTCGTTGATCGAGCGCGGACTCGTCGTCCTCGAGGCCGATCCCGTGGATGGACGACGGAAGGTTCTGACCTTCCCGCCGTCCGGCGAGGCCATCGGACGGGATGCGGTCGAGATCATTCGAGGCATGGAGCGCGAGCTCGAGAAGCGCCTGGGCAAGAGGCGGATCGACGCCCTCCGCGATGCGGTGAAGGAGAACTGGGGCGAGCTTCCGGAGATCGGCAGCGCTGCTCCGCGGAAATCGAAGAGACGTTCGTGATCCGCCCGCACCATCGACGAGCCAAGGAGCACGACATGACGCAGTCCGCGATGGATTCCGCAGCACTGATCGAAGCCGCCGAGAAGCTCGCTCCGCTCTTGCGGGCCAAGGCACGTGAGGCTGAGCTCGCCCGGCGCCCGCTGGACGAGGTGATCGATGCCGTTCGCGAGAGCGGCCTCTTCTCGCTCATGGTCCCGCGGTGCTACGGCGGCCACGAGGCCGACCTCGACGCGCTCTTCGACGTGACGCTGACGCTCTCGCGGGCCGACGCATCGATGGGTTGGCTCGTGGCTTTCTACATCGAGCACAACTTCTGGTTCTGCGGTTTCCCCGAGACATTCCAGTCCGAGATCTTCGCGGATCGTTCGTACGTGCTCGCTCCGGGTTCGTTGAACATCTCGGGCGGCTCCGCCACGAAGGTGGAGGGGGGCTATCGCCTGAGTGGTCTGTGGCAGTGGGGAACGGGCATCGTCCAGGCCGACTGGGTCATGGCCGGCGCCCTGGTCCAGCATGGAGATGCCCCACCGGCTCCGCTGTTCTTTGCTCTGCCCCGCCAGG
>CAYYSY010000013.1:0-15230 GCA_964474355.1 uncultured Spirochaetaceae bacterium | reverse complement strand
TGCGCGAGGCGAACGAGCGGAGGCGGATCGATCCCGTACAGCCGGGCCCCCGGAAGCGGAGGCCGAACCGCCCACGAAGACCCGCATGCAGCTTCCAACAGCGCGATCCGCCGAAGCCGGTGAGCGACGAGCACCACCTCTTCAACGAGACGCTCGCGCAGGCGCAAGCGCGGACCCGAGGTGCAAAGGTCCCCGCACGGGGTTTCGCGAGGCAGGCGCGACGCTGGCCGTGTCCGGCCAGCGTGTCGCGGGCAAGGTGTTCAGGCCTCGCCGTCGGCGATCATGCGCCCGAGGCGGCGGAGCTGGGCGGAGGTGCCGCCGAGGGCGAGCTCGAGCTGCTTCTCGTAGAGGAAGAAGCGGTGGAGCGGGTAGTCGCGGTCCACACCCATGCCGCCGTGCTGGTGCACCGCGGTGTGAACGACGCGCTGGCCGCCGAAGCTCGCCCAGTACTTGGCCTTGGCGACGGCTTCGCGGGCATCGAGCCCCTCGGCGAGTCGCCAGGCCGCCTGCCAGCTCGTCAAGCGGATCGCCTCGGTGTCGACGTAGGCGTCGGCCATGCGCTGGCCCACGGCCTGGAACGTCGCGATCGGCGAGCCGAACTGCTTGCGCTCCTTCGTGTACTCGGCCGTGAGCGAGAGTGCCGTCTCGCAGACGCCGAGCGCGAGTGCGCAGTACGCCGCGGTGGCGCGCAGGCGCATCGACTCGAGGATCTGGGCCCCCTCTTCGGGCGAGCCGAGCACATCGTCGGCCGCGACCTGCACGGCGGCGAGGCTCACGCGCGCCTCGGGCTGGCCGCTCGTCGTGTCGACGGGCTCGATCGTGACGCCCGAAGCCTTTGGATCGACGAGGAAGATCGCGACGTCGTCGCCGATCGTCGCCGGCACGAGCACGAGGTCGGCGATCTGCGCGCAGGGCACGCAGGTCTTCACTCCGTCGAGGGCGTAGCCGCCGTCCTTGGGCGTGGCCTTCGTCTGGGGCGCTTCGATGTCGGAGAGCGCCTCGGTGAGGGCCGCCGTGACGATGCGCTCGCCCGATGCGATGCCCGGGAGATGCGCCTTCTGCTGTGCCTCGCTACCGAAGGCGCGGATCGGCTCCGCGCCCATGACCAGCGTCTCGAGCACGGGCACGGGCGCGGCGTGGGCTCCCACCTGCTCGACGATCAGCGCGAGCTCGAAGAAGCCGAGTCCGGCGCCGCCTTGCTCCTCGGGCACCGCGATGCCGAGCAGACCCGCGTTCGCGAGATCGGCGTAGAGCTTCTCGTCGAAGCGCGGGCCGCGCTTCTTCTCGACCTCGATGAGGCGTTCCTTCGTGCACCCGTCCGCGAGGATCTGGCGCGCCAGCTCGCCGAAGGCTTCCTGCTCTTCCGAAAGTGCGAAGTCCATGACGTGTCCTTTGCCGACGCGGCTAGAAGCGCGGTACGCGGGGGAGGCCGAGACCGAACAGACCGATCAGGTCGCGCTGGATCTCGTTGGTGCCGCCGCCGAAGGTGAGGATGAGGAGGCTCCGGTAGAGGTTCTCGATGTAGCCATCGAGCACCGCATCGGTGCTTCCCTTCGAGAGCGCCGCGCGCTCGCCGATGATCTCCATCAGCAGGCGGAACGCCTCGACGTAGAACTCGGTGCCGAAGACCTTGGTGGTCGAGGCGTCCTCGACCTTCAGGTTGTCCTGCGTGGCGCTCCAGGCGACCTTCCAGTTGATGAGGCGCAGGAACTCGAGCCCGGCCGAAACGCGGGCCAGGTTCATCTGCACCCATTCCTGGTCGATCACGCGCCGGCCGTCGGGCCCCTTCGTCCCCTTCGCCCACTCGACCACGCCCTCGTAGCTCTTCTCGAGCATGCCGGGCGAGCAGATCGTCACGCGCTCGTGGTTCAGCTGGCCCGTGATGAGCTTCCAGCCGTTGTTCTCGCCGCCCACGAGCCTCGAGGCCGGCACCCGCACGTCGTCGAAGAACGTCGTGCAGATGTTGTGGCTCGAGATCAGATCCATCGGCTCGGCCTTGATGCCGGGCGTGTCCATGTCCACCAGGAACATCGAGATGCCGCCGTGCTTCTGGTCCTGATCGGTGCGCGCGGCGAGCCAGATGCAGTCGGCGTCGCTGGCGAGGCTCGTGAAGACCTTCTGGCCGTTGATCACGTACTCGTCGCCGTCGCGGTCGGCGCGGGTGGTCAGCGAGGCGAGATCGGTGCCGGCGTTGGGCTCGGTGTAGCCGATGCAGAAGTGGATCTCGCCGGCGACGATCTTCGGCAGGAACTCGGCCTTGATCTCCTCTGAGGCGTTCGCGTACAGCGTCGGGCCAACGGTGTTGATCGTCAGCATCGGCACCGGCGCGCCGCAGCGCATCGACTCGTCGAAGAAGATGAACTGCTCGATCTGCGATCGGCCCTGGCCGCCGTACTCCTTCGGCCAACCGATGCCGAGCCAGCCGTCCTTGCCCATCTGGCGGACGACGTGGCGCATGGTCTCGCCCACGCCGTGTCCCTCGTGGAGCTCCGCCTGGATCTCCGGGGTCAGGAGCTCGGCGTAGTAGGCGCGGAGCTCGTCGCGCAGCGCCTGCTGTTCCTTCGTGTAGCCGATGTACATGGCGTCCTCATGGGGGTGGCCTGCCCGCGGTCGGGCAGGGGGCATCTCCCGCGCGTAGTGCCGCTCGGGCGCGCAGGATTCGAAGAAGTGAAACGTGTTCTAGTCTGACGCGTTCCGGCGAATTCGTCGAGGTCCGGGCGGTCGCGCCCATGCACGTCGTCCGCTCGAGAGCTGCGGGGCCGGGGGCTCGCGCAACCCTTCGTGGCACATCGGGCACGGCTGTGCCCGGCCTCAGGCCATGCGGTACTTTGCGCGCACCGCGCGGTCGCGTGCTCCGGCTCCGACGAACGTCCAGGCTTCCTCTTGCAGTGAGCTTCTCGCTGCGCAGCCTACCCGGACGGGCGTCACCCGACGGCGTCCGGCGGCTACCCACTCGCGTGGGCCGCAGGCAAGCACCGTGCATGGGCGGCCCCACCTCGCCACGCCCCAACGAGGAATCCCCCGACGATGAGTGACCCCAAGACCGACGACTATCTCTCCGATTGGCAGCGCCGACACCAGCACGCCGAGGACCTGGTCCCGATCGTGGGCCGGCTCTACCGCGAGCGCGGCGTCATCCTCACGATCTTCGGCCACTCGCTCGTCAACAAGTCGCCCCTCGAGATCGTCGAGACCCATCGGGTGGCGCGCGCGCTGATCGGCATGCCGCTGACGCTCGATCAGACGCATCCGATCGTGTGTGCGATCGCCGACCTGAACCTCGCACCGGCGCGGATCGACGTCGGCAACCTCTATACGCACTTCGCCGCTCGGCAGGAGAGCGATCCCGGTGACGTCGACGTCGCCGAGTTCGTGGCCGAGGAGCTCGCCGACGTCTGCACGGGCAAGGCGTCGATCCGCACACGCCCCCAGGACGTCGTCCTCTACGGCTTCGGCCGCATCGGCAGGCTGCTCGCGCGGATCCTCGCGGGCAAGACCGGCGGCGGCGAGTCGCTGCGCCTGCGCGCCATCGTCGTCCGGAAGGGCGCCAAGAACGACCTCGCCAAGCGGGCCAGCCTGCTGCGCCGCGACTCGGTGCATGGCACGTTCGAGGGGGCCATCACCGTCGACGAAGACGAGAACGCGCTCATCATCAACGGCAACATGGTGCGCGTGATCTACGCCAGCTCGCCCGACGAGGTCGACTACACGAAGTACGGCATCGAGGACGCCATCGTCGTCGACAACACCGGTGTCTGGCGCACACGCGAGGACCTCTCGCTGCATCTGAAGAGCCCGGGCGCCTCGACGGTGATCTTGACCGCACCGGGCAAGGGCGATCTGCCGAACATCGTCTACGGCGTGAACCACCACGGCATTCGCGACATGGGCCCGGTCCTCACGGCGGCCAGCTGCACGACGAACGCCGTCGTGCCTGTCTTCAAGGCCCTGAACGACGAGTACGGCATCGAGTCGGGCCACCTCGAGTCGGTGCACAGCTACACGAACGATCAGAACCTGATCGACAACTATCACAAGAACGATCGCCGGGGCCGCGCCGCCGCGCTGAACATGGTGGTGACGGAGACGGGCGCTGCGAAGGCCGTCGCCAAGGCGCTGCCCGAGCTGGCCGGCAAGCTGACGGGCAACGCGATCCGCGTGCCCACGCCGAACGTCTCGCTCGCGATCCTGAAGCTCCAGCTCGGCCGCGAGGTCACGAAGGACGAGCTGAACGCCTACCTGCTGCAGGTCTCCCTCGAAGGTCCGTTGCAGAACCAGATCGACTGGACGAACTCGACCGAGGTCGTGTCGAGCGACTTCGTCGGCAACCGCTTCGCGGGCATCGTCGACAGCCAGGCCACGCTGGTGAACGGCCGGCACGCCGTCGTCTACGTCTGGTACGACAACGAGTTCGGCTACAGCCGGCAGGTCGTGCGCTGCCTCGAGGAGCTCGCCGGCATCGTGATGCCGAACTTCCCGCAGCGGGCGCCGCTCTCGTAGGCGAGCGGTCCGGCCGCCCGGACCTCTAGAAGACGATCTGCAGCGAGCCGCCGAAGCGGCCGGCGACGTCGTAGTCGCTCTGGAGCAGGATGTTGCCGTCCGAGTCGAGGATGGTGACGTGACCTGCGACCGAGAGGCCGCCGTGGAACTCGAGGTGGAAGGCGTCGGAGAGGCGTATGTCGAGGCCGGCGAGGATCGGCGCGTTCACGTGCTCGCCGATGCCGTTCGGGCTGCGGTCGCCTGAATCGCTCAGGCGGAAGCGCTTGCGCTCCCAGCCGGCAGACACGCGCAGCTTGATGTCGCTGGCCGGGCCGAAGACGATGGTACCGAGCCCGCCCTCGTAGGGACCTCCCTCGGTCAGGAAGCGCCAGCGCTCCCCCACCTGCCAGTCGACGCCGATGACCGGGAAGACCCGGCCGCTCGCCTCGAGCTCGCTCATGTATCCGACGCCCAGGGTCGTGGCGATGCGGCCCTGGTTGAAGACGATGCGCGCCGCCCCGACGATGCCCCCCGTGAACGGGCTCTCCGAACGCCCGGACTCGTGCGAGAAGCGCATCGGCACCCACGCGAGCAGCTGGAAGCCCGGCGTGAAGATGATGCCGGCCGAGGGCGCGATGTCGGTGGTGTGAACGTTCTCCCAGGGCGCGACCTCGAAGCAGGGCGCGTCCGGCGCACACGTGGGATTGGCGTAGTCGTCGAAGTTGTAGCCGTCGAACATGTAGGCGACGTGGAGGCCCAGGCCGAAGTTGCGGTTCAGCGCGCCGTCGGTCGTGTATCGCACGCCCGTGTTCAGGCGGTTGAAGCTCGTGCCCCGGTCGATGTCGGCGCCGAACTCGCCATCGACGTGGATGTCGATCTCGTGGGTCCGTTCGAGCTGCCCCCGCGGCGGGTCGAGGAACGCGAACTGGGCCGAGGCGGCGAAGGGCAGCGCGACGGAAGCACCGAGCACGACGAGCCAGGCCGCCGCGGCGAGGCGCCACGATCGCGGTGCCCGCTTCGCGTCCGCACGTCCGCGAGGCCCGATTCGATTCGCCCTGAAGATCTCCATCACCCCCCAGCTCATGGAGACTCGATTCATCCTCTCGTCAGTAGACGCCGCCCAGCTTCGAGTGGTCCCAGCTCGCGACCCGGCACTCCATCGGGCGGACGAGGATCGCGGTCTTCTTGTGGGCCATCGATTTCGTGGCCTCTTCGAGCACGTCCTTCGGAATCTCCGGCGTGTTGCGGAGCAGCACCATCATGTGGAGCTCGTGCACGCGCTCGAGGTCGCGCACCAGCTCGACCTTGCCGGTGATCGATGCCCCGCGCAGCTCGTTGTAGACGTCGCCGTCCTCGAATAGGAGCGTCGCGCGCGCATCGCGTTCCAGATTCTTCACCTTCTGGCTCTTGGTGAAGGTCTCGAGGACGATGGCGCCGTCTTCGGTGGCGAACCAGAGCGGAACGAGATGCGGTGCACCGTCCTTGCCGATGGTGGCGAGCTGCACCGTCTTCTGGCTCTCGATGAAGTCCCACAGATCTTCGTCCGTCATGCGGACCTGATCGCGTCGCTTGGGCAAGACCACTCCACGTATGGATTCGCCGCGGAGCGTAGCAGGGGAGCCGCCGAGCGTGGCCCGAGAGGCCCGTCGCGATCAATCGTCTTCGAGGTGCGCCGTGTGGTTGAATGCGAGCAGTCGGGGGGCGGGCTCGAGCTCGATCTGCGTCACCGCGCAGTTGCCCATCACGCGCTTCCAGCGGCCGAACTCGCGCTCGATCAGGTAGCCGAGGGCGAGCGCCATGGCCCCGCCATGGGATACGGCAACCACGTGCTCGCCCGCGTGACGCTCGGCCAGCTCCTCCAGCGCGCCGATCAGCCGCTCGGTCACGTCGCGCGGGCTCTCGCCACCGTGGGGTGCGAAGTCGGGGTCCTGGGCCATGTGCTCCCAGAGGTTCTTCTCCTTGTGGAGATGCTCGTACGTGAGCCCCTCCCACTCGCCGAGGTCGTACTCGCCGAGCCCGGGATGGACCTCGACCTCGAGGGAGAGCGCGACGGCGATGGCGCCCGCGGTGTGCCGCGCCCGTTGCAGTGGGCTCGCGAAGACCGCGGCGACGTCGTCGGCGACGTCGGCGAGGTGCGCGGCGACGCGCGCCGCCTGTCCCTGGCCGTGCTCGCTGAGCGGCGTGTCCGTCGAGCCGTGCCAGACCCCACCCGTGTTCGCGGCCGTCTGGCCGTGGCGAACCAGTGTGATCAGCGCACTGCCCGGCGTCCGCACGACGTCTTCGACGACCACACTCATTCGAATCGCTCCCGGCGCAAGGCGTCACCCTCGTCGGGCAGCAGCTTCGCGAGCTGCTCGCGCTGCTCGTCCTCGAGCTTCTTCGGTGTCTTCACGCGCAGCGTGACGATCAGATCGCCCGGGGGCTTGCCGCCCGACTCGGGGATGCCCTTGCCGCGCAGCCGCAGCTTGCTGCCGCCGTCGGCGCCCGGCGGCACGCGCAGGTGCACGTTGCCCTGGAGCGTCGGGATCTCGACCTCCGCGCCGTTCGTCGCCTCGACGACCGAGACGGGCACTTCGAGCTGCAGGTTGCGGCCGTCGCGCGTGAAGTAGCGGTGGGGCACCACGTGGATGCGGCAGAAGAGGTCGCCGGCCGGGCCACCGGTGGAGCTCTCGCCCCCCTTGCCCGCGAGGCGGATGCGCCCGCCGTCGTCGACGCCCGGCGGGATCCGCACGGTCAGCGACTCGGAGCCGACGCCGCCGTTCGCGAGCGGGCGCGCGATGGAGATGCGCCGCTCCGTGCCGAGCGCCGCCGCCTCGAAGTCGAGCTCGAGATCGGCCTCGAGATCTCGCCCGCGCCTGGGGCGGGGGGGACCGCCGTGCGCCGCGCCACCCGTCCCGAAGAGATCCTCGAAGATCGAGCCGAAGCCGCCCGTCTGATCGCCGAAGTCGGCGCGCTGGAACCCGTCGAAGCCGCCGAAGCCGCCGCCGAATGCCTGCTGGGCCTGCCGCGCCTTGTCGGCGTCGAAGTTCGGGTCGAGGGCCATCTCGCCGAACTCGTCATACGCTGCCCGCCGCTCGTCGTCGGAGAGGACTGTGTAGGCCGCGGACACCTCCTTGAAGCGCTCCTCGGCCTCCGCGTCTTCGGCGTTGCGGTCGGGATGATATTTCTGGGCGAGCTTGCGGTACGCCTTCTTGATCTCGTCGGCGGAAGCCTTGCGCGTCACGCCGAGCACGGCGTACGGGTCCCGTCCTCCGGTGTGATCGCTCAAATGGGCCTCCACCTTCCTGGCGCGCGGTCAGCGCGCGCGCCGGAGTGTTCTCCAGGGTCGTAGCATCGAATCGCCCGGCAGCGCTCGGATTGCCGGGAGCCGGCCCTGAAGGTTAGGCACGGCGGTCCGGCGGGCAACCGGGGCGGGCCCGCGGGGCCGCGGGTCAATCGGTCGCGACGGGCATCTCGACGACGTTGCCATAGGAGGCGAGCCAGTCCCGCGGATCGATCGCGTCGATGGCCTCCTGCACCGAGCGACGGGTGGGCGCTGCGGCGGCGTCGGCGGTGGCCTCGGGGGCGGCTTCGGGAGTTGCTTCGGGGGTCGCTTGGGAATTGGTGAGCGCGTCGCGATGGCTGCGTTCGCGGGCCCGCCGGCGCGCGCGAGCAGCCCGGTGGGCCTCGTCGTCCGGCGCGCTGGGCTCCTCGAGCACGACGCCGTCGGCCGACCGCGCACGCATCGCTTCGTCGTCCGCCGGCAGCGCCAGCCAGGCACCGGTCGCGAAGCCGACGGCGAGCGGCAACGCGAGCTGTACGAGCGCGCGCGCACCGCGGCGTGAAGCCGTCGAAGGGGAGGGGCCGGGGGGCATGTCGACTCCGTGTCCCGGCGTCGACACGTGCGCGTGCCGCGGCCCAGACTCCCTCGCCATCGGGGTGGCCTCGGGCGGACTTGAGCGCGAGCTCTCGTGTTGCCTGTGGGTGGATCGAAGCTGCCGAAGTCGCGCTGGCGCGCGTCGTCAGTCGGCGAGCAGCGCGAGCAGATCGTCCCGGGAGAGTCCCTCGCCCTGGCTCGTGCCGCCGAGCGCGGCCTCGAAGAGCGCGCGCTTGCGCGCATGCAGCTCGAGGATCCGCTCCTCGACCGTGCCTTCGGTCACGAGTCGGTGCACGACGACGTTCTTGCGCTGTCCGATGCGATGCGCGCGGTCGGCGGCCTGATCTTCGACCGCGGGGTTCCACCACGGATCGAGCAGGAAGATGTGATCGGCCGCCGTCAGGTTGAGGCCGCTGCCGCCCGCCTTGAGCGACACGAGCATCACCGGCGGGCCGTGATCGCCCTGGAAGGTCTCGACCACGCTTCGCCGGTCGCGCGTCGTGCCGTCGAGGCGCACGAAGTCGAGCCCCGCGTCGTTCAGCTCGGGCTCGACGAGGTCGAGCAGGCTCGTCCACTGCGAGAAGACGAGGGCGCGGTGCCCCTCGGCCGCCGCGGTCTCGAGGCGCGAGCGCAGCAGGTCGAGCTTGCTCGAACGGTGGGCTTCCTGCCCGGGGACGAGCGAGGGATGACACGCCGCCTGGCGCAGCCGGAGCAGCGCCTCGAGCGCGGCCATCACGCCCCCGCCCCCGCGCAGCTGCTCCACCACTCTCGAGACGGTGGCCGCGCGCACGGCGTCGTAGACGGCGCGCTCTTCGTCGTCGAGCTTGCAGTGCAGGACGACGTCGGTGCGCGGCGGCAGCTCCGGGGCGACGTCGCGCTTGAGGCGCCGCATGAGGAAGGGGCGGATGCGCTCGCGCAGCCGCGCCGCGACCTCGGCGTCACCGTCGGCGATCGGGCGCGCATAGCGGTCCTGGAAGTCGGGGCGGCCACCGAGCAGCCCCGGGTTGAGGAAGTGGAACTGGCTCCACAGCTCGTCGAGGCGGTTCTCGACCGGTGTGCCGGTGAGCGCCACGCGGAAGCGCGCGTTCATCGAATAGGCGGCGCGCGCCACCTGGCTGTCCGGGTTCTTCACGTTCTGCGCCTCGTCGAGCACCACCATCGCCCACTCGCGGGCCGCGAGCGTCTTCGCATCGAGGCGCAGCAGCGCGTAGCTCGTGAGGGTCACGTCGGCGTCGGGGTCGAGCTCGCGCTGCCCGCCGTGATACAGGCACGTGCGGAGCGCGGGCCGGAAGCGCTCGATCTCGTCCACCCAGTTGTGGAGCACGCTGGTCGGCGCGACCACGAGCGCCGGCGCCTCGATGGCGCAGAGCGTCTGCAGCGTCTTGCCGAGGCCCATGTCGTCGGCGAGGAGCGCACCGAGCTCGACCTCGCGCATGAAGCAGAGCCAGTCGATGCCGTGCTTCTGGTAGGGACGCAGGTCGGCCCGCAGGTCGCTCGGCAGCTTGGCCTCGGGAATGCCTTCGAAGTCTTCGACGATCGGCCGCAAGCGGTCGAGGTCGGGGGGCGGCGGCTCGTCGAGGTCCTCGCAGAGCCGGCCCAGGTCGGGCAGTGCATAGGCCGGGATACGCTCGTTCGTCGCGCGCGCCTCGAGCAGGTCGGCGACGCGACTGCCGAATCGCGCGAGCCAGTCGGCCGGCAGCGGTGCGAAGCCGCCGCCGTCGAGGGGCACGAGGGTCGAGCCCTCGCGCCAGGCGCGCAGCACCCGCCCCGCATCCGCGCCGCCGCGCTGCCGGTCGAGTGGGTGGACGTCGTCTGCATCTTCGGCGCCGGGCATGAACTCGAGCCGCAGCCGGTCGCCGTCGATTTCGAGCCTGGGCTCGAGCGCCGGCGCCACGTGGAAGTCGGTGAGCGCGCCACCGTCGATCTCGCCACGCCAGCCACCGAGGCGCCGGGCCATGTCGACGGCGGCCTGATCGACGAGCCGTACGCGGCGTCCCGGTGCGAGGCCGAGCTGGTCGCGGAGCCGCGCGACCTCCGAGACCTCCGCCGACTCGTCGCGCAGCGGCATGTCGCCGCGCAGGTGCACGAGCCGCCCCGCATCCACGCGGGCCTGGGGCGGGTCGCCGTAGACCAGCGTCGGCATCACCGTGAGCGCGTTGCCGTCGCGCCTCACCTCGAGGCGGATTCGCGGGCGCTCGCCGGTCGACGTGCGCGGCAGGCGCGCGGTCTCGACCTCGACGGGGATGCGTTGCTCGAGCGCGGGCAACACCTCGGTCACGAGCTCGGGGAAGCGCTCGGTCGGATAGAAGCGGCCGCGGGGCAGCTCCTCGCGCTCACGGCCGTCGAGCCGGCTCTCGCCCACGGGCCGGAGCTGGCCGGCCACGAGGGCCGCGCCGTTTCGATAGATGCGCTCGATCGCCGGGTCCTGCTCGACGAAGAGGCGCACGCCACCAGGCGCGTCGACCACGCGGCCGATCGGCAGCACGGGCTCGTTCGACACCTCGATGGGGGCGCCGTCGAGCTGGATGTCGGTCGGCGAGTCGACCTCGCCGGCGAGCATCTCGAGGATGCGGTGCAGGCTGTTCCTCGGCAGCGCGCCCATGCGGCGCGGTCCCAGGATGCGCTCGATCTCGACGTCCGTGGGCGTCGCGACGATCGGAGGGCCCTCGACGCGGCCCTTCGCGAGGGCGTCGAGGGTCGTGGTGAGCCGGGTCGCCTCTCCTCGGGCGACGACGTCGCGCTCGAGCGCGAGCTCCTGGCGGTCGACGACGAACCGGTACCGGACGCGGCCGGCGTGCTCGGTGGCGGCTGGCACCTCCTCGCCGGAGCGCTTCGCCTTGCGGAGCGCGATGGCGGCGGCGGCGACGTGCTCGCAGGGGTCGTCCTGCCCCTTGCAGGTGCACTCCCAGTCCTCGTCGTCGACGTAGAGCACGACCTGCGGCGAGACGAGGCCGCGCTTGGTGGCGACCCGAAAGGTGAAGCCGTCGCCCGACCTTCCCTCGCTCGACACCGCGTCCGCGCGCACGAGCTCGACGCCGCGTGACCAGACGGTTCGGGTGCACGCGTCCTGGATCGCTTCGAAGAGCGCTTGCATGAGGAGTCGGGAGAGCCTTTCCAGCTGGGCCGAGTGGAATCGCCGGGACGCGTCCGTCCCGGGTGCGGCGGGCACGCTTCGAGAGCCGGTCGAAGCGCGGACGAAGGGGGAGAGTGTAACGGCTCGGCGCCGTCCGAGGTGCACTCATCGGCACATGCGGCGTCCACTGGAGTGGATGCGGTCGCGACTCGGTCCTGGGCTCAGCGGGTGCGCCGGTCGTCGGTGTGCGTGGCTTCGCCGGCGAAGATCGTGCGTGCGCGCTCGAGGAGGGCCGTGCGCTCGTTGTCGACGCCCCCCGCGATCACCTCGTCCTCGAGAGCGGCGAGCAGCCGGCCGACGAGCGGGCCGGGCGAGACGCCGAGCGAATCGATCAGGTCGCGGCCGCCGACGGCGAGCGAAGGGCCCCGGGCCGCGGGCGACTTGAAGGTGGCGCAGGCGTCTGCGAGCGCGTCGAGCCGCTCGCCGGCGTCCCGGTTGCCCTCGTCTGGCGGCGCCGCACGCAGCTCGGCGCGCCGCAGCGCGATCAGCGCGTCGACGTCGTCCGCGCCGAGCTGCTCGAGCAGTCGTCGGATCGTCCGTGGGCGCAGGCTGGGATGCCGCTCTTCGACGGGGTGGTGCTCGGCGAGGCGAACGAGCCGCTCGCGCACGCCCGCGTCGAGCCGCATCCGGCGCAGGAGCAGCGCGGGCCGTCCCCCGGCACTCCACGCCAGCAGGCGCAGCGCGAAGTCGCGGGGCAGCTCCGCGACGCGCGGCGCGGGGTCGAGCGGCGGTCGCCCGAGCCACGCGTGCCGCAGCCCCACGGCCTCGAGCAGTGCGGTTCCGTGGTCGGCGGATGCACCGAGCAGCACGGCTCGCATCATCGTCGCCAGATGCGCGGCGGGCGCGCGCTCGAGTGCCGGCAGGGCGCCCTCGAGGCGCTCGACGCCGCGCGGATCCATGTGCAGCGCGTGCGCCGCAGCGAGGCGCGCCGCGCGCAGCACGAGCAGCGGGTCGCGTTGCGCGTGCTGCGCCGGATCGCCCAGCTCGCGCAGGGCGCCCGCGCGCAGATCGGCGAGGCCCTCGGCGGGATCGCAGAGCTCGCCGGTCGCGGGCCGGAGACCGAGTGCGAGCACACGAAGCGGCATTCGGCCGAGGGCGGCGTCGATCGGGCCGTCGATCGACCGGACGTGCAGGGGGCGCGGGCCGTTCGGGATGCGCCAGACGAGCGGGGCTTCGCCGAGCGGCGTGGCCCGCTCGAAGAGCCGCGCGATCGCGTCGACCGGTGCCGTGGTCCAGACCATCACCGGCTCGCTCGTCTCCACCGGCTGCCGGGCCAGCACCCGAAGCAGGACCTGGCCGACGAGCCAGGCGCCATGTCCGGCCGCCTCGAGCGCCCCGGTCGCGGCGCCGAGCCCCGGCACGGTCTGCTTCGACCGTGCGAGCAGGTCGCTCGAGGGGGCCGCGCTCACGCGATGGGACCGCCGGACTCGTTCGCCTCGCCGGCCGTCTCGTCGCTCGCCTCCGCGTCGACCTCGGCGAGGAAGCGCGCGATGTCGGCGCGGAGCCGCTGCGACTCCGGGCGCTTCGCGAAGTTGAAGAAGCCGTGTCCCTGACCCGGGTGGCACTCGAGGTGGGTGCGGACGCCGCCTCTCCCGAGGTGCGCGGCGCCGAGGCGCGACGCTTCAGCGAGCTGATCCCGGTCGCCGTACGCGATCCACATCGGAGGGCCGCCTCGGATCTCGAGATCGAGCGGGGTGATCGCCAGCTCGGGGCCCACCTCGGGCTCGAGCGCCGCCGGGCCGCCGTAGCTCCGCATCATCAAGCGCGCCATCGGGAAGCCGTGCTGGAGCCACGACAGCCGGTCGAGCACGCCGTAGATCGAGACGACGCTCGCGATCTCGGGATGGGTGTCCGGCGTCGCGCCCGGCGCCCACGACTCGAGGGCATCTCGGCGCTCGAGGAGCAGGGCGAGCATGACGGCGAGGTTGCCGCCCGCCGAGTCGCCGACGAGGTGCACCCGGGCGAAGCGCTCGTCCTCGCGGCGCAGGTGGGCGAGGGCGCGCAGCAGCGCTCGCAGCGGCTCGGGGTGGGGCGCCTCGGGCGCGAGCGGGTAGTCGAGGTTCGCGACCGGTCTCCCCTCGTAGGCCAGGAACGCGAGGTCGCCGGTGTAGAGCTCGCGATGGCCCGCGATCCAGCCGCCGCCGTGGATGAACACGACCGGCGTGCACTCGGGCGCGGCACCGACGGGAGCCTCGATCAGGTCTCCCAGCTCGAGCCGGTGGCTGCCGTAGCGGAACCGCTCGACGCCCAGGCCGCGGCCGCGCGCGCGCAGTGGCGCGAGCAGACGCGCCACCCACATGAGTGCGCGCAAGAGCCCGAGCTGGATTCGCTCACCGAAGGTGAGCGCCGTGCGGGTGGACTTCGTCGCTGCAGCTTGCATTGCGTTCGTTCTCCTCACGCAGCCGATCGGCAATGCATGTGCAGGCCGGTCCGTGCAATCGATTCGGATGCGCGCACCGCGATGCCGGCTTGAATTTCCCAGGAACCGGGCGTCAAGTCAAAGCCGTGTTGATCCGACCACGAATAGTGCGCGTTGAGATCCGATCTTCGAGAGACCCTTCGCCTTCAAGGCCCCCCAGCCCAAGAGGCTCCGAGAACCGGTAGAAGGATGATCTTCATGGCAAGTGCGGCGTTGGATTGGGACTCCTTTGGTGAGATCGGTGAGAGCATCGTCTCGTGCCGCAGTGACCTGCGGGCCGACGAGGAGTCGGTGCGGATCCTGTTGATCGAAGACCGGCCACAATTCGCCCACGTCGTCTCCTGGGCCCTCGATCGAGCGGCCCGTGGCCACTTCGAGGTCGAGGAGATGCCGGTGCTCGACGTTGCCGCTCAGCTGCTGGTCGAGTGCGAGTATGACGCGATCCTCCTCGATCTGGGCGAGCGCACCGGCGACAGCGCACACGAGGCGATGGATGCCGCCGAGGCACTTGCTCATCGCGTGCCGGTGATCGTGCTGACGGGCACCTGCTTCGAAGGCCTCACCGCCGTGACCCGTGACGACGAGCTCGCGGCACTGGTCGCCCGCGAGCATCTCTGCTGCGACCGGCTCCCCTGCGCGATCCTCGACGCGATCCACCGCCATCGGCGGGTGGGGCAGCGCGGCGCCGATCCGATCATCTATCGCATGCATCCCTGACCGGTCCTGCGAGGACCGGTCCACCGAGAGCCGCTCCTGCGAGCAGGGTCGTCTGCGTCCGAGCGCCGCCGAGCTGATAAGCTCGGCGCTTCGCACGCGCGACCCCGACGATGCCGCAGACACTCCGACTTCGTGCGCCCGGAACGCCGTTGCTCCTTCGCGAGCTGCTGGCCCACGCATGTCCGGGGCTCGGGGCCGAGGCGTTCCGTGCGTGGGCCGAGGCCGGCGCGATCCGCGTGGGCGAACGCGTCGAGCGGAGCCTCGGCGAGGTGGTGCCGCCCGCCGCGGCGGTCCGCGTCGCCATCGCGGGCCCGCCGCTCGACGCAGGCGTCTGGCCGAGCCTGCGCACGGGCGAGGGCGGTGCATTCGTGCTGACGGTGGCTCCGCCGTGGGTGCGGGGCTCGCTCCCCGTGCGCGCCGACGATCCGTCCGCTGCGCTGGGTGAGATCGAGTTCGAGGTGCTCGAAGAGCGCGCGGGTGTCTGCGAGCTGCTGCTCCAGTGGTCGGATGACACGACCGGCCCGACCGACGAGGGGCCTGCCGGCTCCGCCGGCGTATCGTTCCGACGCGCTTGCGGCGTGCTCGAGCGCCTCGCCGCGAGTGGCCTCTGCGTGATCGGCGATCCG
>CAYYSY010000012.1:0-6648 GCA_964474355.1 uncultured Spirochaetaceae bacterium | reverse complement strand
GTGCGCTCGACGAGCTGCGCGAGGGTCTCGCCCGCCTTTGCCTCGGCGACGCGGAGCCGGTCCTCGAAGACCTCCTTGCGCTCGGCGGGCTCGAGCCGATGGAAGCTCTCGGCCGAAGTGTCGAAGATCGGGCCGAGTGTCTTCTGCGCGTTGCTCGGGCCGACACCGGCGAGCTGGAAGACGTAGCCGTCGAGCGCGATCCACGTCAGCTCGGCGCGCATCGCGCTGTCGCCGCGTCCCTCGACGTGCACGCCCTGGGCGGCCTTCAGCCCGTTGATCTCGGTCAAGGTCGGTCCCTCGGCGAGGCCGTGCTCCTCGCTGAAGCGGTTCGCGACCTTCACGGGGTCGCCCGCGTCCTCCTCCTCGGCGGCCGCGAGCTTCAGCACGAAGAACGCCTTCATCGCCTCGTCCTGCGCGAGCACGAAGCTGTGCGCGTTGATCTGCTCCCACTCGGGCGGGAACTCGAGCGCGAAGCCCATGTCGGCGTGGAGGAAGCGCTGCTCGACGAAGACGCCTTCGCGCGCCGGCACGCCGACCACGAGGCCGTCGAGGCGCTGCAGGAACGCGGCGCGGTCGGGGGCGATCGGACTCGGCGCGGCGGGCTCGAGCTTGCTCGCGTTCTTCTCGGTCTCCTTCGCGCGCTCCGCGCTCGGCGGGTGCGACGCGAAGATCTTGAGCGCCGCCGGCCGGTCCTCGTGCAGCGCGCCCTCGCGCGCGAGCGTCGTCATGAACGACGACATCGCCATCGGGTCCCAGCCGGCATCGGCGGCGTAGCGCTGGCCGAGCTTGTCGGCCTGCCGCTCCTGCCCGCGGCTGTAGGAGGCGATGGCCAGGATGCCGGGCAGGGCGGTCGTGCCGGCCACGACCTGGCCGAGGCGAGGCGAGACGATGCTCGTCGCCCAGCCGCCGACGCCGGCGGCGATCGCCACCGGCGCGAGGATCACGCCGCTCGTCTGTCGCGAGACCGAGTGGCGCGCCGACACGTGGCCGATCTCGTGGCCGATCACGTTCGCGAGCTCGTCCTCGGTGTTCGTGTACGCGAGCAGGCCACGCGACACGTAGACGAAGCCACCGGGCAGCGCGAAGGCGTTGGGCTCCTTCATCTCGACGATGTGGAAGTGGTACTCGAGATCGCTGCGCGCGGCGTGCGGCACCAGCTGCTGACCGATCGCGTCGACGTAGCCGGCGAGCGCCTCGTCCTCGACGAGGCCGATGTGCTGCTCGACCTCCTCGGCGGCCTTCTGGCCCTGCTCGATCTCACCCTTCTCGGTGGTGAAGACCGTCTCGGGGCGGCCGCTCTCGGGGTTGATCGCGCATGCGGCGAGCAGCAGGGAGAGACCGGCGGCGGTGATCCGGGCGAGTGCCGGGCGAAGAGAGTGCGTGAGCACGGGCATGACTCCACGGCGCCGGGGGGTGGCAGGGCGCCTGCATCGAAGGTTCACCGGGGCGTGTACCCCCCGGGCGGCGGGGATCTTAGCCCGACTCCTGCCGGGAGCCGAAACGAGCGGGACAGTCGTAGAGGCGTCGGGGCACCTTCGGGTTCCGGTCGTGGCTGCGGAGGCGCCCTGGCGCTTGTCGGGTGGGTCTTCCAACGTTACGATTCGTTCCGTATCGAAACTGGGCGGGCCCGGCTCGTGCCGATCTCGTGCCGCGCCCGCCGTCCTCCCTCCAGATCGAGCGGTCCGTGCCCGCGCGCGACCGCGGGAGTCCTCCATGTCGAAGCGCACCGAAGGCCCCCTCTCCGGCGTCCGCGTCATCGAGTGCTCGATGCTCGGCCCGGCCGCCATCGGCACCCAGCTCGCCGATCTCGGCGCCGAGGTCATCAAGATCGAGCCGCCGGCCGGCGACTACATCCGCGAGATGACGTGGCCCATCATCGAGGATGTCTCGCTGATGCACTACCACGTGAACCGCGGCAAGAAGAGCCTGACCCTCGACCTCAAGACCGAGGGCGGGGTCGCGATCTTCAAGGAGCTCGTCGCGGACGCGGACGTGGTGATCGAGGCCATGCGTCCGGGCTCGCTGGCGCGCCGCGGCGTCGGCTACGACGATCTCAAGGAGCTCAACCCGAAGATCGTCTTCTGCAATATCTCGGGCTACGGCATGACCGGGCCCTACCAGAACCTGCCCGCACACGGCATCGCGTTCGACACCTGGGCGGGCATCATCAACCCGGCCTTCGATGAAGAGGGCTTCTGCTACATCCCCGAGCACGCGTCGATCGGCATCCATGCTGGGCCGATGATCGGCGCGCTCGGCATCCTCGCCGGCGTGATCCAGGCGCGGGCGACCGGGGAGGGCAGCTTCCTCGAGGTCGGCCAGAGCGACGCCGCCGCGTACATGGACTGGTATCGCAGCGAGTCGTACCTCGCGTACGATCGCCCAGAGGACGTCGTGACTGGCAACAAGGCAGATGGCGGCAAGCGTCGGCCCGTCGGCACCGCCGGGATGAAGGAAGGTGTTCGCTACCAGATGTACGAGGCCAGCGACGGCTTCGTGCTCTTCATGGCGAGCGAGCAGGCCTTCTGGAAGAACTTCTGCGAGTGCCTCGGCCGCGTGGAGCTCTTCGAGAAGTGGCCGGGCTCGAAGTACGCCGACCACGCGATCGGCAACCGCGAGCTGCAGCGCGAGCTCCGCGACATCTTCAAGACGAAGACGGCCGACGAGTGGATCCGGCTCGGTGACGAGAAGAACTTCCCGATCGCGCCGGTCAACTCGCCGAAGACCATCGTCGACGACCCGCAGTTCAAGGATCGCTTCCCGATCTATCCCCACGAAGAGCACGGTGCCGACATGCTGCCCTTTCCGGTCAAGTTCGTCGGGCAGGAGCTGCCGTCTCCGTCGAAGGCCCCGACCGTCGGCGAGCACAACGACGAGGTGCTCGCCGAGCTGCTCGGCTATGACGCGGACAAGATCGCGGCGCTGCGCGGTGCCGGGGCGCTCGGGAAGGATCGCTAGGCGAGTCGCTGCTCAGCCGAGCGTGAACTCCTCGCCGAGCAGCTCCTCGCTGAGACTCCACAGCCGCTTCGCCGACTCGGGGTCGAGCGCATAGTCGGCGATGCCGCCTTCCTGCTCGTCGCTCGTCTTCGGCTCCGCGATCCCGCAGTCCTCGAGGTAGATGCCACCCTTGCCCGCGAGCTCGGGAGCGGTAGCCGCCCACACGCTCGTGGCCGCGCCCTGCTCGACGGTCTTCCACTTGATGCCCTGGCCGCCGGGCGCGCGGCTCATGAGCTCCTCGATGTCGCTCTGCTGCAGGTGGCGGCCGAGCTTCGTCATGATCCCGCCGGGATGCACCGCGAACGCCTCGACGCCTTGGCTCGCGAGCCTGCGGTTCAGCTCGACGCTGAAGAGCACGTTGGCCGTCTTGCTCTGGCCGTAGGCCTCCCACTTGTCGTAGTCGCGCGACTCGTAGCCCGGGTCGTCCCAGAGCACGTCGCTGAAGCGATGCCCCGCGCTCGAGAGGTTCACGACGCGCGCGGGCGCGCCCGCCTTCAGCTGCGGGGCGAGGAGGCACGTCAGCAGGAAGTGGCCCATGTGGTTCGTACCGAACTGCATCTCCCAGCCGCGCTCGGTGCGCGCGAGTGGGCAGGCCATGACGCCGGCGTTGTTGACGAGCAGGTGGAGCGCTGCGTGATCGGCGGCGAAGCCCTTCGCGAAGTCGCGGATCCGATCCGGTGAGGTCAGGTCGAGGGTGCGCACCTCGAGGTCGGCGCTCGGGACCAACTCGCGGATCGACGCAGCGACCTCGTCGCCTGCGGCGGTGTCGCGCACCGCGAGGGTGACGGCGGCACCCCGGAGCGCGAGCACCCGCGCGGTCTCGGCGCCGAGTCCGCTCGACGCGCCGGTGACGACGGCGCGGCGGCCCGAGAGGTCGGCGCCTTCGCTCGCCTGCTCTGCGGTGGTTTCGTGGCCGAGGCTTCGATTGGTCATGGGGGGCACTCCGGGGCGCGGCACCTGAATGATGCCTGGCGAAAATAGAGAAGGAGGAGGGGGCGCCGGCGCCGGGGCGTCGCGCACATTGAAGCGAGACGATGTCGGTCGCGGCCGGCGGCGTCAACGCCCGCGCTCGCTCCGGGTCGAGCGGGCGCGCGAGGACCGGGCGTGCCTGCGGCGACGGCGGGCGGGGCGTGGCAGAATCGCGGGGTGCCCGACGCGCCTGAAAAGCCCCCGGAAGACCTGCAGAGTCGACTCATGGCCGCGCGGTGGATCGCACTGGTGCTGGGCTTCGCCCTCATCGTCACGGCCGGGCTCGTCGCGCGGCATCGCCTCGCCCCGAAGCACTTCGCCGTGGTCGATCCCGGTGTCCTCTATCGCAGCGCGACGCTGCCGCCCGCGCAGCTCCTCGAGGTCGTCGAAGACCAGGGCATCCGCACCGTGGTCAACCTCCGCTCGCTCGAGGAGAACGCCGAGCCCTGGTACGCCGCGCAGCGCGGCGCGTTGGCAGCAGCGGGCGTCGACATGGTCGACCTGCCGATGCCCTACAGCACGCCGCCCGAGCCCGACATCGAGGCGCGCTGGCTCGCGTTGCTGCGTGACCCGAGCGCGCAGCCGATCCTCGTCCACTGTCAGCACGGTGTGCTCCGCACGGGCATCATGGTGAGCGCGTACGAGATCGTGCACCGCGACGCCGCAGCCGAGGGCCTCTTCGAGCACGGACCGCAGTTCGGGCACGACCTGTCGGCAGACACCCGCGAACGCATCCAGCTCTATCTCGATGACCTCGCCCGCCGGCATGGTGCTCCGAGCGGCCTCGAGTCGTGACGAGAGAGCGGGCTCGAGTGCGGGCGCTCGGCCTCGCGCTTGGGGCGTGCGCGCTCGCACTGGGGGTCGGCGCTGCGCCCTCGACGTCGCCCGGTGACGCGGGCCGCCCGCCGTCGGCCGTCGGGCTTCCGGTCCCGGGTGCGAAGGGGCTCGAGTTCGTCGGCCGCGCGGGCTGCGTCGAGTGTCATGCGAATGGGGCGAAGCTGTGGTCGGGCTCGCATCACGACCTCGCCATGGACGTGGCCGAGCCCGGCACGGTGCTCGGCGCGTTCGACGGACGCGTCTTCGAGCACGAGGGCGAGCGCTTCAGGTTCGCGCGCGATGGCGCGCGCTTCGTCGTGGGCTGGTGGCCGCCGGGCAAGGCCGACGCGAGCAGCGCACACGAGTTCGACGTCACGCACACATTCGGCGTGCACCCGCTGCAGCAGTACCTGATCGACGTCGGGGAGGGCGGACGGCTGCAGAGCCTCACCGTCGCCTGGGACGTCGAGGCGAAGCGTTGGATCCACCTGCAGGATGGGCAGCGCATCGCGCCCGATGACGCTCTGCACTGGCAGGGGCGCTACCAGACGTGGAACGGCATGTGCGCGGACTGTCATTCGACCCGCCTCGACCGCGGCTATGACGCGGCGAGCGACGCGCATGCCACCACCTGGGCCGAGATCGACGTCGGCTGCGAGGCCTGCCACGGTCCGGGCTCGGCGCACGTCGCGCGGGTCGAGGCGCGAGCGGCCGGCAAGCCCGTGCCCGCGGTGCACGGCGACGGCCTCGTCGTAGACTTCGCGAGCGCCACGTCGCGCGAGCAGGTCGACGCTTGCGGGCGTTGTCACGCGCGCCGCCGCGTGGTGAGCCCGATGTTCGAACACGGCGGGTCGCTCTTCGACCACTACGTGCCGGCGACCCTCGACGAAGGGCTCTACCACGCCGACGGCCAGATTCTCGACGAGGTCTACGTGTACGGCTCGTTCACCCAGAGCCGCATGTACGTGGCGGGCGTGCGCTGCACCGACTGCCACGACCCGCACAGCGGACGGCTCCGTGAGCAGGGCGACGCCCTCTGCATGCAGTGTCATTCCGGCGCGGGTGCGTCGCGCTTCAAGGGGATGCCAGCGGGTGCGTATGACACCCCGGCGCACCATCATCACGCGAAGGGCGAGCCGGGCTCTGCGTGCGTCGACTGCCACATGCCGGCGACGACCTACATGCAGGTCGACCCGCGTCGCGATCATCGTTTCGGTGTGCCGCGCCCCGACCTCTCGTTGCGGCTCGGCACGCCCAATGCGTGCACCGGCTGCCACCAGGACGAGACGGACGCGTGGGCCGTCGAGCAGGCGAAGGCCTGGTGGGGCGCCGCCGCCGTGCGGCCCTTCGACTTCGCGGCCCTCTTTCATGACGCGCGTCGCGGCGAGCCCTCGACGCTCGCCGGTCTCGGGGAGTGGATCGACCGGCAGGGTGACGCGCCGGCGGTGCGCGCGACCGCCGTCGAGCTCGCCGGGCGCTTCGGGCGCGATGGCGCGCCGATCGTGGATCGTGCGCTCCGCGACCCGGACCCATGGGTGCGGACGACCGCCGCCGCTGCGACGCAGAGCTGGCCGCTGCAGGCGCGTGCCGCGCGCGTCGCGCCGCTGCTCGACGATCCGGTGCGTTCGGTGCGCGTCGAGGCGGCGCGCTCGCTCGCTCCGCTCGAAGCGGGCGGCCTCGCGCCTGGCGACCGGCAGCGGCTCGCGCGCGCCCTCGCCGAGCTCGTCGCCGGGCTCGAGGCCAGCTCGGATCATCCCGCCAACCGCTTGAATCTCGCCGTGCTGGCCCAGCAACGTGGCGAACCGGCGGAGGCCGAACGGCAGTACCGGATGGCGCTTCGGCTCGACCCCCGCTTCGTGCCGGCAC
>CAYYSY010000011.1:0-3037 GCA_964474355.1 uncultured Spirochaetaceae bacterium | reverse complement strand
CCGCGGTATCCTGCGCCGCACCGTCCAGTGGCCGCATCGCCAGGGCGGCCGCGAGGGCCCCTTCCAGGAGCCTCCCCCACACATGGCCGAATCCCGAATCGACGAAGCCCCGATCCTCGAGGGGCTCACGTTCGACGACGTACTGCTGCAGCCCGGTTCGAGCGAGGTGCTGCCCAGCGACGTCGACCTCCGCACCCAGCTCACGCCCGACATCGCGCTGAACGCGCCGCTCGTCTCCGCGGCCATGGACACGGTCACCGAGCACGAGACGGCGATCTGCATGGCCCAGAACGGGGGCATCGGCGTCGTCCACAAGAACATGTCGATCGCGGAGCAGGCGGGCGAGGTCGACAAGGTGAAGCGCTCCGAGTCGGGCATGATCGTCGACCCGATCACGATGCGGCCCGAGCAGCGGATCTTCGAGGCGCTCGAGCTGATGGAGCGCTACCGCATCTCGGGCTTCCCGGTGACGCGCGACGGCAAGGCGGTGGGCATTCTCACCAACCGCGACCTGCGCTTCGTGCAGGACACGGGGGCCGAGATCTCGACGGTGATGACACACGAGAACCTCGTCACCGTGAGTCCGGGCACGACGATGGAGAAGGCCAAGGAGCTGCTCCATCAGTACCGGATCGAGAAGCTGCTCGTCGTCGACGACACCGGCATGCTCCAGGGCCTCATCACGATCAAGGACATCGAGAAGACCGAGCGCTACCCGAACGCCTGCAAGGACAGCCTCGGGCGGCTGCGCTGCGCCGCAGCGGTGGGCGTGGGCGGCGACCGGCTCGAGCGGGCCCAGGCGCTCGTCGACGCCGGCGTCGACGCGATCGCCGTCGACACGGCCCACGGTCACTCGAAGATGGTGCTCGACACGGTCACCGAGCTCGTCCGCACGTTCCCCGACGTTGCGATCATGGGCGGCAACGTCGCGACCGGCGAGGGCGCCGAGTCGCTCATCAAGGCCGGTGTGCAGGCCGTGAAGGTCGGCGTCGGTCCCGGCTCGATCTGCACGACGCGGGTCGTCGCCGGTGTGGGCGTGCCGCAGTTCACCGCGATCCGCGAGGCGGTGCGGGCGGCGAGCAAGGCCGGCATCCCGGTCATCGCCGATGGCGGCATCAAGTACTCGGGCGACGTCGTGAAGGCGCTCGCCGCGGGTGCGTCGACCGTGATGATCGGCTCCCTCTTCGCCGGCACGGACGAGTCGCCCGGCGAGGTGGTGCTCTTCCAGGGCCGCTCCTACAAGGTCTATCGCGGGATGGGCTCGCTGGGCGCCATGGCCGAGGGCAGCAAGGACCGGTACTTCCAGTCGAACGTCGAAGCGAAGAAGCTCGTTCCTGAGGGGATCGAAGGGCGGGTCCCGTATCGCGGCGGGCTCTCGACGACCGTGCACCAGATGCACGGCGGGCTCCGCTCGGGCATGGGCTACTGCGGTGCGTCCAACCTCGGCGAGCTCCGCGCCAAGGCCCGCTTCGTCCGCATCACGTCGGCGGGGCTCACCGAGAGCCACGTGCACGACGTGATCGTGACGAAGGAAGCGCCGAACTACCGCATCGAGTAGGGAGCGCGGCCACGGCGTTCTCGGTGCTCCGACCGCGAACGCCGTTTCTCTCTCGCGCTTCGGTCGTGGCCGACCCGGCGTGTGCGCCGTTGCAGGGGCGGGCGCCGTTCCGGCCGGGGTCGCGATCGTCTACACTGGCCGCGCGTCCCCCCGCCGACAATCCAGTCCCATGTCTCGTGCTCCGGCGCCGCGATGCGGCCGCCAGGACGTACAGGAGGCTGCATTCTCCCCCCATGACGCAACGACCTCCGGCTGGCGCCGACGGCGGCCACGCACGCATCCTGATCCTCGATTTCGGCTCGCAGTTCACGCAGCTGATCGCGCGTCGCATCCGCGAGCAGCACGTGTACTGCGAGATCCATCCCGGCGACGTCGATGTCGAAGAAGTCCGACGCTTCCGCCCGGCCGGCATCGTGCTCTCGGGCGGCCCGTCGAGCGTGACGGACGATGATGCGCCGCGCCTCGACCCCGCAGTGCTCGAGCTCGGCGTGCCGGTGCTCGGCATCTGTTATGGGCTGCAGCTGCTCGTCCACATGCTCGGGGGCCACGTCGAAGCGGCCGACGACCGCGAGTACGGCCGTGCCCATCTCAAGATCGAGCGCGAAGACCGACTGCTCGAAGGGCTCGACCCCGCCGTCGATCACGTCGTGTGGATGAGCCACGGCGACCGCGTGCTCGAGCTGCCGCCGGGCTTCGAGGTGACCGCGAGCAGCGGCAACTCGCCGTTTGCCGCGGTGCGCGCGAGCGACGCGGAGATCTGGGGCATCCAGTTCCATCCCGAGGTGGTCCACACCGAGGGCGGGCAGCGGATGCTCGAGAACTTCGTCGGCGGGATCTGCGGCTGCAGCGGCGACTGGACGATGGCGGCCTTCGTCGAGGAGGCCATCGCCGACATCCGAGCCCAGGTGGGCGATGGCCACGTGGTCTGCGGGCTCTCGGGCGGCGTCGACTCGTCGGTGGCTGCCGCGCTCGTGCACCGCGCGGTGGGTGACCAGCTGACCTGCATCTTCGTCGACCACGGGCTCATGCGCGAGAACGAGCGGGCCCAGGTCGAAGAGACGTTCCGTCAGAGCCTCGGCATCGACCTCGTGACGGTCGACGCGAGCGCGCTCTTCCTGGGCAAGCTGAAGGGCGTCACCGACCCCGAGGAGAAGCGCAAGATCATCGGCGGGCTCTTCATCGACGTCTTCGAGGACGAGGCGGCCAGGGTCGGCGATGCGAGGTTCCTCGTGCAGGGCACGCTCTACCCGGACGTGATCGAGAGCGTCTCGGTGAAGGGCGCCTCGGTCACGATCAAGAGTCACCACAACGTGGGTGGCCTGCCCGAGGACATGAAGCTCGAGCTCGTCGAGCCGCTGCGCGAGCTCTTCAAGGACGAGGTCCGGGCGCTCGGCCGCGAGCTGAGGCTGCCCGAGCACGCCGTGGCGCGGCACCCGTTCCCCGGCCCGGGGCTCGCGATCCGCATCATGGGCGAGGTGA
>CAYYSY010000010.1:0-4749 GCA_964474355.1 uncultured Spirochaetaceae bacterium | reverse complement strand
GTAGAACTTGAGCGCGTTGCCGCCCGAGGTCGTCTCCGGGTTGCCGAACATGACGCCGATCTTCATGCGGATCTGGTTGATGAAGATCACCGTGGCGCCCGACTTCGAGACCGTGCCCGTCAGCTTTCGCAGCGCCTGGCTCATCAGCCGCGCCTGCAGGCCCACGTGGTGGTCGCCCATCTCGCCCTCGATCTCGGCGCGGGGCACCAGCGCAGCCACCGAGTCGACGACCACCAGGTCGACCGCGCCGCTTCGCAGCAACACATCGGCGATCTCGAGCGCCTCTTCACCCGTGTCGGGCTGGGAGACCAGCAACGAGCCGACGTCGACGCCCAGTCGACGGGCGTAGTTCACGTCGAGGGCGTGCTCGGCGTCGATGAAGGCCGCCACGCCGCCCGCCTTCTGCACCTCGGCGATCGCGTGCAGGGTGAGCGTCGTCTTGCCGCTCGACTCCGGACCGTAGATCTCCATCACACGGCCGCGCGGATAGCCGCCGATGCCGAGCGCGAGATCGAGGCTCGGCCCGCCACTCGAGAAGAAGCCGATGTCGTAGCTCACACCGTCGCCGTCCATCGTCTGGATCGAACCCTTGCCGAACTGCTTCTCGATGCTCGACACGGCCATCTCGATCGCCTTGCGCCGTCCCGCGTCGTCCGACTTGTCCATCGCGTCGTTCCGCGTCTTCGTCAGTGCCTTCGCCATTTCGTCCATCCTCCGAGGGCCATGGCCCTCCTGTACTTGGGGTGAGTCGTGGGGTGATCGTTACCGGCTTCCGCCGGGTGCATTGCCTCCGCCCTGCCTTCGCAGGAGCGACGGACCGACGAGCTCGTGGCCCTGCAGGTCGCGCCGCACCCAGTCGAGGCCGACCTGCGCCGTGAGCGCCCGGTGCCGCAGCCGGTCGAGCGGGAAGGTGAAGTGGTCGACATGGGTCTGGATTCCAGTCCCGGTGTCGCGGGCGAGCGCGACGTAGACGAGGCCGACGGGCTTGTCTTCGGTGCCGCCGCCCGGGCCGGAGATGCCGGTCGTCGCGACGCCGTAGGTCGAGCCGAAGCGCTCGCGCACGCCCTCGGCCATCGCCCGGGCCACCGGCTCGGAGACCGCGCCATGCTCTTCGAGCAGCGCCTCGGGCACGCCGAGCAGCGCCTGCTTCGCCTCGTTCGCGTACGCGACGACGCCGCCCAGGAACCAGCCCGACGAGCCGGGCACGGAGGTCATGCGCTCGGCGATGCCGCCGCCGGTACACGACTCGGCGGTGGCGACCGTGGCGCCGGCCCGCTCGAGCTCGCGCCCCACGACGATGGCCATCGTCTCGTCGCCCTCGCCGTAGAGCAGGTCGCCGAGGCGTTCGTGGATCGCGCACACGGTCTTGTCGATGCGGTCGTCGGCGGCCGCGGCACTCTCGCCCCGGGCGACCACGCGCAGGTAGTTGTCGGGAAAGGTCGTGCGGAAGCCGATCTCGACGTCGTTCTTGCCATCAGGGTCGCGCGCGAGATCGGCGAGCTCGGCCTCGAGGGACGACTCGCCGATGCCGAAGGTCTTGAGCAGCCGCGCCCGCACGAAGACCGCACCGCGCCCGTCCCCGGCCGCGTGCTGGCCGATGCGCGGCAGCACCTCCTCGTCGAGCATGAGCTTCAGCTCGCGGGGCACGCCGGGCATGCAGAAGAAGAGCATCCCCTCATGTTCGAGCATGAAGCCCGGCGCCGTGCCGACCGGATTCGGGAGCACCTCGGCGCCTGTCGGAAAGTACGCCTGCTTGCGGTTCACGTCGGCCATCTCGCGGCCGAGGCGCGAGAAGAAGCCGCGGATCTCTTCGAGAGAGGCCTCGTCGAGCACCAGCTCGCGCCCGAACGTCTCGGCCATGACCTCGGTGGTGATGTCGTCGCGGGTCGGACCGAGCCCTCCCGACACCAGCACGACGTCGGCCCGCTCGGCCGCCTGCTCGAAGGCGAAGGCCATGTCGGCCCGGTCGTCGCGCACGGACGTCTGGAAATGACACTCGATGTCGAGGCCCAGCACGCGCTCGGAGATCAGCGCCTTGTTCGAGTCGACGATCTCGCCGCGCAGGACCTCGTCCCCGATCGTGATCACCTCGGCCTTCATCCTCGGCCCCAACCTCCGGCCTTCACGTCACACACCACGCACACCTCAAAGCCCCCCGGCCGGTCCGGCGACGACCAACGCGACGTACGCAGGCACGATCAGCGCCACTGCCCCATAGATGCCTGCCACCACGTCGTCGGCCATCACCCCTGCCCCCGCCTCGAAGCGCCGTTCGGCCCAGCGCACCGCCCCCGGCTTGCGGATATCGAACCACCTGAATGCGACGAATCCGGTCACGACGAGCAGAGAAAAGATCGAGACCTCGAAGAAACCGGGGTCGGTGGCGAGCCCGAAGCTCAGGTCGACGCCGCCGAGCGGCACGTCGCGCAGCGGCACCAGCGGCCACAGCGTGATGAGCTGCCCCGCCACCTCGTCGATCACGATGCGTCCGTCGTCGTGACGGGCGAAGTCGCGTTCGGCCGCCGTCGAGGCCCAGACGCCGATCGCCGTCACGGCAGCCACGAGCACCCCGTACGTCAGCCACCCGAGGCCCGCGAAGAAGGGTGTGAAGAGCAGCACGGCGCCGAGCGCGCCCCACGTGCCGGGCGCCCACGGACCGAAGCCGAGCCCACCGGCCGTGGCGATCCAGACGGCCGCGGTCTTGGGCACGTCGCGGCTGGGCCGCGCGGGCGAGCCCTTGGGTGCGACGCCGCCCTCACCCGCCGAAGAATCAGCCGGGACACCCGAGGCCGGATCCCCCTGGGAATCAGCCTCGCCCGTCATGTGCTCCTGCTCGCTCGGTCCGGTGATGGTGGAGACCCCGTCCTGGATGCCGCCACGCTGGCCGGAGCATCGGTCCGGCGCCACGCCGCGGGAGCACTCGGCAACGCTCACCCAGCACTCGCCCAGCGGCTCAGGGCGCGATTCACGCCGTGTGACACTGGGTTACGCCGGCTCGCGTTGACACGCCGGGCCACAGGGACGGGGATGCGGCTCGGCGGTGGAGATCGGGGGGTGTCGCGAGCGAGGGTGCCACCACGCTCCCGGAGCGTCAATCCACCAAGGCGAAAAAAAGGGAAAAACGATTCATGCGTCGTGTGTGGCTCGCCCCATCAAGCGGGTCCCCGAAGAAGTCGATGAGGACAGTGCTCCGATTCGACCATGCGATCGGCGGCGAATGCGGTGGAGGGCCGCGCGAGCGCCCTCCTCCACTCCTGCTCACCCGCCCTGCCGACACGAAGTGGACGGACCCCGCACGCATGAACCCGCACACACAGTCGGACCCGGCGCGCGCTCCTTCCGAAGGAGCGGACGTCGCGACGGCGATCAGGCCCGACACGACGCGCACGGTCGCCGACGTGACCGGCCTCCTCGTCGAGCTCGCCCGCGCGTGCAAGGGCCTCTCGTTCTATGCGGAGGGACACCCGGCGCGCGCCGACCTCGTCGATCGGGCGTGGATGGCTTGGCGACTCGAGGTGCAGCGCGCGGGCGCACTCGAGGTCGAGTGCGAGAAGGAAGGCCTGCGCGTCGCAGGCCTGGACGATCCGCTCACGCCCGCCGCGATCGACGAGCTCCACCTCGCGCTGCTCGATCGCGACGTCGAGACTCTGCTGCTCACGCCCGACGCCACGCGCGAGAGCTTCAACGCGATGCTCGAGCTGCTCGGCCAGCCGCCCGACTACGTGGCACAGTGCGGCGGGCTCGCCGTCGCGCTCGCCCAGCGCAGCGATCGCGGCATCGGCGTGAACGGGCAGCCGCCGGGAGGCGACCTCGTCCCCGGCTCGAGCGACGCGACTGCGACGAGTCTCGGCTCGGGCCTGCTGGTCTCGACCCGCGACCTCGTGAGCCGGGGCGGGGCTTCGGCGACGGTTGAAGGGACCGAGGCGAGCGAGGCCGAGTCGGAGAAGCCGGTCGTCGACGACGATCCGCTCGCCGCGCCGGCGGGCGACGCCGAGGGCGAGACGATGCGGCGCGATCTCATCACACTCGACGGCCTGACCGACGAAGCGGCGTACGAGCGCCTCGCGCTGCACGTGCTCGAGACGGCGCTCGCGGCCTTCGGCACCGGCCGGGCAGACGATGGCTATCGGGCCACGCTCGTGCTCTCGGATCACGCGGTCGGCGAAGGCGGGCGCTCGGCCAGGCAGGCGCTGCTGGCACACGAGACCTGCCAGGCGCTCTGCACGGGCGCCGCCCTCGACGCGATCATCGATCGGGCCTGCGCCTCGGACGTGACCCGGAGCGTGCGCGCGAGCCGCGTGCTGCTCCAGCTCGGCGAGCCCGCCGCCGAGCGCGTGCTCGCGCGCTTCACCAACGAGCCCCATAGCGCACGTGCGGGGCAGCTGCGCGCGATCCTGATGGCGCTCGGTGAGCACGCGCAGCCACCGCTCGAGCGCGCACTTCGAGACGGAGGCATGCGGATGGCGGCGGCGGCGGCGAAGCTCTGCGGCGATACGCAGAATCCGTCGCTCGTGCCCGCCCTGGTGCTCGGGCTGCGCCGCGAATATGGCCCCCTGCAGCGCGCCGTCGTCGGCGCACTGGTCCAGATCGGCTGCGTCCAGGCCGCCGATGCGCTCCTGAACGAGCTCTCGCGCTCCGACCCGGCGCTGGTGCAGGCGTGCGCGCACGGCCTCGCGCAGCTCGGCGAGGACCGCTTCGTGCTGCCCCTGCTCGCTGCCCTCGACCGCGCCGAGCGGCGTGGCGACGCCG
>CAYYSY010000009.1:0-35243 GCA_964474355.1 uncultured Spirochaetaceae bacterium | reverse complement strand
CCGTGACCGTGACCGCGCGTCGGAGGACCGACGTTTCCCCGACGAGCGCGATGAGCTGGATTCACTGCGCCTGGTGACTACTGCGTTCAGCATTTTCTCCGTCGCGATGATGGCCGCAGCGAGCTGGTCGGAGTCGACGCCGAGCGTCGAGAAGGTTTCGCCCGACCTTCGACGCCCGTTGCCGCCGGCTTTCTCGATCTGCTAGGTCACCGTCGTTTCGACGAGTGCTCCGGTTCGTCCGCCAGGCGGGATGCGGACGCGATAATCGGCGAGTTTCGGGACTTCGATCGAAAGCGCCTTGGCGGCTTTCTTGAGCGCGTTCATGAAGGCATCGTAGCCACCGTCGCCGCTCGCTTCGGCCTTTTCGACGATGCCACGGTAGGCGAGGGCGACGCGCGCCTGGGGCGCTTCACCTGACGAAACATCGACCCGATAGCTCTCGATCTGGACGAGCTGATCCGGAGGCGTTTTGAGCACATCGGCAATCAGATAGGGAAGATCCTCGGGTGTCACGATGTGTTTCCGGTCGCCGAGTTCGACGATGCGCTGGAGTACCAGATCGCGATCGGCATCGGGCAGCGCGATGCCCATCTCCTCGAGATTGTGATCGAGGGATGCCTTGCCGCTCAATTTTCCGAGTGCATAACGTCGATGGCCACCGAAGCGCGTGGGAGCGAGCCGCGTCGCATAGAGGTCGCCCTTGGCGTCGCCATCCGCATGGATCCCTGCAGTCTGCGTGTAGACATCGCGCCCGACGATCGGCGTGTTCGCCGACATCTCCTTACCGCTGAAAGTCGCGACCATGTCGGAAAGCGCAGTCAAGCGGCTCTCTCGGATCGCTGTCCGCGCTTCCGTATGGTCATGCAGGGCCGCCACGATCTCGGCAAGCGACGTGTTCCCCGCTCGTTCGCCCATTCCGTTCACGCTGGTATGGACACCGCGCGCGCCGGAGAGGATCGCGGCCAGGCAGTTGGCTACCGCGAGCCCGTAGTCGTTGTGTCCATGAAACTCGAAATCGACCGCAGGCCAGGTTGCGGTCATCAGCCCGACATAACGAGTCACGTCGGCCGGTGCGAAAGTTCCGAGGGTATCGGCGAGGAAGATCCGGGCGACGCGAAGTTCACGCAGGAGCTCGACCATCGAGAAGACATAATCGAAGGAGTCGCGGACGCCGCTCGACCAGTCCTCGAGATAGACGTTCACGGTGAGGCGCTTGCGCTTGGCGTAGCGGACGGCCTCCTCGACGTCGGCGCGGTGCTCTTCGGGCGTGCGCCCGAGCTGCTCGCGGCAGTGCTTCTCGCTGCCCTTCGTGAGCAGATTCAGCACCTTGCCGCCGGTCTCGGCGATCCAGTCGACGCTCTTCTTGCCATCGGTGTAGCCGAGCATCTCGACGCGCTGGATGACGCGGGCCTTGCGCGCCCACTGCGTCACGAGCTTCGCGGCCTCGCGCTCGCCCTCGCTGACGCGGGTCGACGCGATCTCGATGCGGTCCACCTCGACGTCGAGCAGCAGCATGCGTGCGAGCTGCAGCTTCTCGGCCGGCGTGTAGCTGACGTTCGGCGTCTGCTCGCCGTCGCGCAGCGTCGTGTCCATCACTGCGATGTGACGGGAGGTGGGCGAATCGGATTTCATCGGTCGCTCGTCGTCCTTGTGGCGGCCACGCGGTCGCCGTCGCCGCGTGCAACGGCGTTCGACTCCACGTCCCACCGGTGTGTCCGGCGCTCCCCACCTCGTCTCGGTGAGGGGACGTGGACCTGACTCGGCTCTCTACCGCGGACCGGCTCCGGGGGGCGCTTCGGATCGGCTGCGGAGCGGGACCCCGAAGGGGCGTCCGGGCCGATTCCGGGCCGCCGCAGGGTACCCCGCTGACGGATGAGCGTCGACGGCGTGGACCCGGCGGCTCGGCGCGATCCGCGTGACCCGGAGCGTCGTGGCACCGGGCCGCGCCCGGCTGGAGCGGGCCGGTCTCGGGTAGAGTGAGATTCCGAATGACATGGAGGCAGCCCCCATGCGACCCGCCCGACTCGTCTCGGCTTCCCTGCCGCTCGTATTCGCGCTCTCGCTCGCGGCCCCCGTCTTCGCCGCAGATCCGCAGGCGTCCCCGCTCGCGACGGCCGAGAAGAAGCTGCTGACGGACGACGAGGTGAAGCGCTACGTGGCGACCCTCGACGAGCTGGTCGCAGCCGGAGTTGCGGCCGAGAAGGAGCTCGGCATGGCGACCGGCGGGGAGCCTTCGATGCAGCAGAGCCTCCAGTACTCGGAGAAGATCCGCGCCATCGTCGAGCGCCATGGCTTCGATCGCGAGGGCTTCTCGAACGTGCACGGCAACGTGATGCTGGCCTACGCGGCGCTCGAGATGGCGAAGCATCGGGACGAGATCGACGAGGCGAAGAGACAGCAGGAGGAGCAGATGGCCGAGCTGAAGGCCCAGCTTCCGCCGGAGCAGTACGAAGCGATGGTGCAGGGCATGGCTGCGATGAGCTCGCTGACCGACGCGTACCAGGACGTGCCCGAGGCCAACAAGAAGCTGGTCGAGAAGTACCGAGCGAAGCTCGACGCGATCCTGAGCGACGCCGATCGCTAGGAGATGTCGCCTGCCCGTACGCTCCAGCTCGCCACGATCGCGGCCCTGCTTGCGTCGCTCGGCGACCTGCTCCTTCTCTATTTTGCGAACGCTCAGCGACCGGAGCTGGGGCTGCCTGCGATCGGGAGCGCCTGGCTCGGGGTCGGAGGTGTGCTCGGCGCCGTGGCGATTCCGGTCTACGGCCTGGGCTACCGGGCCGCGTCGCGTCCGCTTGCGGAGGCATCTCCCGGCGCGGCGCGCGTCGTCACGTCTGCGGGCATCGCCATCGGCCTGATCGGCGGCCTGATCCACGCCCTCACCGCGATGTACATCTCCACGCACAACGGCGAGTCGGCGCCAGCGGCGGCGAACGCCGACCCGATCGCGGCCATCGTCGCGTCGGGCCCGCTCCTGCCTGCGCTCTGGAGCATCGCGGCGCTGCTCGTGCTGGTCGCGTCCGTTCCATTCGCATGGCTGGTGGGACGGGGCCGCACGAGTGCTCCGCCCGGCCTCGCATTCGCGAACCCCGCCCTGCTCACGGTCGTCATCGCGGTCGTGGGACTGCCTTCTGTCCTGCTGCAGGCCTTTCTCCCACCGGCGGCGCCGAACCTCGCGCACGTGGTCTTCTTCTTTGCGTGTGCTCGTGCCTGGCGACGAGGCGATGTCCCCGGGAGTGCGCTCGAAGCTTCGAGCGGATCCGGCGGCTGACGCCCGACGACGACTCGCTACCGGATCGGCATGTCCACGAAGCGCGGCGGCCGACTTCGCCGGCGACTATCTCGACGCGCGCGCGCCGGGCTTCGAGCCCATCGACGAGCCAAGGACCGAGTGGATCGATCTCGGCGACGTCCCGTTCTGAGGCGGCGCGGGACCGGGGCCGGGCTCCTGGCTCACGTCGGTGCGTCGAAGTTCACCAACGGCAGACCCCCGTAGTAGATGAGCGCCGCTGACAGGACGTAGACCACCACAACCACGGGAATGATGATCTTCGCGCCCGTGCCCTGACTCACCTCGTACTTCTCTCCCATCATGATCGAGGCCGCGAAGCCCGAGGCGACCGTGCCGATGAGCGGGCCGATGAAGGGCATGATGAAGAAGGGAAGCCCACAGGCTCCGGCGACGGGCAGGATCGTGACCAGGCTGATCAGCGCCCGCCGCGGCGTATTCGTCTCTGCGGGAACGCCGACCGCGCTCGCCAGAGTGCGCAGCACGAAGAAGGCGACGGCCAGATTCAGCACGGCCGCGGAGATGATGAAGATGAAGATCGCCAGCCAGTTTTGCATCGATCGAACCCCCTACTCGTCCAGTTTCGCCACCACCCTCCACCTCGTTGCGAACTCTAGGCATGGGCCGACACCTTGCAACCCTCGCGATCCAATGGGGGCAGCTCGATTCGATGGGGCCGGGGGAAGAAGCCATCAGCAGACGCCGGGCTGCGGCGTTGGCGGCGCCTGTTGCGGCCGCGGTCGGGGGCGACGCTACCCTGCGCCGCGCCGGGTGCCGGGGCTGTCCCTCGCCCTGCCGGAGGCCCGATGCATACCCCGACCGAATCGCAGGAGACGCGTGACGCCGCGGCACCCGACGTGCGCGCCTTCGCTGTGGGGAGCGACGACGCGGGTGCCCGGCTCGACGTCTTTCTCGCCCGCACGCTCGAGATCTCTCGCGCGCAGTCCCGCCGGCTGCTCGCCCGGGGCGCCGTCTCGCTCGATGGCCGGGTGCTGGCCGAGAAGGACAAGGGCCGCACGCTGACGGCCGGCGGCCGCATCGACGTCGAGTCGTTCCGCCGCCCCTCCGAGCAGGCGCCGCTGCCCGAGCCCGAGGGCGGTGCGCCGCCCCCCACCGTGCTGGCCGAAGGCGAGGGCTGGCTCGTGGTCGACAAGCCGCCGGGCATGCCGGTCCACCCGCTGAACGAGGGCGAGACGGGCACCGTGTTGAACGCGGCGGTGAAGCTCCATCCCGAGATCGTGGGCGTCGGTGAGGGCGGGCTTCGCTGCGGTGTCGTGCACCGGCTCGACGTGTGGACGAGCGGCGCGCTCGTCATCGCTACGCGCGAGGACGTGTGGCAGCGGCTTCGCACCGCGTTCGCCGAGCATCACGTGGAGAAGCGCTACCTGGCGCTGGTCGAGGGTGAGCTCGACACGGGGCCGGAAGGCGTGCTCGAGCTGGAGCTCGGTCTCGTGATGGCGCGACATCGCCCGGCGAAGGTGCGGGTGGTGCGGCCGGACGAGCCGGAGAGCCCGGCGGTGCGGCCGATCTCGCAGACGGTGCGGCTGGTCGAGTCGTATGGGGGAGTGCCTGCGGCGGGCATTCGTGGAGAGGCCTGCATGGTCGAGGTGCGCCCCTGCACGGGCTTCCTGCATCAGATTCGCGTGACCCTCGCGCACCTCGGTCATCCGCTCATCGGCGATCGCACCTACGGAGGCAAGCGTCGCGACGACCGCGCCGACTGGGCTGCCGCGTGCGGCGCCACGCGCCACATGCTGCACGCGGCCGAGGTCGAAGTCGACGAGGTGCACGCCGTGGCGCCGCTGCCGCCCGACTTCGAAGCGTGCCGCGCGAAGCTTCGCGAGATCGGTGAGGCGTTGACACTGGATGGTGACGAGAGCGAGACGGAGGAGCAGCACCAATGAAGATCGTCGTCGTGGTCGCATCGGCGACCGGCCGCACGCGCCGCATGGCCGAGGCCCTCGTCGAAGGGGCCGAGTCGGAGGGTGCCGACGTGACGCTGCTCGATGCGAGCGACGCCGATGGCGAGGCCCTGCTCGATTGCGACGCCATCGTGCTCGGTTGCTGCGTGCACATGGGGGGTGCGGCGAGCACGATGCGCGCGTTCCTCGAGCGCCTCGCGCCGCAGTGGATGGCGGGCTCGCTCGCCGGCAAGCTCGGCGCCGCGTTCGTGACCTCGGGCGATGGTGCCCGCGGCGGTGGTGAGCTGACGCTGGTGGAGCTGCAATCGGCGCTCGCGCAGCACGGCATGCTGATCGTGACGATGCCCAATCGCACGCCGGGCTTCGAGGCCGCGGGCTGTCATTGGGGCCCGGTCGCGTGGACCAATCCGCGCGCCGGTGAAGCCGGTCCGACGTCGAAGCACCTGAAGGCGGCGCGCGCGCACGGCGCGCACGTGGCCCGGTGCGCGGCGCGGTGGGGGCGCGGCAGCCGAGACGCTGGCAGCTAGCTCGAACCGTCCGCGAGCCCGGTCAGTAGACGAAGCGGAAGCCGCCGAGCACCTCGTGCGCCCCCAGGTCGATCTCGAGCTCGCCTTGCGGCGTGCCGCCCCCGTCTTCGAGCGTCAGGGTGGCGCGGCCGAGGTCGGCGTACTGATAGCGGGTGTCGAGGCTCAGCCAGCGCGTCAGCTCGAGCGACACGCCCACGCCGCCCTGCCAGGCGAACTTCGTGAACTTCTCGCTGCCGTTCGCGCCCGCTTCGGTCGCCTCGAAGGTCATCCGAGAGAGGCCGATGCCGCCGCCGCCGAAGGGTGAAATGCGGTTCACGACGGGCGTGTCGGGGAAGGCGTGGCGCAGCGGATACGAGATCCAGAAGTTGCCGTCGAAGGTCCACGCTTCGATGTGGCTCCGGTCGCCCGCGGCACCGCCGGGCAATGCGAAGTCGAAGCGCCGCTCGTTGGTGCCCTCGAATTCGAGCCGCAGCCGGAGCACCTCGAAGATCGGGCGCTCGATGCCGAGGCTCGCGCCCCAGAAGAACGACTGATCCTCCTCCGTCCCCGACGATCCGGGGGATCGGGCCAGGTCGGCGTGGGCGAACGAGCCCGCGGCGAAGATCCCGAGGTGGAAACGGGTGGTTCGCTCACCGCGAGTCTTCGGCTCGTCCGCCTGCCCCGCGAATGCGGGGAGCACGAGCGCGAGCATGATCGCAGCGATCGAGAGTGCACGGCCGACTCCGGCCATCCCCGCGGCGCACACTTCGTCCGGCATGGCTTCGTGTCGCGCTCGCATCGTCGTCCCCTCCATTCGTGATCCCGAACGACGCGCCAGACTCTCGGAACGCGGCCCGGGGGCAAGGGTACGTCGCCCCCGGGCCTGGAGCCCGCTCAATCCCCATCCGCCTCCAGCTCGGCCACCTGTCGCGACTTCCACAGCAGATAGACCGCTGGAAGGACGACGAGTGTGAGCACCGTCGAAGAGATGAGCCCGCCCACCATGGGGGCTGCGATTCGCTTCATCACCCGGGTCCCGGTCTCGGTGCCCAACATGATCGGGAGCAGGCCGATCAGGGTCGTCGAGACCGTCATCAGCAGTGGCCGGACGCGCTCGACCGCACCGCTCGCCACCGCCTGCGCCAGATCGACTCGGTCGTTCAGCTGGCCCTCGCGTTTCGCCCGACCCACACGCTCGTCGAGGTAGACGAGCATCACGACGCCCGTCTCGGTCGCGAGTCCCGCCAGTGCGATGAACCCGACGCCGACGGCGATCGACATGTTGAAGTCGAGCAGCCAGAGCAGCCAGACGCCGCCGAGCGGGGCGAACAGGATGGTGCCGACCATCACCATCATGCTCTCGGTGATCTTGCGAAAGTGGGCGTAGAGGAGCAGGAAGATGATGGCGAGCGTGAGCGGAACGACGATTCGCAGTCGAGCGTTCGCGCGCTCCATGTACTCGTACTGCCCCGACCACACGATGGTCACGCCGGGGGGCATCTCGACCTGCTGCTCGACGACCCGCCTTGCACGTTCGACGTAGCCGCCGATGTCCGTCGTCTTCAGGTCGACGTAGATCCAGGCCGTGCGCCGGGCATTCTCGCTCTTGATCGCCGGTGCCCCCTTGGTGATCTCGATGTCGGCCACTGCGCCGAGCGGCACGGTGTGACCGAGTGGCGTCGGCACCGCGATGCCCGAGAGCGCCGATACGTCGTTGCGAAGCTCACGGGGGAAGCGGAGGTTCACCGGGTAGCGCTCGAGCCCCTCCACGGTCTCGGTGACGTTGCGCCCGCCCACGGCCGAGGCGATCACCTCCTGCACGTCGGCCACGTTCAGCCCGTAGCGCGCGGCCTCGTTGCGGCGGATCCGGATGTCGACGTAGTTGCCTCCGACGACCCGCTCGCTGTAGACCGAAGCGGTGCCCTCGAGCGGTGTGAGCACGGCCTCGATCTGCTCGCCGACCGCAGACAGCACGTTCAGGTCGTCGCCGAGCAGCTTGATGCCGACCGGCGTCTTGATGCCGGTGGCGAGCATGTCGATGCGTGTCTTGATCGGCATCGTCCATGCGTTGGTGAGGCCGGGCAGCTGCACCATCGCGTCGAGCTCGCGCGTGATGTCCTCGATCTGCTTGCCGGCCGGCCACGTCTCCTTGTCGGTCAGGATGATGGTGGTCTCGATCATGGTGAGCGGCGCCGGGTCGGTGGCGGTCTCGGCCCGGCCGATCTTGCCGAGCACGTGCTCGACCTGGGGATGCGTCGCGATGATCCGATCGGTCTGTTGCAGGACCTCGCGCGCCTTCGTGATCGACATGCCTGGCGGCGTGGTCGGCATGTAGAGCAGGTCGCCCTCGTTGAGCGGGGGCATGAACTCGCTGCCGAGCTGCGAGTACGGCCACGCCGTCACGAGAACGAGCCCGAACGCCACGGCGACGACTGCCTTCGGGTATCGGAGCGCCAGACGATTGACCGGGCGATAGCCCGCGATGAGCAGCTTCGAGAGGGGATTCGCGCTCTCGGGACGGACGCGCCCGCGCACCAGGTAGTACAGGAGCACGGGGATGAGCGTGATCGCAAGCAGCGACGAGGCGGCCATCGCGAACGTCTTGGTGTAGGCCAGGGGGGAGAAGAGCCTGCCTTCCTGCTGCTCGAGGCTGAAGACGGGCAGGAAGGAGACCGTCACGATCAGCAGCGAGAAGAAGATCGCCGGGCCGACCTCGATCGATGCGTCGATCACGTGATCGAGCTGGGATCTGCTCGGATCGCGTTCACGGTGCTTGTGCAGGTTCTCGACCATCACGATCGAGGCGTCGACCATCACGCCGATCGCGATCGCGATGCCGCCGAGGCTCATGATGTTCGCATTCACGCCCATGAGGTTCATCGCGATGAACGAGGCGAGGATGCCGACCGGCAGCGCCAGGATGGCGACGAGCGACGAGCGCAGGTGCAGCAGGAACACGATGCAGACGATCGCGACGACGGCCATCTCTTCGAGGAGCTTCTCGCGCAGCGTCGAGATCGCCCGCGTGATCAGCCGGGAGCGGTCGTAGGACACGTGGATCTCGACGCCTTCGGGAAGGCCTCGCTTCAGCTCTTCGATGCGGCGCTCGACGCGCTCGATGACCTCGAGCGCGTTGCCGCCGAAGCGCAGCAGCACGATGCCGGTCACGACCTCGCCCATGCCGTTCATCTCGACGAGACCGCGCCTCACCTCCGGACCGATCTGCACGCGTCCGACCTGGCTGAGCAGCACCGGCACGTGGCGTTCCGGGTCGACGCTCACCGGGATCGTCTCGAGGTCCTCGAGAGATTCGATGTAGCCCTGACCGCGCACCATGAACTCGGTCTCGGCCATCTCGATCAGCCGGCCGCCGGTGTCCATGTTCGCGCGCTCGATCGCCCGTCGGACCTGGGGCAGCGAGACGCCGAACGCGCGCATCTTCTCGGGATCGACCTCGACCTGGTACTGGCGCACGTAGCCGCCGACCGAGGCCACCTCGGACACACCCTGCTGGCTCATGAGGTCGTATCGCAGGTACCAGTCCTGCAGGCTCCGCAGCTGGGCGAGGTCGAGCCCGGTGAAGTCGGCGGCACGCTGGAGCTCGAGGGGTGAGATGCGCCCGTCGCGATCGCGGTCGAAGCCGTCGACGAGGAAGCCGCGGGCCTGCTCGTCCGGCAGCAGCTCGGCCAGCCGGGCGTCGGAGTACACCTCGCGCTCACTGTCTCCGACGACGATGACGTCGTCGGTCTCCGGGAGCTCGTCGTCGGACACGTTGCCCGACCGATCGCGGTCGAGCTCCTCCCGCAACAGTCGCGAGCGTGGGCTGAAGTCGGTCAGCGTGTACTCGTAGACCCAGCCCACGCCGGTGGCGTCCGGCCCGAGCTGGGGGGTCGTGCCCTTTGGGAGACGACCGCTCACGTAGTTCAGGTACTCGAGCACACGCGAGCGCGCCCAGTACAGATCCGTCCCGTCCTCGAAGATGATGTAGACCATCGAGAAGCCGAAGAACGAGTAGCCGCGCACGACCGTGGCAAAGGGCACCGAGAGCATGGCGGTCGAGAGCGGGTACGTGACCTGGTCCTCGACGACCTGGGGCGCCTGCCCCGGGTACTCGGTGAAGACGATGACCTGCACGTCCGAGAGGTCGGGGATCGCGTCCACCGCGATGCTCTGCATCGACCACCAGCCCGCCGCGACGACGAGCGCGGTGACGATCAGGACGAAGAAGCGGTTGTGGACGCTCGCTTCGATGATGCGCTCGATCATCGCGGTGCCTCCGGCGTCGTCCGACCCTCACCCGGGTCGGTGGACCCCGCCTCGGCAGTCGCCGCGCCCGGGCCGTGCTCGCGCGCGCGGAGGCGGGCCATCTCCTCCGGTGTGGCGCTCCGAAGCTCGAGGTCCATGCCGCAGATCTCGCAGCGCCCGGGCTCGTGCGAGATCTGGTCCGGATGCATCGGACACGCGTGGATGCCCGCCTCGACATCCGGCGCAGAGCCCACGTCCGACCTGCCCGACCGCCTCGCCAGCATCTTCGCAATCGCCTCCTGGAGCTGGCTCTCCGAGTCGATCAGGAACTGCCCGCTGGTCACGACCTGCTCGCCGGGCTCGAGGCCCGAGAGCACCTGCGTCAGGCGACGATCTCCCACGAGGCCGGTCGTGATCTCGCGTGCCTCGAAGCGCCCCTCGCCGGCCGACACGAAGACGATCTCGCGTGTGCCCGAGTGCAGCACGGCCTCGGTCGGTACCACGATGGCGTCGTCGATGCGCCTGAACTCGATGTAGACCGTGGCGAACATGCCCGGCTTGAAGCGGAGCTCCGGGTTCGGGAACTCGAGCCTGACGGTCAGCGTGCGAGACGCCTCGTTGAGCGTCGGGTACACGTACGCGACCGTGCCCTCGACCTGCACGCCGCGCTGGTACGAGAGCTCCATGCGGGCCGGCTGTCCCTCGGTGACCCAGGGCGCGTCGTGCTCGTAGATCTCGGCCTGGACCCAGACGCTCGAGAGATCGCCGACGGTGTAGAGATCCTGACCCGCCGAGACGCGCGCGCCCTCGACGACGTTCTTGTGGAGGACGTAGCCCGAACGCGGCGCCCGGATCGGGACGGCCCGCCTGGCTCGACCCGCGCGCTCGATCGCCGCGACGTCGCGTGGATCGAGATCGAAGAGGTCGAGCTTGCGCCGGGCAGATCGGGTCAGGCTCGCCTTCGGCCCCTGGGTGCGCACGGCGAGCAGGTACTCGTCCTGCGCCGCGACGAGATCGGGCGAGTATATCTCGAAGAGCGGCTCGCCCTGCTCGATGGGCTCGCCCGTGATGTCGACATGGATCTTCTCGACCCAGCCCGAGAAGCGCAGGTTGACGACCGAGACGAGGTTCTCGGCCGTCTCGACCTCGCCGATGGTGCGCACGTGGCGGAAGAGCGGCTGTCGCTTCACCTGCTCGATGCGCACGCCCATGTTCTGCACGACGACCGGGTCGATGGTGACGGTGGTGCCGCCACCCACTGCGGCCTCGTCCTCGTAGACCGGCACCAGATCCATGCCGCAGATCGGGCACTGCCCGGGCTCGTCCTCGATCACGTTGGGGTGCATGCCGCAGGTCCACATTTGCTCGTGCTCGGCGTGGGTCGCGGTCTCGTCGCTCGTGTGGCTCACCCTCGGCGACTCCTGCTCCGAGCACGCGCCGACGGCGGTGATCGCCAGAGCAGCGGCGAGGATCGAGGCCCTGCGAAGAAGCGGGTGGGTGCGAGTCACGAGGCACCTCCCAGGTCGATTCGACCCGTGGTCGCGCGCACGTTCGCGCGCTGGAGAAGCGTTTCAACGGCTGCCTGCAGATAGGCCCGCTCGAGTGTGAGCAGATCGATCTCGGCCTCGTAGAGCGTGGAGAACTCGGCGCGATCGACGGAGAAGTCGTTGAGCGTCGTCTCGAGCGCGGCGCGGGCGGCCGGGATGAGGCTCGCTCCGTACGTGCCCGCCTTCTCGTAGGCACGTTGCCAGCTCGCGTCCGCCGAGATCAGGTCGGACTCGACCTGGTCGAGCGCGGCGGCGAGCCTCGCTCTCGCGCCGTCACGCGCAGCGAGCTTCGCCGCCTCGCCGCCGAGCCCGACCGAGCGGCTGCCGATCGGGATCGGGATGGTGACGCCGGCCGAGAAGAAGTCCGTCCCATCGTCGGTGGGCGTCTCGACGGTGCGAAGCCTGTACGAGACCCACACGTCGACCTCGGGCAGCACCTTCACGCGCGACAGCGCCGCGGCGTCGGTCTGCTGCTTCACCTCTTCGCGGATCGCGGCGAGCTCTGCGCGGGATGCCTTCGCGATCTCGAGCCAGGTCTCGAGATCGCCCTCGACGGGGATGGCCTCGATGGCTGCGGGTGTGTCGAAAGTCGTACCCCGCTCACGCGCGAGTGCTCGGGCCAGCCCGGCCGAGAGGCTGCGCTGCGCGCGCGTGTAGTCGCCGAGGTCGTCCCGCAAGCGCTGCTCGAGCACCTCGAGGCGCAGCAGCGCGTTCTGTCCGGCGCGGCCGACCTCGTACCGGGCGCGCACGGCGCGTACCAGCTCGACGGTGCGATCCACGTGTTGCCGTGTCATGCCTTCGAGCTGTCGCGAGAGCGCGAGGCTCCAGTAGAGCGTCTCGATGCTCCGGCGCAGCTGGGACTCGGCCTCTTCGCGTGTATGTCGACTCTGCTCGACCCGACGCTCGGCAACGGCCTTCGACGCCCCGGTCCATCCCCACTCTGGCAGGCGCTGCTGCAGCTTGAACTGCACACCGCTCATGGGTGACTCGTCGATGCGAAACGAGTCGACCGGCGCGTTCAGGTAGGCGACGGAGAAGCTCGGGTCGCTCCAGGTGCTCGAGACCTTCGCCACCTCGGTCAGCTCGCGCGTCCGCGCGCGCATGGCCTCGAGGCCGGGGTTGCGCCCGAGCGCCTCCTCGACGAGGGCGTCGACGTCGAAGCCGGCGATGTCGGGCTCCTGCTCGGCCGACACGGACATCGGCGAGAGGACCACTTCGAGAACGAGCATCACATGGAGCCATGCACGGTGCATCTTCGATCCCCCTGATCCCGCGCGCACGGCGCGCAGGATCACCGGCGGATGCCGACCGCCGGTCTTTGGGCTGGAGCCGCGAGAGGGGCACGCGTGCTCCGCGCCCGCCCCGACATCGGGTGCGCCCCGCCTGGCCGGACGAAGCCGACGGCGAGACGACGCCACACGCTCGCGGACCCCGAGGCCGGCGAGCGTCCGAGGCGGATCAGATCAGGAGGATGGTCGTGAGAGCGAGGACGTCCCTTGGCGGTGGAGCCTCGAGGACATCGCGACGGTGGGGGGACCGGTCTTCGCTGCCGATCCCGGCGTCCGGCGCGTGCGAGGTCAGGGCGAGCAGGCCGCCCGTGATCGCGCCGACGCCGACCGTCGTGCCGGTGGTGGGGATGGAGACGCGCGTCGTCGCGCAGCCGTCGCACTCGTTCTCGCAGGGCGGGTCGGAGTGTGCGGGTGGCGCCGGCGCGCTCTTCGCGGTCTTCGCGCAGTGCGAGTCGCTGGCGTCGGCCTGGTCCTGGGCTCGGGTGGACGTGATCGCCGCGCAGACCGAGTCGCAGGGGAGGGTCGAAGCGAGCAGCGTCCCGGCCATCGCGACCAGGAGGATCGAGCGCAGGATGCGTGCGGTCTGGCTCATCGTCGCGAACCCCGATGAAGACATCGGAAGGCTACGGGAGGACTTGAGCCAGGACAATGCCGGGAGGCAGATCCCCTGCAACGGATTCGTGCGTACCGGGCTCGGGACCCGCTGAGCGCGGACCTGGCCCCCGGGCTTGGTACCCCTAAGGGGTATGGGTATCATGCCATCACCGTCCGCTCGCCCCGAGCCAACCCGATCCGAAGGAGCGCGCAAGGAGTGCATGAGGAGCGCACGATGACCGAATCGACCGGGCTTCCCCCCGTCCTCGACCCCGTCTGCGGCATGACCGTCGACCCGGACGGACCGCATCACCGCAACTTCGAGGGCACGACCTACCACTTCTGCTGCGCCCGCTGCGCCGAGCGCTTCGAAGCCGATCCCGGGTCGTTCCTCGTGGACGAGGGTCCGCCCGCCCCCACCGGTCCCGGCCCCTACACCTGCCCGATGCACCCCGAGATCGTGTCGGACGAGCCCGGGCCGTGTCCGATCTGCGGCATGGCGCTCGAGCCGATGGCGCCGAGCCTCGACGACGACAACCCAGAGCTCGACGACATGACCCGGCGCTTCAAGGTGAGCCTCGCGCTCACCCTGCCCGTCTTCGTCGTCGCGATGTCCGAGATGACGCCGGCCCGCGCGCTGCTCGAGTCGGTGCCGCCCACCGCACTCGGCTGGCTGCAGCTCGTGCTCGCGACGCCGGTGGTGCTCTGGTGCGGCTGGCCCTTCCTCGAGCGCGGCACTGCGTCGATCAGGACGCGGCACCTCAACATGTTCACCCTCATCGCGATCGGCACGGGTGCGGCGTGGCTCTACAGCGTGGTCGCCGTGCTCGTGCCCGGCCTCTTCCCCGACTCGTTCCGATCGGCCGATGGCAGCGTGGCCGTCTACTTCGAGGCGTCGGCGGTGATCGTGACGCTCGTGCTGCTCGGTCAGGTGCTCGAGCTGCGCGCGCGTGATCGCACCGGCGCGGCGATCAAGGCCCTGCTCGGCCTGGCGCCCAACGAGGCGCGCCGCATCGCCGACGACGGCAGCGAGGCCGACGTGCCGCTCGAAGACGTCCAGGTGGGCGATCTGCTGCGCGTGCGACCCGGCGAGAAGGTGCCCGTCGACGGCGTCGTCGTGAGCGGTGAGAGCGCGATCGACGAGTCGATGCTGACGGGCGAGCCGATCCCGGTCGCGAAGCGCGAGGGCGACCCGGTGACTGGCGCCACGGTGAACGGCACGGGCTCGCTGGTCATCCGCGCTGGTCGCGTGGGGGGCGACACCCTGCTCGCCCAGATCGTGCAGCTCGTCGCCGAGGCGCAGCGGACCCGGGCACCGATCCAGGGCATCGCCGATGTCGTCGCGAGCTGGTTCGTGCCGGCGGTGCTCGTCGTCTCGGTCGTGACCTTCGTCGTATGGGGCGTCTTCGGTCCCGAGCCGCGCATGGCGCACGCGCTCATCAACGGGGTCGCCGTGCTCATCATCGCCTGTCCGTGCGCGCTGGGGCTCGCCACGCCGATGTCGATCATGGTCGCGAGCGGCAAGGCCGCGGGGGTGGGCGTCCTCTTTCGTAACGCCGAGGCGATCGAGCTCATGCGCGACGTCGACACGATCGTCGTGGACAAGACGGGGACGCTGACGGAGGGGCGGCCTGCGCTCGTCGCCATCGACGTGGCCCCCGGCTTCGACGACGCAGAGGTGCTGACGATGGCGGCCTCGCTCGAGCGCGGCAGCGAGCACCCGCTCGCGCGCGCGATCGAGTCGGGCGCCGATGAGCGTGGCATCGAGTGGCTCGAGGTGAGCGACTTCGAGTCGCGCACGGGCAAGGGCGTCGTCGGCACGGTCGCGGGCCGAAGCGTCGCCATCGGCAATGCGGCGCTCGTGGCGGAGGTCGCTTCGGCCGACGAGCGCATCGCCGCTCGCGCCGTCGAGATGCGCCATGCGGGACAGACGGTCATGTTCGTTTCGATCGACGGCCGCGTCGCCGGGCTGTTGGCCGTCGCCGATCCGATCAAGGATTCGACGCCCGATGCGATCTCGGGTCTCCGCGGCGAAGGCCTGAGGATCGTCATGCTGACGGGGGACAATCGCACGACCGCCGAGGCGGTCGCCGCGCGGCTCGGCCTCGACGAGGTCATGGCCGAGGTCCTGCCCGACATGAAGGCGGACGTCGTGAAGCGCTTGCAGGGCGAAGGGCGCGTCGTCGCGATGTGTGGTGATGGCGTGAACGATGCGCCGGCGCTCGCCCAGGCCCACGTCGGCATCGCGATGGGCACCGGCGCGGACGTCGCGATGCAGAGCGCCGACGTGACGCTGGTGAAGGGCGATCTCCGCGGCGTCCTGCGTGCGCGGCGCCTGAGCCGCGCCACCATGCGGAACATCCGCGCGAATCTGTTCTTCGCGTTCGTCTACAACTCGGTCGGCGTGCCTGTGGCGGCCGGGGTGCTGTATCCCGTCGCAGGGATCCTGCTGAGCCCGATGATTGCTGCCGCCGCGATGAGTCTCAGCTCGTTCTCGGTCATCGCGAACTCGCTGCGCCTGCGGCGGGTCGAGGTGTGAGCCTGCGGCGGGTCGAGGTATGAGCCCGGCTTCGGGACGGGAAGGGAGGTGCTCTTGAAAGATGATGCTCGTAAGAAGGTGCTCGCTCGGCTGCGGCGCATCGAGGGACAGGTCGCGGGGATCCAGCGCATGGTCGAGGAGGACCGCTACTGCGTCGACATCCTGAACCAGGTGGCGGCGGTGGAGGGCGCCCTCGACCGGGTCGGCCACCTGCTGCTCGCGGGCCATGTCGAGACCTGTGTCACCAGCGCGATCGAGAGCGGTCGGCCAAAGGAGCGCAAGCAGAAGCTCGACGAGCTGATGGACGTGTTCTCGCGCTTCGGACGGGTCAGGCCCTGAGGGCGGCAGACGCGCTGCCCGCGCTCACTCGCGCACCCGCAAGAACGTCAGCCCGTCCGAGATCGAAGCCATCACGCAGTCGACTCGCGCGTCCGCCGCGACCTTGTCGTTGAAGGCGCGGATCGCCTTCGTGTCGTCGGTCTGGTTCGCGTCGTCTACGACCGAGCCCATCCAGAGCACGTTGTCGACGAGGATCAGGCCACCCGGGCGGATCAGGCCGAGCAGCGCCTCGAAGTACGAGTCGTAGCCGGTCTTGTCGGCGTCGATGAACGCGAGGTCGTAGGGGCGCGTGTCGCCAGCCTCTTCGCGCAGGGAGGCCAGGGTCTCGCCGGCGGGCGCGATGCGAAGGTCGATCTTCGAAGCAATGTCGGCCTCTTTCCAGTGCGGCCTGCCCACCGACGCCCACTCGTCGGAGACGTCGCAGCACACGAGCCGGCCGTCGTCGGGCAGACCCATCGCAATGCAGAGCGCCGAGTAGCCGGTGAACGTGCCGACCTCGATCGCCTGGCGGGCGCCGATGAGGCGCGTCAGCAGGGTCAGCAGGGCGCCCTGCTCTGGCGCGACCTGCATCATCGAGATGCCACCGAGCTCGCTCGTCGCCGCGATCAGCTTCTGCTGTACGCCGTCTGGGGGCGTGCCGTGTGCAACGAGGTAATCGTGGATCTCGGATGAGAGATGAAAGGACTTGGGTCCATCGGCCATGGGGGGCTCCTGTCGAAGGGCGCGGTCGAGCGCCAGACTCTATCACCGCCTCGATCGACGACTCTCCCTGGCACTTCGAATCGGCCTCTTCCCAACCTCCACGTCATCCCCCAATCTCTTCGCCATGCCGCCGGCGCCCGAATCCCTAGAGGCCTCTGACGTGTGTAGAGAGCCGGGCGTCCGTCCACGCCGCTTGCATCCGCACCTGCTCACGCTGTCGGCGTGCACCGGGCTGATGTTCGGCCTCGGTGCGCCGCCCGGGGGCTGGTGGTGGCTCTACTGGCTCGCGTTCGCGCCATTGCTCGTGGCAGCGCGCCATCCGCTCACCCGATCGCCCTGGCAGGCGGGGCTGTACGGGCTCGTCGGCGGCATGGGCATCGGGCTCGTCGGCTTCCCGTGGATCGGCACGATGCTGGTCAAGTTCGTCCACGTCCCGGTGCTCGTCGGGCACGCGGGCCTCGTCTTCTTCTCGATCTGGCTGGCCGTGCCGTATGCGATCTGGGCGGTGCTGCTGCACCTCGGTCCTCGTCGGGGCTTCTGGGCGTACGTGTGGGCGCCCGCGACGTGGGTGCCGCTGTTGCTCTACTGGCCCGTCCTCTTCCCCTACACGCCGGTGCTGGGCTTCGCGCAGGTGCCCGAGCTGGTGCAGCTCGCCGAGTTCGGCGGCGCTCCGCTGCTCGAGATCATGGCGATGTCGACGTCGCTGCTGGTGATCGGCGCGTGGCGGCAGCCCTTCTCGTGGGCGCGGGGGATCAGCACGGCGGTCGCGGCGACGATTCCGGTCATGGCGTTCACGCACGGCGTCGAGCGCATGATGCAGCTCGAGGCCCGGGCCGAGGACGCCCGCCGCTGGCGCATCGGCATCGTGCAGCCGAACGTGCCGATCGGCGACATGTCGATCGAGGAGAACTTCCGGCGCCTGCGCGAGCCGTCCGCCCGGGCCGAGGCGCTGGGCGCCGAGGTCGTCGTCTGGCCCGAGGCGGGCACCTACCCCTATCGCCTGCCCCGGCCGGTGCCCGATGAGCGTCAGCTCGGCCGCGCGGGCGTGCTGATCGGGATCGAGGGCCCCGTGCTCTTCGGCGTCGGCACGCGCGAGCAGGGCAACCCCTACGGCTTCAACACCTTCGCGTACATGAGCCGCGAGGGCGTGATCGAGGCGAGCTACGACAAGACGCGCCTCGTGCCGATCGGCGAGCGCATCCCGCTCGTCGATCCCGACTGGGCGCGCGAGCAGATCCCCTACATCTCGCACCTGAGCGAGGGGACTGGCCCCGTCATCTTCGACGTGCGGCGGGCCGAGGGCGCGCCCGTGCGCGTGGGTCCGCTCATCTGCCTCGAGGACATCCTGGCCGACTACACGCGTGAGATGGCCGCGCACGACGGGGGCGTCGACATCTTCGTGAACGCGACGATCGACGCGTGGTACGGCTTCAGCGCCGAGCCCTGGGAGCACCTGGCGCTGGCGCAGATCCGGGCGGTCGAGCATCGCGTGCCGCTGGTGCGGAGTGTCAGCACCGGGGTATCGGCCGTGATCGATCATCTCGGCCGGCTGCAGGCGCACGTGCCCTCGCGGCCCGTCTCGATGGAGAACCTCGACGAGTGGCCGCCCGAGCAGCTGGTGGTCGACGTCGTGCTGGCGCGCAACACGGCCGACGAGCCGACGCACTACGCGCGCGGCGGCTTCGCCCTGCCCTGGGTCTGCATCGCCGTGGCGTCCGGCATCGGCTTCATGCGGCGCGCCGAAATCGGCTCACGGCTGCGTTCGGCTCGGCGCGAGGGCTGATTCCGCGGCATCTTGGGGCGGGCGCGCGAGGCGCTGCGCCACGCGGGGGTGTCGACTCGCGCGAAGCCCGGGAGCCGAGGCATGACCGTCCGGGGAATGCTGATCGATCTCGATGGTGTCCTCTACGAGGGCGACCGGCCGGTCGACGGTGCGGCAGAGGCCGTAGCAGAGCTGACACAGAGCAGCGTCCCCCACCTCTTCCTCACCAACACCACCTCGCGGCCGCGCTCGGCGCTGGTGGAGAAGCTCGCGAGCATGGGCGTCGAGACGAGCGTGGCGTCGATCCTCACGCCGCCCATTGCCGCCGACCGCTGGCTCGCTCGGTACGCGCCGGGCCCGGCGGCGCTCTTCGTTCCGGAGGCGACGGCGGCCGAGCTCGCTTCGGTCGAGCAGCTCGATGCCGGCGCTGAGTCGGGGGCGGCGAGTGTCGTGCTCGGCGACCTCGGCGAGGGCTGGACCTTCGCGAAGCTGAACCGCGCGTTCCGGTTGCTGATGGACGCGCCGCGCCCGGTCCTCGTGGCGCTGGGTATGACGCGGTACTGGCGGGCCCCCGGCGGCCTGCAGCTCGACGTCGCGCCCTTCGTCGCCGCGCTCGAGTGCGCGACGGGCTGCGAGGCGGTCGTCCTCGGCAAGCCCGCGCCGGCCTTCTACGAGACGGCCGCAGAGACGCTCGGCATCTCGCTCGAAGAGCTCGTGATGATCGGCGACGACGTCGTCGGCGACGTCGGGGGCGCCCAGCGCGTCGGCGCGGGCGGCATCCTGGTGCGCACGGGCAAGTTCCGCCCGGGCGATCTCGAAGGCGAGATCCGACCCGACGTGGTGCTGGACTCGGTCGCGGATCTGCCCGATTGGTGGCGTCGGCGAGGAGGCGCCTAGGCCGCGGGTCTCAGCCGCCGCCTTCCTGCTTCATCTGCGCTTGCATCGCGCGAGCGCTCGCATCCTCGGCCTCGGGGATGAGGCCCTTCTGCATCAGGATTCGCGAGAGGTTGGTGTGGCTCAGCGGGTCGTCGGGCTCGAGCTCGACGAGCTTGTGCGCGCACTCGATGGCCTCGTCGACGTCGCCTCGTTTCGCGAGGGCCATGGACAGGCCGTTCCAGGCGATCGCGAGGGCGGGATCGGCAGCCACCGCGTCGCGATAGCGCGCGACGGCGTCGTCGAGGGCGCCCTTGGCGAAGAGGCCGAAGGCCTCCTTGGCGATCGCCCGGGCGTCGCTCGCCTCGGAAGATGCTTCGTCGGAGGAAGGGGAATCCGGCATGGCGCGAGTATACTCCGGCCCCGATGGAGATCCGCACCCTCCAGTTCGACGAAGAGCCGGCACTGCTCGAGCTGCTGGAAGGCCACCCGCCCGTGGATGGCCAGCCCGCTCGCAAGCTGCTCGAGCGCCGGATCGCGCATGATCCGACGTACGGTCCCGAGCAGGTCATCGTGGCCGTCGATCACGGTCGCCTGCTCGGCTGCATCGTCATCGTGCCGCGCCCGCTGCTCGTGCTCGGACATCGGATTCCCACGGCCGGGCTCTCGCAGCTCTATGTCGAGCCCGACGCGCGCAAGCAGGGCTTCGCCCGGGCGCTCGTCGAGCAGGCGTCGGTCGCCATGCGCGAGCGCGGCGTCGAGCTCTCGATCGTCTTCCCGCCGATCCCCGAGCTCTTCGAGACCCAGGGCTGGCAGTGCTGGACCGGGCAGCGCGCGATCCTGCGAAGCACCGAGAAGGGGATCGCGCCGCAGGGCGCGATTGCGAGCACCGATACGGTCGACCTCGACCTCTTCGACGCCGACACCGAGCGCGGCCTGTCCGCGATCCAGGCCATTCACTCGGCCTACTCGGCCTCGCGCCATGGGACGGTGATTCGCGACGACGAGCTCTGGCGGGCGAGCCTCCAGCTCGCGGGCAACCCGCAGGAGGAGATCTGGATCGCGCGGCGCGGCGGGCTCGCCGTGGCCTACGCCCGGGTCGCGGTGCTCGACGAGGTCCTGACCGTCACCGAGATGGGCCGTTTCGAAGACGGCGCGGGCGCGCTCGCCAAGCTGGTGCGGAGCCTGCTCGAGCCGCGCGAGGACGATCCGCTCGCGACCGGGGGGCGCTCGAGCGAGGCGGTGCGCGACTTCCTGGTGCTGCCGACCTTCGACGACATCGGGCTCACCGTCGGGCTCGAGCACGAGGGCACGAGCTCGCATCCGATGGAGGATCGTCGCGCCCGCATCCGCTGCTTGAACCTGAACGCGCTCGCTGCGCGCCTCGACGTCGAGCTGCTCGACGGCGAGACGCCCGAGGCGTTCCTCGAGCGCATCCTGCCGCCCGACGGCTTCGTGTTCTGGCCGGCGGATCGCTTCTAGTGATCGTTCTTCGTGAGGGCTCGCATGTCGCTGTGTGATCTCGTGGCTGCTCGCAAGAGCCCCGTCCACGGGAAGGGGGTGTTCGCGAAGCGGCGCATCCGGCAGGGTCAGTACATCGGCACCTTCGAGGGGCGCGAGACGACCCGGGACGGCACCTACGTGCTCTGGCTGGTCGAAGAAGACGGCACCGAGGTCGGCATCGAAGGTCGCAACGACCTCCGATTCCTCAACCACTCGAGCGACCCGAACGCGGAGCTGCGAGAGCTCGATCTCCACGCGACGCGCAACATCCAGCCGGGCGCCGAGATCTACATCGATTACGGGGAGGCGTGGGACGATGTCGAGTGAACACGTGATGGCCACCGTCGGAGCACCGGGTGCGGATCGCGCGCGTGCCCTTCTTTGTATCGCCGTGCTGGCGTTGGTCGGGGCGTGCGGCGAGCCCGCGCCCCGGGTCGACGTTTCGTTGAAGGACGCCTACGCCGAGTGGAAGTCGGAGGACCCGCCGATCTTCCTCGACACGCGCAGTGAGACCGAGTATCGCCAGGGTCACATCGAGGGCTCGATCCACATCCCGCACACCGAGGTCGCGGGACGGATCGACGAGCTGCGTGCCACGGGCGAGAGCCGAGTCATCGTCTACTGCGAGCGCGGCGGGCGCGCGCGCACCGCCGAGGCCGCGCTGGCTGCGGCCGGCGGCTTCGAGGTCCGGCACATGGAAGGCGACATGCGCGGCTGGCGGCGCAGCGACCTGCCGGTCGTGCGCGGCGGCGGCTGAGGAGATCCCCCAGCGCGACGTCGGAGCGTGGCTCGCCCACCAGCGCCGCAGCCATTCGAGCATCGGAGGAGCTTAGCCCCGCTCCCCCGGCGCTCCGGCGAGCACTTGCAGCGTCAACTGTGACCCGTCGCTACTTGAAGAGCAGATCCTTGATCGCGCCGATGTCCGCCTTGAGGCCCGCCTTGACGACCTGCTGGTTCTGCAGGTCGAAGGGCAGGCGCCCGGCCGAGTAGCCGATGAAGACCCCGTTGCGGGGCCCGAGCGTCAAAGCCACGTAGTTCGAGGCGTCGAGATCGGCTGCCGTGATGGCATCCGACGCGCCGATCTCCCGGTACAGCCGGAAGTAGGCCGAGAAGTCGACCGGTGTGTCGCCGAAGTTGAAAGCGAGCGTCGAGAACGCGGTCTCGAAGTCGGCTCGCGGGAAGTCGTCCGTATCGCCCGTTGCGGCGCGAGCCGGGTCTTCCCCTACGTCGACGAAGCCGACGCCGGCGGTCATGATCGGGAAGGTCTCGCCCCGGGGCAGGAAGCAGAACCGGCACTCCTTCGGTCCGCTTCCGGTGATGGCCCGCAGGAGGCCGGGCCCCCAGTCGGGGACGTTGGCCCAGCCGATCCAGCCGACCTCCGAGTACTCGTCGGCGAAGAGCGAGCCGTAGCCCTGCATCGTGAAGCTCAGCCGGCCGCCATAGACGAATTGATGGGCACTGAAGTCCTGATTCGTCTCGGCGCTGACCTCGCCGTCGAGCTCGACGACGAACAGATCGTCGAGGTGGTCGGCGGCGAAGTTCTGGAGTCTGCTCTCGATGGCCTGGAGCTCCGCCACGTCGTCGCTGGTCAACACCGCCAGGCGATGGGCGTCGATCATGAACTGAGTTACGGGGAGCTCGGCGGCCTCCCTGGCGGCTCGCTCTTCGACTGCTTGCCGGTCCGCTTCGGTCGACGTCGGATTGTTCGCGATGATCGATGCTCGGTGACGTTCTCTCAGGTCGGCTTCGACCTTCGCGTCCAGCTCGTCGCGCTCCTCCGAGGCCACGATCAACCCGTTGGCACCGCCGATTCCAGTGGGGCCGCCTGTCGCCGCGAAGAGCCCGATCGCGAGCTTGGTGTCGAGGAAATCCGTGGGATTCGTGTCGCGGTCGAAGGCGACGTTCCCCGATGCTCGGAAGTCGAGATCGAGGCCCAGGACCTTGCAGCTGGTCTCACACCTGGGCTCGATGAGATCGTGGCCCGCGATCTGCCTGGCGAAGCTGTAGGCGAGACCGAAGGAAGCGTTGTCGTCGATCTCCTCGCCATTGAAGTACTTGAACCGCAGCTCGAGGTCGTCCAGCCAGTCGAGGGGGCCTTCGGCTGCCTTCTGCACGAGAGGCTGCAGGACCGCGTTCAGGTTATGGGGATTGCGGGCGGCATCGATGACCTCCTCCTTCAGTACTTCGAGGTCCTGCGTGTCGACGGCGTCAGCGGTCGATACCGCGAGAAGAAGCACGACGACGCAGAGGATGATGCGGAGAGTGATCGCTCTACCCATCGTTCAGCGCCCCCGGTCCGCGTGGAACTCACCGGCGAAGAAGAAGGCGGCATCCAACGCGTCTGCGACGTTCTCGACGGTATTGCTCCCCGCCTCCAGCGACGAGGCCATCTTGCCGATCGCCTTCGTTGCGCCGAACCCCCTCTCGTACTTGGTGCCACCGACCCACGTCATCATTGCACCGTGCAGCAAGGTGGCCGTCTTCTTCGCCCAGGCCTTCCTGATGTTGGGCCCGGCAGACGGGCCGGGGTACGTCTTGAGCGACGAGACCTTCTTCTTCCCGGCGCTTGCGAAGCCGGTGGCGCCGTACTCGTCGAGCGCGACGAATGCGGCGTTGGTGTAGACGTGCGCGAGGTTGTTGTTGCTCCAGGGCATGGCCGATCGATCCCTCCCAGGGTGAAGGCGCATCGGCGTGAGTGGTGCGGCGTCCGATGCGCGCGTCTGGCAGGCGATACTGAACGGGGTGCGTGGTCGTCGTCAATGCAGGATTGCTTGCACCCACGACAGGAAGAAGTGTCGATTCACACACGTGGTGGGGTGCACAGTGCCGAGCTGCGGCATCGACGATGTTCGCATCGATGGGGGTGTCTCGACCTACATGTCGTTCGAGACCGGTCAGCCGGCAGAGCGGCCGAGGGCGCGATCGAGCAGCACCTCGGCGTCGTCGATGCCCGTCTCGTCCTGCAGCGCCAGGCAACGCTCGAGGATGCGACCGTACTCGGGGCCCGGTGTGTAGCCGCGCGCGACGAGGTGGCGACCCTGTACGACCGGCGGGCGCGGACCGGCCTCGAGCGACAGTGACTCGATGCGCTCGAGGAACCGGTCGCCCGCGTCGAAGCGTCCGGCTCCAGCGTCGGCGGTCGTGCGGCCCAGATGATCGGCGCGCGCGACGTCTGCGAGCAGTCGCGGCGACACGTGCACCGCGTCGAGCTTGCGAACGAGGCGGCGGAAGGCCTTGTCGCCGGCACCCTGCTCGACGAGCTGACTCGGTGCCAGGTGGCGATCGACGAGGATCTCGACCTGCGCGACGAGGCGGTTCGAAGCCTCGAGGCGACCGAGGAATCGACGCGTCGGGGCGAGGCCGGCGCGCTCGTGCGCGATCGAGCGCACGCGATCGTTCTCGACGCGGGTCGTCTCGGGCTTGCCGAAGTCGTGACACAGCACGCCGAACATGAGCGCCGTCGGCTCGTCGCTCGCATGGCGAAGCGCCGCCGCGGCGTCGAGACACATCGCGGTGTGCACGAACACGTCGCCTTCGGGATGCCAGTGCGGATCCTGCGGCACGCCGCGAAGCGCGTCGATCTCCGGGAACGCGCGCAGCTGGCTCATCTGGAGCAGCCAGTCGAGGGCGGCCGAGGGCCGGGGCGCGCGGAGCAGCAGACGGCTCCACTCGAGCATCAGCCGCTCGCCGGGTACCGGGCCGAGATCCTGCGCCGCGCAGAGCGCGAGCAGCTCCTCGTCGGGAGACATCTCGAGGCGGGCGGCGAGGCCCGCAGTGCGAAGCGCGCGCACCGGGTCGTCGCCGAAGCGAGCGGCATCGGTCGCGCGCAGTCGCCCGCGTTCGAGGTCGTCGCGTCCGCCGAACGGGTCGAGCACGCGAGCGGCCAGCGGATCGAAGGCCATCGCGTTGATCGTGAGGTCGCGCCGGCGCGCCGCCCTCGCGTAGGTGTCGTCGAGGTCGCCGCCTTCGGCGCCGGGCGCCACCCACGACACGTCCGCGTCGAGTCCGCGCACGCGGCGGATCGCGAACGCCTTGCCGACGACGTGGACCTGGCCCTGCTCGGAGAGCGCGTCGTCGAGCGCGGCCTCGGCGAGACCGTGCACCTCGACGTCGAGATCGGCCGGCTCTTCGCCGCGCAGCCGGTCGCGCACCCAGCCGCCGACGACGAGCACGCGGCCGCCGCGCGTCTCGATACGCCGCGCGAGCTCGAGCACCGCGCCGGGCAACGACGACGGATCGATCGTGTGGAGGCTCATCGGCCGGCCCGCCCACGCGGTCCCGTCGCCCCTGCTGGCGCGTTCCTGCGAAGCAGCACGTAGGTCGCTCCGTCGCCGCCGTCGCGTGGCAGCGCGGGTGCGAAGCCGCGCACCCATGCATCGAGCGGTGGCGAGCGCAGCCATCCGGGCAATGCGCTCTTGAGCGTCACCTCGGCGGTGGCCGAGCCGCGGCCCTTGCCGTGGATCACGAGCACGCACGTCTGGCCCTGGGCGGTGGCGAGGCCGAAGGCCTTGCGGAGCGCGTGCCGGGCCTGTGTGCGATCGAGTCCGTGGAGGTCGATGCGGGTCTCGTGCGGGATCCGGCCCATCCGCAGATCGGTGAACTGCCTCGGCTGGATCTCGCCGCGAAACCCGTCGTCGACGAGCGCGTCGGGGTCATCCGCCTGGGCGCTGGCCGGCGCGCCGCCGTCGCCCTTCGCGCGCCGCTTGCCTGGCTTCGGCTGCGCCGGTGCGCGCTTCTTCGAGTCGATGCGGCGGGTGCCGGGGTCTTCGCCGAAGAGATCGGCAAAGCGGTCGCGTCCGTCGTCTTCATCGCCGCTCATCGTGCTCGACTCGTGTCTGCGTGCGCATCGCGAACACGCTCGCGGTGCGACGCGTCGGGTCCCTCGCCGAGCAGGCCGAGTGCCTTCGTCATCGGTCCGGCCTGGGGAAGCGTGGCGAGCGCCTTCGGTGCGAGCCAGCGATGCGACTGCACGCCATCGAGGCGCACCCGTCCGCTGACGGAGCCGGCGCGGAACACCTGCAACGCGAGCCTGCGGTGCGTGAAGAGATGCTTCACGTGGCCTACGTGTGCGAGTTCGCTCACCGCGAGGCCCGTGGTCGCCTTCACGCTCGCCGCTGCATCGCCGCGGCCTGGCTTCTTCGCGTCGACGACACTGCCCGGCAGCTCCCAGAGGTTCGCCATGAGGCCGGTCTCGGGCCGCTGCACCGCGAGCACCTTGCCGCGGCGCTCGATCCACACCGCCACTCCCGCGATCTCGACCGCCTTCTTGCGGCTCGCCTTCTTCGGCAACGACTCGGCGTCGCCCGCCTTCGCGGCGTCGCAGAGCGTGCGGACCGGGCACGTGAGGCAGAGCGGCGCCTTTGGCAGGCAGACCGTCGCGCCGAGCTCCATCATCGCCTGGTTGAAGTCGCCGGCGCGGCGACCGGCGGAGACGAGCTCTTCGCTCCATGCCCAGAGCCGGTCCATCACCGGCTTGTGACCCACGTCCTCGCGTAGGCCGCGCAGTCGTGCGAGCACACGCACCACGTTGCCGTCGACGATCGGCGCGGGTGCGTCGAACGCGATCGATGCTATGGCGCCCGCGGTATAGGGCCCGACACCCTTCAGTGTGCGTAGACCATCGGCGGTGTCGGGCAGGGCGCCAGCGTGCTCGTCGACGATCTGCCGGGCTGCGGCCTGGAGGTTGCGCGCGCGCGAGTAGTAGCCGAGCCCCGTCCAGGCCGAGTAGACGTCCTCCTGGTCGGCGTCGGCGAGCGCGTGGACGTCGGGGAAGCGCTCGAGGAACCGGTGCCAGTAGGGGATCACCGTCTCGACGCGGGTCTGCTGCAGCATCGTCTCCGAGACCCAGATCGCATAGGGGTCGCTCGTGTGCCGCCAGGGCAGGTCGCGCTTGTGCCGGTCGTACCAGCGCAACAGCCTGGTTCGCGTGTCGCGCACCCAGGGCTCGGTGCGCGTCGAGCGGGGCTGGGAGGATTCGCGGCGGGCGGCCATGCCCCGTTCATAGCAGCACGGGGAGCATGCCCTCCAATCGGCCGCAGGAAGGCTCGAGGGCCCTCGGCTCCGCGCCAGGGCGTGCCTTCTTCGAGTGGTGGGCGCCTTTGGCCCCCGAATGTTGTGCGCGCCCTGTAGGGTGATCGAATCGAGATGTGGGCACCCTCCCTGCGTCGAATGGACCGAAGGGGCGGCATGAGATCTGGACAGACGAGTCGGGCGAAGGCAGGGACGAGTCGCAGCGGGGGCGTCACCTGGATCTGTGCGCTGGCGCTGCTCGCAGCCGCGCTCGGCGCGTCGCAGGCCGAGGCCCAGACATGTGCGCCCGGCGACACGACACCCCCGGTGCTCTCGATCACGGCCCCGCTTCGCTCCGCCGCGATCACCCAGGGCGGTGTCGCGGACGATCTCGTGGTCGTCGACGGCACTGCCATCGATGCGGAGAGCGACGTCGTGGCGGTCACGATCAATGGCCTTCCGGCGATCGTGCAGCTCGACGGATCGTTCGCGGAGAGCACGACGAGCCATTGGGGAATGAACCGCCTCGTCATCACGGCGACGGACGCATGCGGGAGGACCGCGCGCGTCGTGCAGGCCTATCTGCGCGGTGGCGACTACTACCCCGCTGCGACCACCATCGATCCGGCCGCTGCGATCGCCTCGGGCTTCGAGACGCGGCTGAATCAGCCCGTGATCGACGACGGTGATCGAGGCAGCTTCGATGATCTCGCGACGATCTTCGAGGGCGCGCTGCCGCCGCTCACGGCCAGTGACCTTCCGAATCCACTGCAGGCTCAGAACAATCCGGCCTGCTCGGGCCTCCTCGACAACTGGGTGACGAACCAGCAGCGAATCCGCATCGTCCGGACGTCCTTCTCGGCGAGTGCCCTCGAGGTCGAGTCGCTGGACGGCGAGCCCGGCCTGCTCGCGGGTGTCGGCCGAATGGACAGCTTCGTTCTCGGCATTCGGGCGACGGCGTACAGCTGTGTCGCCGGCACTCTCCAGACGGTGGTCAGGGACGGCACGCTCAGCGCGAGTGGGACGCAGATCGACTTCGATCTGGTCCCGTCGGTCGTGAACGGGGAGGTCGAGCTGGCGATCGAGAACGTCAACGTGAGCTCGACGATCCAGTTCTCGATCAGCTGCACGCTCCAGGTGATCTGCGACGCGATCACCAACCGGCTGACCCCCACCGTCGAGGATCTCGTCCTCGACGGGATTCGCGACAAGCTGTCGAGCCAGGAGGCGACGATCGCCGTGTCCGCGCTCCTCGACGAGGCCCTGCCAGGGAGCGCTCCCTACACCCTGCCGCCGCCGATCGGGCTCACGGTCGACATCGCGAGCGAGGTCGACTCGGTCACGAACATCACCGACGCGATGACCCTGGGCGCCCGCACGCAGGTCTTTCCGAGCTCACGCGGTGCGTCGATCCCCGCCGCTGCGCCGGGGAGCATCCGCCGGGACGGTGCCGCGACTCCCTTCGAGCTCGTTCCCTACGAGCTCGGCTACGCCTTGCGCGACGACATGCTCAATCAGTTCCTATGGGCGATCTGGTACGAGGGCGGCTACGCCATGCCCGATCTGTCGTCTGAGCCCGATGTTCCGCTCGACTTCCTCTCGCTCGACGCGGGCCTGCCGCCGGTGCTCCGGCCGGCCGGGCCCGGCACGGTCGAGATCGGGCGCGGGGACGTCGCGTTCTCCCTGAGCGGTGACCTGGCCGAGCTCTACCCGCCGCTGGTCGGACCGATCTCCGCGTCCGGCGTCTACAGCTCGAAGGTGCGCGGCACCATCGGGGTCGACGCGTCGGGCACGCGCCTCGAGTTCCTGCCGGAGCCGGGCGCCGTGAATGTCGTCGAGGCCGAGCTCACATCGGTCTCCGGAGTCGTGCCCGCGTTCCTCCTGCGGCCCGTCCTCGAGGGAAGGCTCGCAGAGCTCGAGATCGAGTTCGCCCGCCGGTCCATTGCCGAGTTCGTGATCCCGCGCATCCCGAGCCAGCCGCTGGGTGGTCCGACTGGCTACGAGCTCGTGATCTCGAACGCCCTCAGTGATCGGCCCACGGACGACGCGGTGCGCGTCACGGGTGATCTGGTCGAGGTACCGATCTGCGGCGATGGGCTCGTCCTCGTGGGTGAGGTCTGTGACGACGGCGCAGAGCTGGATGGCGACGGCTGCAGTGCGACCTGCGAGGTCGAGGCCGGATGGGTGTGTGTGAGCGAGCCGAGCGTCTGCACCTTCCTCTGCGGCAACGGCGGCCTCGATGTCGGGGAGACCTGCGACGATGGCGGGCTCGTGAATGGCGACGGCTGCTCCGACACGTGTCTGCTGCAGAGCTCGATCACGATCGCGGGCACCGCGGTGGGCGGCTTCCCTGGCGGTCTCGTCGTCGAAGGCGTCCTGATCGAGCTCACGACCGAGACCGACGAGCCCGGCGTCGCCTTCGCCCTGCGACTCGCCCAGGCGATCAATAGCGACCCGACGCTCTCGAGCTTCGCACCACCCGTCGAGGCCGTCGTCGAGGGCAGTCGACTGCACGTGACGGGCAGCGTCACGAGTGTCGCCATCACAGACCCGGGTCTGACGGATTCGGTGCCGGCGCTGCCCGCGCTCGGTGCACTCGGCCGGCTCGTGCTGATGCTCGGTCTCGGTGCTGGCGCCGTTCGCGGCCTGCGCTGGCGTGGGCAGTCGCTCCGCTCATTCGGTCGAGCTCGCTAGAGGACGACCGGGAGCGTGCCCTCCAGTCGGATCCGCGCGGCCGTCACGCGCGCGCGTACGGCGACGATCTCGACGCCCTGCTCCGCCACCGCGCGCAGCGTCTCGGCGTAGGCGGGGTCGATCGCGTCGGCGGGCGAGACGCTCTCGCAGTCGCTCCGCTGCACCATGAAGAGGAGCGCTGCCCTGTGCCCCGCGTCGCGCAGGCGCGCGAGCACCTCGAGGTGCTTGCGGCCCCGCTCCGTGACGGCGTCGGGGAAGAGTCCGCGCTCGCCCTCGGCCATCGTCACACTCTTCACCTCGACGAAGCAGCTCTCGCTCCGTCGCGGGTGGCCCGAGAGCAGGAAGTCGAGCCGGCTGTTCTCGGAGATCGCCGCCGGGACCTTCGCCTCGGCCTTCACCTCGGCGTAGCCACCGAGCCCCTCGATCGTGCCCGCCGCCAGCGCGCGGCCCGCGAGCTGGTTCGCGCGCAACGTGTGCAGCCCGACCCAGACGCGGCCGACCCGGATCATCTCGAGGGTGTGCGCGAGCTTGCGCTTCTTGTTGTCGCTGGTGGAGCAGCGCACCCGCGACCCCGGCCGGTCGGTGCCGCGCATGCTGCCGGGGTTCGGGCAGTGCACCGTCACGACCTCGCCGCCGGGCAGCTCGACGTCGGCGAGGAAGCGCTTGTAGCGCCTCAAGAGCCGGCCTTCGAGATGCGCCTCGGGGTCGATGCTGACGTTGGGGGTGCTCATCGCGGCGGCGAGGCTAGCAGGCCCCGTGCCCTCGTTGACGAGTCGGTGCACGTCTCCGACGCTTCGGATCGCATCTTCTCTCTCTCTCTCTCTCGCCGGGGCAGATCGGTCGGAATGGACGTCGTCGATTCAGGATTGAGCGTTTCGAGCACGCTTCGGGTCGTCGTGCTCGTGCGCCACGGCGAGACCGCCGGCGAGTCGAGCATCCGCTACCACGGCGCGAACGACGTGCCGCTGAACGACGTCGGTCGTGCGCACGCGCGGGCTGCCGCGCAGGCGATCGGCGACGTGACCTTCGACGTGCACGTCGCGAGCTCGCTCAGTCGTGCCTGGGAGAGCGCCGAGATCATCCGCCCGGGCGCCGAGATCATGCGCGACGACGATCTGCGCGAGATCCACTTCGGTCGCTGGGAGGGGCTGACGCGTGAGGAGATCCGCGCCCGAGATCCCGAGCTCGACGCCGATTGGACTCGCGCGGGCCTCGACTTCGACTTTCCGGATGGCGAGCGGCGCGCCGACTTCACGGCCCGCGTCGATCGCGGACTCGGCCGCGCCTTCGCACTCGACATCGAGCATCTGCTGGTGGTGGCCCACAAGGGCGTCGTCCGCCGCGGCGTCGAGCTGCTGACGCACGAGACGCCACCCCAGCCCCACCCCGGGCTCGGTGAGGTCTACCACCTCGTGCGAAGCGGCGACCGCTTCTTGCGCCGGGGTCACGCATGAACCTGAGAAAGCAGTACCACTTCTGGCCGAGTGAGCAGGGGTTGCAGGCCTGGGACGTGCACCGCCTGATCGAGCTCACGAAGGACCTGCCGGTGAAGCGGGTCCCCCTCGCCGAGATCCACGAGATCGACACGGTCTACTGGTTCGACGGCGACCATCACAAGCCCACGGTCCGCGCGGTCATCGAGCACGCGCAGCTGATGCAGGATGCCGACCTCGCGTTTCCGATCATCCTGTCGAGCACGGGCCGCGTGATGGACGGAATGCATCGCGTCGGGAAGGCCGTGCTCGAGGGCCGCGAAGCGATCGACGCACGCCAGTTCGAAGAGGATCCGCCGCCAGACTACGTCGGGGTGCAGCCGCGCGACCTTCCCTACGATTGACGCTCGGGGAGGACGCGGGCTTCCATCACATCGGCGTGGTTCTGGGTGGAGCGACCCGCCCCGACGAGGAGAGCGATACCGAGTACGGCTTCGCGTTCGGCGTCGACTTCTAGCCGGCGCCGTCAGTCCTCGTCGCTCTCCTTCAACGAGGCGAGCACGCTGAAGTCTTCGAGCGTCGACGTATCCCCCGCCACCTCCTGCCCGGACGCGATGTTCCGCAGCAGCCGCCGCATGATCTTCCCCGAGCGCGTCTTCGGCAGCGCGTTCGTGAAGCGGATGTCCGCCGGCCGCGCGATCGCGCCGATCTCCTTCGACACGTGCTTCTTGAGCGCGTCGACGAGCTCGGGCCCCGGGTCGACGGTGCCCCGCGGCGTCACGAACGCGACGATCGCGGTGCCGGTGATCTCGTCGGGTCGGCCGACCACGGCGGCCTCGGCGACGTCTTCGTGCGAGACGATCGCGCTCTCCACCTCCATGGTGCCGATGCGGTGGCCCGACACGTTCATCACGTCGTCGAGCCGGCCCATGATCCAGTAGTAGCCCTGCTTGTCGGTATGGGCGCCGTCGCCAGCGAAGTAGACGTCCTTCCACTTGCTCCAGTACGTCTCCTTGTAGCGCGCCTTGTCTCCCCAGATGCCGCGGAGCATGCCCGGCCACGGATGCTTGACGGCGAGGAAGCCGCCCTCGCCGAGCTTCTCCTCCTTGCCGTCTTCGTCGAGGATGGCTGCGTGGATGCCCGGGAAGGGCTTCGTCGCAGAGCCGGGCTTCGTCGAGATCTCGCCGGGGAGCGGCGAGATCATGATGCCGCCGGTCTCGGTCTGCCACCACGTGTCGACGATGGGGCACTGCTTCTTGCCGATGACCTCGTGGTACCAGATCCACGCCTCGGGGTTGATCGGCTCACCGACCGTGCCGAGCAGGCGAAGCGACGAGAGATCGCAGCCCTCAGGCAGCTCGTCACCCAGGCGGATGAACGTGCGGATCGCGGTCGGCGCCGTGTAGAAGATGTTGACGCCCCACTTCTCGATGATCTTCCACCAGCGATCGGCCTCCGGGTACGTCGGCACGCCCTCGTACATGAGCGTCGTCGCCCCGTTCGCAAGCGGTCCGTACACGACGTAGCTATGGCCCGTGATCCAGCCGACGTCGGCGGTGCACCAGTAGACGTCGGTGTCCTTGATGTCGAAGATCGCGTGAGTCGTCGTCGTGACGTGCGTCAGGTAGCCGCCCGTCGTGTGCAGGATGCCCTTCGGCTTGCCGGTCGTGCCGCTCGTGTAGAGGATGAAGAGCGGGTGCTCGCTGTCGAGCTTCGCGGGTGGGCAAGAAGCCTTCGCGTCCTTCATCGCCTCGTGCCACCAGAGGTCGCGCCCCTCCTTCATTGCGGTGGGGCTGCCCGTGCGTTGCACGACGACCACGTGCTCGACGCAGTCGACGCCCTCCACCGCGGTGTCGACCGAGGGCTTGAGCGCGAAGGGCTCGCCCTTGCGGTAGCCGCCGTCCGCGGTGATCACGACCTTTGCACCCGCGTCGATGATGCGGTCACGCAGGGCGTCGGCGCTGAAGCCGCCGAAGACGATCGAGTGCGTCGCGCCGATGCGCGTGCACGCGAGCATCGCCATCGCGGCCTCGGGCACCATCGGCATGTAGAGCACCACGCGGTCGCCCTTCTTCACACCGTTCGACTTGAGCACGTTCGAGAACTTGCAGACCTCGCGGTGCAGCTCGGAGTAGGTGATGACGCGTGAGTCGCCGGGCTCGCCCTCCCAGATGATCGCGGCCTTGTTGCGGCGCCAGGCGTTCTTGCCCTCGAGGTGCCGGTCGAGGCAGTTGTACGAGACGTTGGTCTTCGCGCCGACGAACCACTTCGCGAAGGGCGGCTTCCAGTCGAGCACCTTCTTCCAGGGCGAGAACCAGTCGACGTGCTCACGGGCCATCTTCTCCCAGAAGCGCTTCGGGTTCTTCTTGCCGAGCGCGCGGTACTCGGCCGCCTTCTTCTTGTTCCAGTTGGCCTGCTTGCGGAACTCCGGCTCCGGCTTGAAGGTGCGCTTCTCGGTGAGGAGGGATTCGATGTCGGCCATGGTTCCTGCTCCTGGTGCACGGTCGTGGATCGTCTGCCGCGGTGACGCGACGGTCTGTCGTATCGGCGCCGAGCGCCGCTCTCTCGAGCGAAGAAGCGCCGGCGCTTCAGGCCATCCAACGCTCGACGTCGTCGGGCGCCTTCGGAATGGCGGTGTTCAGGTTCTCGTGCCCGTCTTCGGTCACGATCACGTTGTCCTCGATGCGAACGCCGATGCCCCGAAGTCGTTCGGGCGCCTTCTCGGCGTCGCCCGGTACGTAGATGCCAGGCTCGATGGTGAAGGCCATGCCCGGCTCGAGCGGGCGTGGCTCGTGCTCGCGGCGATAGAGCCCGACGTCGTGCACGTCGAGGCCGAGCCAGTGGCTCGTGCCGTGCATGTAGTAGCCGCGGAAGGCCTCGCTCTCGATCAGGCCGTCGACCTCTCCCTCGAGCAAACCGAGCGTGACCATGTGCTCGCAGAGCCTTCTCACCGTCGCGTCATGGATGGCGGGCAGGGTCGCGCCGGGCTTGCACTCGGAGAGCGCGAGGAGCTGCGCGTCGAGCACCGCCTCGTACACCTCCTTGGCGGCGCCCTCGTAGCGTCCACCGACGGGATACGTGCGGGTCACGTCACTCGCGTAGCTCTGGTACTCGACGCCGGCATCGATCAGCACGAGCTCGCCTTCTCGAAGCAGCGCGTCGTTGCTCACGTAGTGCAGGATCGTCGCGTTGTCGCCGCCCGCGACGATGCTGCCGTAGGCGGGGCCCGACCCGCCCTCGCCGCGAAAGTGCCGGTAGAGCTCCGCCTCGAGCTCGTACTCGTATCGGCCGGGCAGCGCGATGCGCGCCGCCGCGCGATGAGCCGTGACGCTGATCTCGGCCGCGCGGCGCATGAGCGCCACCTCTTCGTCGCTCTTGAACAGCCGCATCTCGTGCAGCAGGCCGCGGGGATCCACGATCTCCTCGACCGGCGGCGGCGCGCTGCGCGACTGCCGCCGTGCCTCGGCCTGGATCTGAACGAGCCGCTCGTCGATGTCGGGCCGGCGCCCGAGGCTGTGATAGAGCCGGTCGACGCCGCGCACGATCTCGGGAAGCCGCTCGGCAAAGAGGCCGACGTCGTGTGCCTCGTCGGCGCCGTAGCGCTCGACCGCACCGTCGACACCGGGGCGCCGGCCGGTCCATGTCTCTGCGGCCTTGTCGCGGGGCTGCACGAAGAGCGTGTAGGTCGGGCCGTCGTCGGTTCGCAGCACCGCGATGGCGTCGGGATGCTCGAAGCCCGTCAGGTACCAGAAGTCGCTGTCCTGCCGGAACGGGAACTCGGTGTCGTTGGAGCGGGTCACGAGACTCGCGCCGATCACGACCGCGACGGCGTCGGGGCCCATCGCGTCGAGCAGCCGTTTCCGCCGTTGTTCGAACATGGCCGCGCAGTCTATCGCAGGGCCCGCGGGCGGCGACGCTGAGCTCTACGCTGTCCGAAGCCACGTCGCCGCGGTCCGGCGGCCCGCGTCCGAGCTCTGGCCATGCCACATCGGGCGGC
>CAYYSY010000008.1:0-23134 GCA_964474355.1 uncultured Spirochaetaceae bacterium | reverse complement strand
TCTTCTGTGGCCTGATGGCGGACGACGGCAACTTCTCTGCCGTACCGCCCATGATCGCCGAACTGCTCGACATGCCCTCGGCCACCAGCGTGCTGTCCACCGAGGTTTCCGATTCGGGCGTCCAGGTTGAGCGCGAGCTCGAGGGCGGCGCGTACGAGGTGGTCGAGCTGCCGAAGCCGTGTCTCGCCGCGATCCAGACCGGCGCCAACCAGGTCCGCTACGCCTCGCTCAAGGGCATCATGCAGGCCAAGAAGAAGCCCGTCGACGTGAAGACCGCTGCCGATCTCGGTGTCGGGGATGCCGTCGGCGCAGGCGCCGCCAAGGTCACGGTCAACAAGATCTACGTGCCGGCCAAGGGCGACACCGCCGAGATCCTCGAAGGATCGACGGACGAGGTCGTTTCGCAGCTCATGGGCAAGATCAAGGAGCTCGGCCTCCTCTAATCGCTAGGAGCTGGGCCTCCGGCAGTGGAGACCCCAGCTCTCATCGGGAGAAATCCAATGGGTACGATTCTCGTCGTCGCCGAGATTTCCGGCGGCGCCATCCGAGAGGCCAGCTACGAGCTGTTGAGCGTGGCGCACGGCCTCGGCGGTGAGGTCAAGGGCCTCGTGATCGGCAGTGGCGTGGGCGACCTCGCCAGCGAGTTCTCGTCGAAGGGCGCAGGTGAGACCCTCGTCGTCGACGACGCCGATCTCGCCAACTACAACGTCGACGGCTACAACGCGGCGATCCGCGCTGCGGTGGCCGCCACCGGCGCCGAGCTGATCCTCATCAGCAACACGCCGACCGGCTGGGACGTGGCGCCGCGCGTGGCCGCCGGCCTCGACTGCGCCTTCGTGTCGGACTGCTTCAAGATCGAGGGCGAAGGCGACGGTCGCACGTACTACCGCCGCATCTTCAACGGCAAGCTCGACGCCGAGCTCTCGGCCTCGGGCACGGTGGTCGCGACGGTGCAGCCCGGCGCGACCTCGGCCTACGAGGGCAGCGCCGACGGCGGCACCAAGCCGCTCGACGTGTCGCTCGACCTCAAGGCGCAGTTCAAGGGGATCAAGCAGGCCGAAGCCACGGGCGTCGACCTCACCAAGGCCGACATCATCGTGTCGGGCGGCCGCGGCGTGGGCGATCCGGAGAAGTTCCCGGAGGTGATCCAGCCCCTCGCCCACGCGCTCGGCGGCGCCATGGGCGCCTCGCGCCCGGTTGTGGACGCCGGCTGGCTCGAGCACGCCTACCAGGTGGGCTCGTCGGGCCAGATCGTCGCGCCCAAGCTGTACATTGCCGCCGGCATCTCGGGCGCGATCCAGCACCTCGTCGGCATGAAGGGATCGAACTTCATCGTCGCGATCAACAAGGACGCCGACGCGCCGATCTTCGAGATCGCCCAGGTCGGCGTGGTCGCCGATCTCTTCGACATCGTGCCTGCCCTGACCGAGGCCGTGAAGGCCGCCAAGGGCTGAGCCGCGAAGCCATCCCGTGACGCGGAAGCCCGCGGCGTTCAGGCGCCGCGGGCTTTTCTGCTCTGGGGCCGCGGCGCCGTCTTCATGGGCCGCGGGCGCTGTGTTCATGGGCCGCTTGCGCTGGGTTCATGGGCCGCGGGCGCTGTCTCCATGGGCCGCGGGCGCTTCCGACCGCGGGTTTTTCGACGAAGGAGCTTCGGCTTCGACCTCGTGTCGCATCCGACATGTCATTGACGGATGCGATCACGCGCGCGACCTTGTGCCGCGGGACGCCGTCATGCGAGCCAGGCTCGGGGGGTCGGACGGCCAGCTTCCTCTCTTGACCCGAGCAAAAGGGGGTTTCGGCACCCAGCTCGATCCGGTTGCGCGCGTCGCTGCGCCCGGCGATGTAGTTCGCGCAATCAGAACCACGGCACTCAAGGGCTCGGGACCTCGCAAGTCGGGCCCGCGAGCGCCGCTCGAACAGGGAACCGGGACGCTCATCGGGGGGTGAGCGATGGGGCCTCGCCGCATCGCGTTCATCAATGAGAAGGGCGGCAGCGGGAAGACGACTCTCGCAGCCAATGTCGCCTGCCATCTAGCCGACCACCACGGCCTGCGCGTGCTCGCGATCGACATGGATCCGCAGGGCCAGCTCGGCAAGGTGCTCGGTGTCGACGTGCGTCGAGCCAAGCACAGCGCCATCGAGCTCCTCGTCGACTCGGTACTGCATGGCCCGGATGCGCCCTCAGCGGCTGCGCGCCCCGAGTCGAAGCTCCCCATCGTCCACACGCGCATCCCCAACCTCGACGTCGTCGTGTCGAACAAGGCGCTCGCGCTCTTCCCCGCCTGGAGCGAGGCGGGCAGCTCGTTGTCGGGCGGCGCCGATGCAGAGACGGTCATGCGCCTGCGCCGAGCTCTCGAGACGTCACCGCGCATCGACGACTACGACCTCGTCCTGATGGACGCGCCGCCGAGCTTCGGCGCCCTCACTCTCAACGTGCTCTGCGCCTGCGACGAACTCGTCGTGCCCGTGCCGCTCACCTATCTCGCGCTCGACGGCTGCGCTGCGTTGCTCGAGACCATCGAGCTCGTGCGCAAGCGCTACGCCCACTCGCGGCTGCGGGTGACGATGGTGGTGCCCACCTTCCACCGGCGCACGCGGCTCGCGGCCGAGGTGCTCGAGGCGCTGCAGAGCCGGTTCCCCGGCGAGCTCTCGAAGAGCGTCATCGGCTACCACGTGAAGATCGACGAGGCGCAGTCGCGCGGACTCTCCGTGTTCGAGTATGCGCCTCGCGACAAGGGCGCGAAGGTGATGGAGAAGGTCGCAGACGAGCTGCTCGCACGAGCGCCGCTCGCCGAGTCGCCCACCACCATCCCCTTCGTGCACCGAGAGGACCGGCCATGAAGCCCACCGGCGAGTCACGCGACGACACGGAGCCGATCACACCCGCGCTGGGCTCGAACCCCTTCGACCGCTCGCCCGATGCCGCCGAGGACCCGTTCCTCACCGCGCTCTCGGCCATCGAGGCGAAGCGCCGCGCCACCGAGGAGCTCGCCTGGCCGACCGACCCCGAGACGAGCGTGCCCGAGGCCGCCGAGGCCGGTCGCGCGACGGACGACCGCCGGCAGAACGCCCAGGCACGCTTCGAAGCCGCGAGCGCTTCCGCAGCCGCAGGCGCCGCACACGCCCGCGCTCAGCGCATCCACCCGATCTCTCCGCTCAGCGAGATCCCGGTACCGGAGCCGACCGACGCCTTCGGGCACCTCACCTCGAACGAGCTGCGCCAGCGCCTGCAGGCCATCACGCCGCTGGTCGACCGCTCGACCGGCTACGACCGCCACGGCCTCTCGGTCGAAGCGCTGCGCCGCGCTGCGCCCGTCGTCGAGACGCTCTACCGCCACTACTTCCGGGTCGACAGCATCGGGCACGCGAACATCCCGAGCGAAGGCCCCGTCGTGCTGGTCAGCAACCACGCCGGCCTGCTGCCCTTCGATGGCGCGATGATCGTCATGGATCTGCTCATGCGCCTCGATCCGCCCCGACTCGCGCGCGCGGTGGTCGACCGCTTCGTGGGAGCCCTGCCCTGGGCGAACGTCTTCATGGCGCGCATGGGCCAGGTGATCGGCACGCGAAACGCCGTGCGCGACCTGCTCGGCGACGGCCAGCCGGTGCTGATCTTTCCGGAGGGCACGTCGGGGATCCTGAAGCCGATCACCCAGCGGCATCGCGTCCAGGACTTCCACGCGGGCTTCGTGCGCGAGGCGCTCCGGGCCGACGCGCCGATCGTGCCGATGGCGGTGATCGGCAGCGACGATCAGTCGCCGATCCTGGCCGACTGGAAGGCACTCGGCCGGCTCTTCGGCATGCCGGGCTTCCCGATCACACCCACGTTCCCGTTGCTCGGCCCGGCGGGCCTGCTCCCCTACCCCGTCCGCTACCGCATCGTGTACGGCGAGCCCATCGATCTCGGCGATGCGCACCGCGGCGGCGCGGCCGAAGATCCCCGCCGCCTCGCGCGCCTCGCCGATCGCGTGCGCCGGCGCGTGCAGGGCCTCGTGAACCAACATGATCGCCCCGGCCCGGGGGCGAAATGAGTACGCGGCGGCGCGTGCTCGTCACCCACGTCGACCAGCCGCTCGGGCGCAGCCTCGCGATCCGCCTGATGGAGGACCCGACGGTCGCGCGGCTCGACACCGTGGGGGCGCCCGGCAGCGAACATCCCTTCGAGCATCGCTTCGCCCACGATCCCGAGCGCCTGCATCACCACGAGGCCGACCTCTCGAAGCCCCGCGACGTCGACGAGCTCTTCGACCGCGCCGACCCCGACGCGGCCTTTCTACTGCCGCGCAGCTCGAATCGTGACGCACTCGGCCGGCCCTGGCTGGCCGACGTGCCGCCGCGCACGGTCGAGACGCGCCTCGTGCTGCAGCAATGCCTCGAGCGCGGCGGCATCGACCAGCTCGTGGCGCTCGGCAGCATCGCCGCATACGAGCTCGCCGCCGGTAACGCCAACCACCTCGACGAGCGCTCGCCTCTGGCGCTCTCGCCCGAGTGGCCGGCCGCCGCCCGCACGTGGGTCGACTGCGACATGATGGTCCACGCCGAGGTGCACCATCCGACGCTCTGCGTCTCGCTGCTTCGACTCGCGACGGTGGTGACCTGCGACGGCGAGTTCGTGCTCGCGCCGGGCGATCTCGGCCGCGTGCCGCTGCGCCCCCTCGGCTACGACCCGATGTGCCCGCTCGTCGTCGACCGCGACGTCGTGCAGGCGGCGATGCAGGCGCTGCACCTGCGCGCGCGTGGCGTGTTCAACATCGCGGGCGATCAGAGCATCCCGCTCTCGGCGCTCGATCGCGCGCGGCGCAACATTCGCGTCCCGGTGCCGGGAATGGTGCTCCAGGCCCTCGGCCGCGGCCTCGAGCGCCTCGGCGCCGACTGGCTCGGCCGCCGCATCGACGCCCCCCAGCTCCGCTATGGCGCGAGCCTCGACACCGACCGCGCCCGCAACGAGCTCGGCTTCAAGCCCGCCTACCGAATCACCCTCAACCCCCCAACCTCCGAAAGCCCCCCCTTGGAAGCCCGCCCGCTCTAACACCGAATCCCCTTCCGATCCCGGGGCATCGCGAAGAGACTTCCGCACCACCCCGCAACCCGGGTAGGGGCGGCGGCGACGCGCGGTGCAGCGAAGTCACGCGCAGCGCCTCCACACGATTCCGTCGTGACCTCGCGGACCGGCACCTGAGCGCGAAGCGCGAGTGCCGGCGGGACCCGAGATCGATGCGGAGACCACGCACACGCAGCGAGCCATTCGCTGCACCGCGCGTCGCCGCCGCCCCTCGCCGGGCGCACCACCACCCGACCCGCTATCCTCCGCCCGCTCTCAACTCCGCAGAATCTCAAGGGAATCCGATGGCGGTAGACACGTCCCAGTTCAAGAACGGCCTCAAGATCGAGCTCGACGGCCAGCCTTTCACGATCACGTACTTCCAGCACGTGAAGCCCGGCAAGGGCGGTGCCTTCGTCCGCACGAAGGTCAAGAACCTGCTGAACGGCCGCACGATCGAGCGCACCTTCCGCAGCGGCGAGAAGGCCCAGGAGGCCGACATCGAAGAGCGCAAGATGCAGTACCTCTACCACGACGGGGCCGATCTCATCTTCATGGACGCGGACACCTACGATCAGATCCCGATCGGCGGCGACGTGCTGGGCGACGCGACCAACTTCCTGAAGGAGAACATGGAGGTCGAGGTGCTCTTCTGGAAGGGCAAGCCGGTGAACGTCGACCTCCCCAACTACATCGAGGCGAAGGTCACCCAGTCGGACCCGGGCGTGAAGGGCGACACCAGCTCGGGCGCGCTCAAGCCGGCGACCATCGAGACCGGCTTCACGCTCAACGTGCCGCTCTTCATCGAGGAGGGCGACGTGCTCCGCATCGACACACGCACCGGCGAGTACTCGGAGCGGGTGAGCAAGTAGACCCCACCCAGCCTTGACCGCCTCCACCGCCGCTCATCCGCAGCCGAAGAGAGCGATCGTCCTCTCCGGGGGCGGCGCTCGCGGCGCCTACGAGGCCGGCGCGCTCAAGTACATCCTCGACGAGCTGCCCGGCTACGCCGGCGTGCATCCGCGCTTCGACATCGTGTGCGGCACGTCGGTCGGCGCGATCCACGCCGCGTTCATCGCGGCCACCGCCCACGAGACCGAGGGCCGCGGCACCCGACTCGTCGAGATCTGGGAAGAGCTGCAGGTCGACAACGTCTTCCGCTTCGGCGCGGGCGACCTGCTCGGCATCCCGCGCAAGCTCCTCGGTGTCCGCAAGGTCGCGAACATGCTGCGCGAGGGGCAACGCCCCGACCGCCTCTTCGGGCTGCTCGACACCGGTCCCCTCGAAGAGCTCGTGCTGCGCTCGATCCCGTGGGAGAAGATCGGGCCGAACCTCGAGAGCGGGCTGGTCGAGTCGGTCTGCATCGCGGCGACGCAGCTCGCGACCGGACGCGCCGTCGTGTTCTGCCAGCAGAAGGGCCGCGCGCTGCCGCCCTGGGCGAGCCAGGCCAACATCCGCATGCAGCCGATCCGGCTCTCACCGGTGCACGCCCTGGCGTCGGCCGCGATCCCCATGCTCTTCCCCGCCGTGCGTGTCGGCGCCCGCTACTACGCAGATGGCGGGCTGCGCCTCAACACGCCGCTGGCGCCCGCGGTGCGGCTCGGCGCGAACCGCGTGCTCGTCGTCGGTCTCTCGCACGGCATCGCACCCGACGTGAGCGAGACCCTCGCGCAGCAGCGCACGGCCGGCTTCGGCAACCCCATGTTCCTCTTCGGCAAGGTGCTGAACGCCCTCATGCTCTCGCCGGTCGACACCGATCTCGCGCGCCTGCACTTCATCAACAACATCATCGCCGATGGCGAAGCGGCTTACGGCCCCGACTTCCTCGCCCGGATGAACGAGGTGGGCATCGATCGCAGCGGCCGCGCGCTGCAGCGCATCAGCGATCTGGTGATCCGCCCTTCGGTCGACCTCGGCTTCATGGCGGGCAAGCTCATGCACGAACGCTCGGACGAGCTCGAGCTGAACGCGTTCCTCCGCATGTTCATGCGCGCCTCGGACGCGGGCGACGAGATCAAGGAGGCCGATCTGCTCTCGTACCTCCTCTTCGACACCGCCTACACGACGCCGCTCGTCGAGCTCGGCTACGCCGACGCCGAAGCGAAGCGCGACGAGCTGGCGGCGTTCTTCGTGGACGACTGAGCGGATCTGAGCGCACGCCCCGCCCCGACGGTACATTTCGCACCATGCGCGGTGATCAGCTCGCGAGGCAGTGGCAGCTCATCCAGCGGCTCGCGAAGAGCCGGGCCGGCGTGGGGCTCGACGAGCTGGCCGAAGATCTCGGCTGCGTGCGCCGCACCGTGTACCGCGACCTCGACGCGCTGATGTACGCGGGCTTCCCCGTCACGAGTGAGAAGCGTGACGGCAAGGCCTTCTACCGCTTCCTCGACGGCTTCAAGCTCGGCGACGTGCCGTTCACTCCCGACGAGATCCTCGCGCTCGCCTTCGGCGAAGACCTGCTTCGCACGCTCGAGGGGACGGTCTTCCACGACTCGATCCGCTCGGCGCTCGGCAAGATCCGCGCGGGTCTCGGCCCGGAGCTGACCGAGTTTCTCGCAGAGATGGCCGGCGCGTTCCGCGTGCTGCCCGGCCCGCACAAGCGCTACGCCGAGCAGCGCGACGTGATCGCGACGCTCAACGAAGCGGTGCTGCAGCGCCGCCGCGTGTCGATCGAGTACCGCACGGGGCGCACCGGCGAGACGAAGACGCGCTCGCTCGCGCCCTATCACGTCTGGTATCACGGCGGTGGGCTCTACGTGATCGGCCACGACGACCTCTCCGACGAGATCCGCACCTTCGCCATCGATCGCATCCTCGAAGCCACCGAGACGAGCGAGGCCTTCGAGGTGCGCAGCGACTTCGACTTCGACGCGTACACCGCGTCGAGCTTCGGCGTCGTGGCCGAGCCTGCGGAGCAGGTCCGCATCCGCTTCGACCGCAGCCGCGCCACCGAGATCGCCGAGCGCATCTGGCACCCGAGCCAGAAGCTCCACCCCAACGAGGACGGCTCCGTCGAGCTCGAGCTCGAAGTCGGGACCGGCATCGAGCTCAAGAGCTGGGTCCTCTCCTTCGGACAGAGCGCCGAAGTCCTCTCTCCTCCCTCCCTCCGAGCCGACCTCGAAGCCGACCTGAAGGCCGCCCTCGCCCGCTACACGAGCTGAGGCGCAACGACTCGAGAGGGGCGTGCGACGCACGAAGGGAGGACACCATGGCCTGCGACCTCGCGCTCTTCCGTACCTACCCCGCCCTCGAGGCGCGCGTTCCGCGCCGCCCCTTCATCTCGGCACCCACACCCGTCGTGCCGCTCGACCTGCCCGGCTTCGCCGAGGGCGAGCTGTGGATCAAGGACGACGCGCGCTCCTGCCCGCTGCACGGCGGCAACAAGCCGCGCAAGCTCGAGTTCATCATCGGCAGCGCGTTGGCGCGGGGCAGCCGACGCCTCGTCACCACCGGTGCTCTGGGCACGCACCACGGCCTCGCGACCACGATCCTCGGCCGCTCCGTCGGGCTCGCGACGACCCTCGTGCTGGTGCCACAGCCGATCACGCCCGAGGTCCAGGCCGCATTCGAGCTCGATGTCGCCTGGGGTGCCGAGGTGTTGCGGGCATCCGGCGTCACGACCGCTGCGCTCCAGGTGATCCGAGCGCTGGCCCGCAGCCAGCTGCGCGGTGAGCGACCGCATCTCGTCTGGACGGGAGGCTCCTCGGCGCTCGGCAATCTCGGCTTCGTGTCGGCGGCGTTCGAGCTCGCCGAGCAGATCGAGGCCGGTGAGCTGCCCGAGCCGGCGGAGATCTCGGTCGCCCTGGGCAGCGGCGGCACCACTGCGGGGCTGGTGCTCGGCCTGCGTCTGGCCGGTCTCGCGATCCCCGTTCGTGGCGTGCTCGTCAGCGACATCATGTCGCCCTCGCCCGGCGCGCTCGCGCGTAGCGCCAACGCGACGTTGAAGCTCATGCGCCGGATCGATCCGATGATTCCGGATCGCCCGCTCGCACCCTCGGACTTCATGATCGACCGGAGCGAGCTCGGCCCGGGCTACGGCTCGGCGACCGAGCAGAGCGCGGCGGCACTCGACGTCGCGGCTCGACATGGCCTGCAGCTCGACTCCACGTACACGGCCAAATGCTTCGCGTCCGTGCTCGCACGGAGCGAAGGCCGGCCTTCGTCACGCGGCCCGCTGCTCTTCTGGAACACGCACAACGGCCTCGAGATCGCAGCGCCATCAAGCTGAAGAGCAGCCCAGCCCGGCCTGGACTTCCCCACCGAGCGTCGTAGAGTGGGCGCCATGCTGACCCACAACACGTACTTCGACGATGCAGTCCAGAGCGTCGGCTTCGAGCGCAACGGCAGGTCGATGTCGGTCGGTGTGATCGACACGGGAGAGTTCCACTTCGGCACGGCGGCACCCGAGCGCATGACCGTCGTGAGTGGCGAGCTCGCGATCAAGCGCGACGGCGAGACCGAGTGGACCACGTACCCGGCCGGTACCGCCTTCGAGGTCGTGGGCGACAGCGGCTTCGACGTGCGCGCGGCGGCCCCGGCTGCGTATCTGTGCGAGTACCTCTGAGCCGCTCGACCGCATCCCACGCTCGCGATCACCCGATCGGCGTGCAGCGAAACACCGGAATGTCGCGGTCCGTCCTCGCCTGGTACTCGTCGTAGGCGGGATAGATGCTGCACAGGTGCGGCCAGACCTCGCGCTTCTCGCGGGCGTCGAGCTGCCGTGCCACGAAGCGCCTCCGTCGCCCGGCGAACGTGATCGTGACCTCGGGGTTCGCGCGAATGCCGTGGGTCCACACCGGGTCGCGATCCAGACCGGCCTGCGAACCGACGAGCAGCTCGTCCTCGCCCTGGGGCACGTGAATCAACGGGATCGTTCGGCGCCGACCGGTCTTCTTTCCGACCAGTGTGACGAGGCAGATCGGGTAGCCGCCCATGGCCGTGTTCATCAGACGACCGAAGCTCAGGCGATAGGCCCAGACGTTGAGCTTCGAGTAGAGCTTCATCCCGCGCCGGAACGATGCGACCCGGCTCTCGGGGATCGGCGCGACGTCCTCACGGCGCGTCTCGACGTAGTCGAACGCGCCCTCACTGCCCACGCCCGCCCGTTCATCCTGAGTCATGGCTTCTTCGCGGCTCCCCGGCCAGTCGAGTACGCTCGCGATCTACGAGTAGCATGCCGCCGCCATCGGCTGGTGCGAAAGGAAGAGCGATGACCGACACCTCCGGCTTCGTCTACGACCCGGCCTCCGCCGACTTCCCCGAGCGCGCGCACGAGATCTACCGGACGTTACGCGACGAGCACCCGCTCTACCGCAACGAAGCGCTGGGGACCTGGGCGCTCTCGCGCTACGACGACGTCCGCGACGCGGCCGCCGATGCCGAGACGTTCTCCTCGGAGCGAACCAGCATCAGCATGGGGCTTCGGCCGATGATCCAGCAGATGGATCCGCCCCGACACGACGCGCTGAGGGACCTGCTCTGGCGCGCGTTCACCCCCAGACGCGTCGCAGCCATGGAGCCGCGCATCCGCGAGCTCAGCCGCGGCCTGATCGACCGGTTCGCCGCACGCGGCGAGTGCGACCTGCTCCACGAGTTCGCCTCCCAGCTGCCGAGCCTCGTGATCGGCGAGCTGATCGGGATTCCGGCGGAGCGCAGGGAGAGCTTCTTGAAATGGACCGAAGCGCTCATCACCGCGAATCCGAATCGCGACTGGGATGCGAACCCGTTCGAGTCGATCTACGCCGAGTTCGCCGAGCTGCTCGACCAGCGCCGCGGGGCACGTCGCGACGATCTGATGAGTGCGTTGATCGACGCCGAGCTCGATGGGCAGAAGCTCTCGCAGGAGGAACTGCTCGGCTTCTGCTTCCTGCTCGTCGTCGGCGGCAACGATACGACGACGAACCTCATCGCGAATGGGGCGGTCCTGCTGGCAGTGCATCCGGACCAGCGCGCCCGGCTCGTGCGCGACCCCGGGCTCGTCCCGGGCGCCGTCGAGGAGATGTTGCGCTACGACGCGCCGACCCAGGCGCTACCGCGCAGGCTGACCCGAGACGTCGAGATCCACGGCGAAACGATGCGCGAGGGAGACGAGGTGTCGCTGGTCTGGGGCGCAGCCAACCACGACGAGCGTCAATTCGACGCCCCCGAGCGCTTCGACGTCCACCGCAAGGACAACCGCCACCTCGCGCTCGGCCACGGGATCCACTTCTGCATGGGCTCGCATCTCGCCCGGCTCGAAGGCAGGGTGGCCTTCGAGGAGCTGCTCTCTCGCATGCCCGAGTACGAGCTCGTGGGCGATCCGCCCTGGCAGCCTTCCGCCTGGGCGCGCGCGTATGCATCGGTGCGGGTCCGCTTCGACGCGACGAGCTGAGTCGGGGATCACATCGGGCAGCGGTCCAGGCAGTCCTCGAGCTGCTCCTTGCAGTCGGAGTCGCACTGGATCGGATTCGGGTGCTCGCCGCACTCCTGGACGCACGCGGCCTTCTGCTCGTAACAGGCCGCCATGCAGGGATCGTCTTCGATCACCTGCGCGTTCATCGAGCCTGCCGCCAGCACGAAGAGCGCGCACACCGCGGCCCACACGGCGAGGATGAGCAGCGCCTTCGTCTTCAGGGTCTTCTTCATGGACGTCATCGTCTCGGATCTCCAAGCTGGAGGCCAGCGGCCCCGACCAGGTGACCGAGCGTAGCTCGCATGGTGCGGGCGTAGCGCAGCGGTGATCCATCGCCCGCGAGCTGCCCGCCGTCGACTCTACGACTCCAGGCACGCACCGGACCCACGGCGTCGAAGTCAGCCGGCGGCTGCGACCGCTCGCCTCGTGATCCACGCGCCGTAGGCGCGCGGAGGGAAGAATGCGAGCCATTGCGCGATGGGCGAGATCGTCGTCAGGATCGCCAGCACGAGAAAGGGCCACGCGTCCGGATCGACGAGGCCCGACATCATCATGTACGCGCTCATGACGACCGTGCCGGCGCCGGCCGCCATCGCGATGCCCCAGAGCAGGAATCGATTGGTCACCACCGGATCGGCGAGGCCGAGCTTCGAGCGCCGTCGCATGGTCGCGTGATAGCGAAGCGCCTCCACACATCCCCACACCATGCACGCAAGCCGCACTGCATCCCCTGCGTAGTTGGCCGGACTCGCCATGGCCCCTTCGACGGGCAGGGCCCAGACCGGCCAGAGGCTCGCGCCGATACACGCGATGCCGAACAGACTGAGGTTGCGGGCCATCGCCGAGCCGGACCGGAAGGTCTGCCACACGAACACGAAGGTGCAGCTGATGCCGACCGCGACGAGCGACATCCCGATGCGAAAGAGCCGCTCACCGGTCTCCGGCGGCAGGCCCGCGTGCGGCGCAGCATTGCTGACGAGAATGCAGAGCAGGCCGAGGAACCCGCCGAGCAGGAACCCCGTGCCCATCGCCAGCTCGGGCACGCCGCGCGTCCGGGACGCCAGTCGCAGGAGGCGAATGCCGAGCACCAGTGAAGCCACGAGCGAGATCAGACTCGCGAGCCCGAGCAGGACGATCATTCAGGCACCCCCCCAGCAACCGGCCCTCAGGCGATCGCTCCCGAGCGATTTCGGCACACCGCCCCTCGAGGCTGAGTAGGAACCGATGAGCGGTCCGCCTGCTCGCCGTGAGGGGACGCCCCAGGAGGGCGCTCAGGCCGATCTCATGGGACGACGGGTTCGGCTCGACACATCGAGGCCGTGGGGTCGGGTGTGAGCGAGCCGGAAGCGTGCGCGCCGGCCGGCGAGGCGCCGCGGCAGCCCGCCTATCGCCCCGCGAGCTGACCGCCGTCGACGCTGTAGAGCTGGCCGGTGATCCACGCGCCCTGGTCGCTGCAGAGGTAGACCGTCATCCACCCGATCTCCTCGCCTCGACCGGCCCGGCCGAGCGGGACGTACTGCCCGATCACCTGGTCCCACATCTCGCCGCGCATGTCGTCGAGACGCGCGGTGTCGATGATGCCCGGGCAGATCGCGTTGACGCGGATGCGATGCGCGCCGAGCTCGCCCGACATCGCCGCCGTCAGCGCGTGGATGCCGGCCTTGCTCGCCGCATAGGCGGCGTTGCCCGGCGGCATCATCTTGCCGCCGATCGACGAGATGTTGACGATCGAGCCGCCCTCGCCCTGCTCGATCATCCGCCGCGCGAAGGCGCGACTCATCAAGAAGCTGCCGTTCAGATTGACGTCGATGACACGCCGCCACACGTCGGGGTCGACGTCGACGACGGGCTTGCGGTCCTCGCCCCGAGCAGCCCCTGCATTGTTCACCACGATGTCGACGCGACCGTGCTCTGCAAAGACCTGCTCGACGAGCGCATCCACGGCATCGGCATCGGCGACGTCACTCACGACCGGCGTCGCGTTGCGACCGAGCGCTCGCACCTCGTCCGCGACACTCTCGATGTCACGCCACCCCGCCTCCTTCTCGTCGTCGGGATAGCGATCGGGCGAGCGCCCCGTGCCGGTCACGACGACATCACAGCCGGCGCGCGCGAGCTCCACGGCAATCGGCCGCCCGATGCTCCGCATCCGCCCGGCCCCGGTCACGACCGCAACCTTGCCTTCGAGCCCCGTCAGCTCCATCCCCGCCATCCCACCTCCCCTCCGAAGCCCAAGTCCGCACAGAGACCACGCCTACGACGCCCGAAGCATCACTCCAAGCCCCGAAACCATCAACAACCCCCTCCCCCACAAGCCCGGTGGGGAGCTTCACTTCTCGGACTTCACGCTCGCGGCGGACTGACGCCCCGCGCAAAGCGCGGGCGCCCCGGAACGACCCAGGCGCAGGCACGAGCGATCGAGCGCCCAGCTGGCAAGCCCACCTCGGGTCTTTCGGGGGGACGCCCGGAATTGGAGGGCGGCGTTGTCGAACGACCACCCCCGCGAGCAGCGAGGACGCCCTCCAACGCACAGCCCGCCGCCCGGAAGTGAGGACGACCCCCCGAAAGACCCGACCCGAGCAGCCCTGTTCGCGAGACGAAACGAAAGAGCCCCGCACTCACGCGAGTGCGGGGCCCCGTCGAAGCCACCGATACAGCGAAGCGTCAGTCCGCCGCGAGCGTGAAGTCCGAGATGCGAAGCTCCTCACCGCGCGAATCGATCATCATGCCGACCTCGCGCCACTTCGGCTCGGTGCGATCGGTGATGAGGCCGAGGTTCTTCAGGTTCGGCACCACCGTGTGCATGTAGATCATGCTGTTCAGCTCGGCGAAGTTCGGCATCGCGAGCGTCATCTGCGTGATGATGTCGGGATCGATGTCGTACTTCGGGCCGAGCAGGCGCAGCATGTCGGTCTGCTGCGCGGCGTTGAGCGTCTCGAGGATGTCGAACGCCCAGTCCTCGAGCTCGTGCGCGGTCGCCTCGTCGGCGTCGGCCATGACCCGGCGCATGCTCAGTACGCCGAAGGCCGCGTGACGCGCCTCGTCGCCCTCGACCCGGTGCAGCATGTCGCCCAGCAGCGGGTTCTTCGCCTCCTGGCGCATGAGACCCATGACGCCGACGGCCATGCCCTCGAAGAGCGTCTGCATGCCGAGCGTCTTCTTCGGCACGCCCTCGGCCTGCAGCAGGATGTCGAGCAGCACCTTCACCGTCGGGTTCGCCGGGTAGAGCGTGCCCATCTTCTCCTGCAGGAACTTCGCGAAGACCTCGATGTGACGCGCCTCGTCGATCGTCTGGCTCGCCGCGTAGAACTTCTGATCCATCTTCTCGCAGACGTTCGTCAGCTGACCGCAGAGCTGCAGCGCGGCCTGCTCGCCGTGGAGCAGCTGCGAGAGCAGGTAGGCCGTCTCGTCGAACATCGCGGCCTTCTGCGTGGCCTCGTCCTTGCCGGCGAGCTTGCAGATCTGCGCGAGGATCGACGCCTCGGGCGTGAGCAGCCAGTCGTCCTTCGTCACCGGCGTCGACCAGTCGACGTCCTTCTGCGCGTCCCACTGCCCCGCCTTGCCCTTCTCGTAGAGCCGGCGCAGCTCCTCGACCTCGCTGCCGTACTCCCAGGTCCAGTGCAGCTCCACCGGCGCGTCGACGTCGAGGCGGTTGCGGGTCTCCGCGATCTTCTCGTCGTCGACCCAGTCGATGACCTCGAACTCACCCACCTTGTGGCGGAACTCGGAAAGGATCTTCTCCACGGTGCTGCCCTCCTCTGGGTGCAGCGAAGTCGGCTGGGCCTGGACCGAGCCGACTCGCAAGCGGGACGCGCCCTGGCCGGCGCGCCGCGGGTTCAGCCGGACTTCGGGTCCGGCAAGTCGACGGCGCCGGGCTCGTGTAGAACGGCACGACGCACGAAGGTCTTGACCTCGAGCTTCCGCCGGCGCACGGCGGTGGTCGAGAAGAGCGACTCGCCGAGCAGCGCCTCGCCGAACTCGCCCGAGGCGAAGTGGTAGACGGTCATTCCGATGAGGGTCTGGATCGTGTCGGGCACCGACACGGGGCGGAAGCACCCGCTCTCGATGCCACGCTCGATCAGCGCCTGAAAGCCGCCGATCAGCTCGAGCAGCACGATCTCGAAGGGCTCGGGCTCGCGCTCCTCGAGGCCGGCGCCCACGTAGGGGTCGTCGTCGAACACCGCGCGCATCGCGAGCCGCGGGGTCGCGGGGTCTTCGGCGAGGAAGTCGATGAGCGCGTCGACGGCGGCGTCGAGGGCATCGGCCGGATCGGCATCGCTGCGAAGCGCGGGCTCGGCCCGATCGTGCAGCCGCGAAAGCACCCGGCCGAGCACCTCCGAGTAGAGCTCCTGCTTCGTCGCGAAGTGGTGGAAGAGCGCGCTCTTGCTGAGACCGACGTCGCGGGCGACCTCGCGCATGCCCACGCCTGCGAAGCCGCTACGCGCGAAGAGCGCCTCGGAGACCTCGAGGATCTTGTCGCGCGAGGCCTCGCCAGCGACCGACCGGGCCGAGGCGGGGCTGCGAGAGTGGGTGGCGGGGGTCATGCGCACTCCGGGTGACTCGATTCCGGCGCAATCTACCGACCGACCGGTCGGGCGTCAACCGCTGGTGTCGATTTCAGCGGACCTGGAACCGCCCCGCATCGGAGGGTGCCCATGAAGAGGTCTCGGCGAGCCTCGTCGGGCGGAGTGAATCTTCTGGGGGAGACCGACGTGGGTCGCGGCGTCTTCGGGCGCCCGGCAAGAGCCGGTCCAAAATGTCCGCTTCGCTTTCGAAATCAAATGGTTGGAGCCCGTGGTCGGGGACTGCAGGGTGTCTTAGCCTGTGCCGCCCCGAGTCCTCCTCGGGCCGCACATCCCCCCGCCTGCGGCCCGCGATCGCGACGATCGAGAGTCCTTGCATGCTCACGCGCAAGCGCCGCCACCGAGCCCGGGCGACCGGAGCCTCGCTCCGTCCCGCCCATGTGTCGGGCCGGACGTCGGCGCTCGGCGCCTGGGCGACCGGCATGGTCGTGGTGGCGCTCCTGCACGGCGGCACGGCTCGCGCCCAGTACGTGATGGATCCCGGGCGCTTCATGGCGCGCTCGGACGAGACCAGCGTGGCCATCGAGGCGGTCGAGGGCGACGGCCCCGCCTTCACGATCTCGCAGCTGACCATCGGCTACCGCGAGGCCCACCCCGACCTGCCGCCGCTCGACGAGCTGCTGCCGGTGTCGGTCGTGCTCACGCCCACGGAGACCGGCTACGTGGCGCCGCGGCCCGGCCAGCCCGAGGAGACGCTGCGCTTCGGCGCGGACAGCGCGGTCGACGCGTCGCTCCATGCCAGCGCGATCGCGAGCATCGGGCAGGCGATCCTCGTGAAGGCCCACGAGGCCGGCCTGCTCGGCGTCTTCATCATGCCGAGCCCGAGCGAGATCGAGCCGCGCACGGGGCGGGACCTGCGCGCCCAGGGCGACACGGCGCTGCGCCTCGAAGTCTGGGTCGGGCGAATCCTCGACGTCCGTACCATCGCAACCGGCGACCGCATCGACCCCGACTGGCGCATCGACAACCCGAATCACAAGCGCATCCTGCAGGGCTCTCCGCTCTTTCCGGCCGACGCCGGACGCGACGACACGACCGACCTGCTGCTCGAGGACGTGCTCGAGCACTACGTGTTCCGCCTGAACCGGCACCCCGGCCGACAGGTCGAGGCGGCGCTCGGCCCGTCCGAAGAAGGCGACGGCATCTCGCTCGACTACCGCGTCTACGAGCCGAAGCCGTGGATCGCCTACTTCCAGTCCTCCAACACGGGCGTCGAGCGCACGGCCGAGTGGCAGAACCGCGTCGGGTACCAGCATCGCCAGCTGACGAGCCGCGACGACATCCTCTCGGTCGAGTACCTGAATGCCGGCCTCGACAGCGTCAACGCGATCAACATCGCGTACTCGGCGCCGTGGTTCGCGCCGGTCCGTCCCTCGTGGATGCGGACCTCGCGCCGCGACCCGAGCTGGCTCAAGTGGCTCGACCGCAGCGCCGTGCCCTGGTGGGGCGTCGACCGCCTGCGCTGGGGCGTGCGCGGCGGCTGGAATCGCTACGAGTCGGATCGCGTGACGGTGGTCGACCCGGAGGACTTGACCAACGACTCACTGGTGGTGACCAACGACTGGAATGTCGGCGGCGAGCTCTCGTACAACTTCTTCCAGCACAGGGCGCTCTTCATCGACGCCTTCGCTGGCCTCGACCTGCGTGGCATCCACTCCGAGAACAAGTCGCTCGGCGAAGCCTACGAGGCGCAGGGCGTGATCCTCATGCCCGAGATCGGCTTCCGCCTCGACCGTGTCAACTTGTTCTCGTCGATGTTCGCCCGCTTCTCCGCCGAGGGCGGCTTCTCGAGCATCGAGCAAGACGAGGCGAACGTCGGCACCGGGCGACCGGTCGTCGACACGAAGTGGGCGGTGCTGCAGTGGAACGCCGGCGTCAGCCACTACCTCGAGCCGCTCTTCAATCCGCGCAGCTGGCGAGACCCCTCGACCCAGTGGAGCTCGACGCTCGCGCACGAGTTCTCGCTCGGCTTCCGCGGACAGTACGCCTTCGACTACCGGCTCATCCCCCAGGCGTCGCAGGTGATCGGCGGTCTGTACAGCGTGCGCGGCTTCGAGCAGGGGCTCGCGGTCGGCGACTCGGTGTACGTCGCCAGCGCCGAGTACCGGTTCCACATCCCGAGAGCCCTCGGCGTGCGGCCGCGGCCTGTGCAGCTGCCCTGGATCGGCGACTTCCGCGTCGCCCCCCAGCAGGTCTACGGCCGGCCCGACTGGGACCTGATCCTGCGCGGCTTCGTCGACGCCGGCGGAGCGGTCCGCAACCGCCGCGAGCGCAACAACGCGGCCGACGAGCTGAACCAGACCCTCGTCGGCGCCGGCGTCGGCCTCGAGCTGAACGTCGCCGGCCGTTTCCGCGCCCGGGTCGACTGGGGGCGCGGCATCTACCAGCATCGTGACTGCATCGGCACGTCACCCACCTGTACCGGCAGCGACGACATCGACCCGAAGGGCGAGCTGAACTTCCTGTTCAGCTTGATCTACTGACGTGCGCTCCGAGATGATGAACACGCCCAGGCCGACACGGCGCGCAGCACCGAGCGAGCCCGAAGGAGCGACGTTGCAGGCAGGCCGGGCGGGCCAGACGAGCCACGCGCGGCCCCGGTGGCGGACGGCCGCACGCGCGCTGGTCCGCAGACTCGCCGGCGCGACGTCCCTCGCCCTGCTCTGCACGAGCCTCATCGCCAGGCAGGCCCTCGCCGGCGAGGAGACTGCGGTCGGCACGGTCGAGGTCGTGAACGGCACCGGCGGGGTCACGGTGAACGAGGACCTGCAGACGACTCTCACCTCGGAGGGAACGGTCACGTACGGGTGGAGCGGGATCGACCAGCCAGTCGACCACACCCTCGAGTTCGACCAGTCCGGCCCGGACGCAACGGCGATCAACCTGGGTCAGGGTCAGAACCCCTTCGAGTTCTTCGGCACGGTCAAGAGCAATGGCAAGGTGATCTTCGCCAACGAGGCGGGCGTGCACTTCCGCGACGGCTCGTCGGTCCTCGTCGCCGAGCTGATCGCCGCGGCGGTCGACTCCACGCGATCGAACTTCGACACGATGCTCCTCCAGGGCGCGGGCGGCGCGGTGATCAACGAAGGCACGATCATCGCGAGCAGCGTGACGCTCTTCGGCGAGCGCGTCGCCAACCACGGCAACATCTACGTCCCGGACGGCAAGCTCCTGATGCTCGCCGGCGACACGGTGTGGATCCGCGAGCACGGCAGCCCCATCGTCGTGAAGGTGCCCTTCGACGGGCACTCGTACGGGCACTCGCCCGAGACGACGTCGGTCGAGAACACCGGGCTGATCGACGCCGGCGAGCACGGCACGGTGCGGCTCGCGGCCGCCGACGGCCTCGCCTACGCGATCCGCAACCACGTCGTCGAGCGCTACGCGCAGAGCGCGGGCGGCGACCCGCCCGAGTCGGGCGTCATCCGCGCGGGCACGATCGAGATCGAGGCTGGTGAAGGCGGCGCCGTCGAGATCGGCGGCACCCTCGACGCGACGCGCGAGGGCAAGCGCGCCGTCGGCGGCGACATCAGCGTGTTCGGCGAGCGGATCCTCGTCGACGACGACGCGCGCATCGATGCGACCGGCTCCGAGGGCGGCGGGCGCATCCGAATCGGGGGTGACCGCCACGGCACGGGCGACATGCAGAAGGCGGCGCTCGTCTTCGTGAGCGATTCGGCCGAGATCCGCGCCGACGCCGAGTACGCCGGCGACGGCGGCGAGGTGATCATCTGGTCCGACGGCCACGCCTACGTGCACGGCGAGGTGAGCGCTCGCGGCGGCGAGCACGGTGGCGACGGCGGCTTCGTCGAGACCTCGGGGCGCGCGTTCCTCGACATCAGCCGGGCCGCCAACGTGGCCTCCCGCGCCGGCCGCGCCCCCGACACCGGCGGCGAGTGGCTCATCGATCCCTACGACATCCGCATCGTCGACTTCGTCGCCACACCCGAGGACTGCGAGGTCGATCCGCGCTGCCTCGACAACGGCATCGACCTCGACGACCTCTTCTTCGTGAACAACCCGATCCTGTTCGCCGGCGCGGAGTCGTCGGAGCTGAGCGCTGGTGTCATCGAAGAGGCGCTGACGTCCGGCAGCAGCCTGACGATCACCACCGCCACCGGCACCGAGGAGCTCGGCGCCCAGCTCGGCAACATCACCGTCGACGCAGACATCCTGCCCGGAGACGGAGCCGACGAGAACACCGCGGTCGTGCTGGCGCTGCGCGCCGCGAACAACGTGATCGTCAATGCCGACATCGGCGGTGCCGCCGACGACGACCGCTACGAGAACCTGAACCTCGGCGTACAGCTGATTGCCAACGACAACGCGAGCCAGGCCGAGGCGCCCGTCGACGACGGCGAGGTGCCGAACGAGTTCATTGGCAACGTCGAGGTGAACGGGAGCATCAGCAGCAACCGCTCCGACGTGATCATGCAGGGCGTCGACATCACCGTGGCCGAGGGCGTCGAGATCAACACCGATGGCGGCAGCGTGCTGATCGCCGCGATCGGCGCCATCGACCCGAACACCGGGAGCCTCAGCGGCGGCGGCAGCGCCTACATCGAAGGCGACATCGACACGTCGAACAGCCGCACCGACGAACGCGGCGAGCAGCTCGACGGCGGCGTCGTCACCATCCAGGCGCGATACGGGCTCGTCGGGCAGCAGGGTGGCGGCCCCGAGAGCGCGACGCTGCAGGGCGGCAGGGTCCGCGTGCTCGGCGACATCGAGCTCGGCCAGCACGATCGCGGCGTCACGGCCCTCGACATCGAGGGACTCGGCGGCGACGTCGAGATCGAGGGCGCGATCACGAGTGGCGGCGGAACGGTCGAGCTGCTCTCCGTGCGCGTCGCCGAGGGTCCGGACGCCACCGACCCGGAGCAAGGCGGGCACGTGTACCTCCGGCCCGACGGCTCCATCACGACCGAGGGCGGCGACGTCGAGATCGAGGCGACCGGCTCTTTCTCGGATCAGCTGTTGAGCCAGGACCTCCGCACCGAGGTCCACGTCAACGGACGAATCGACACCTCGCCTGCCGAGGGCGAGGACGACCTGGACCGCGATGGCCGCATCGATACGGTCGGCGGCAACGTGCTGATCCGTGCCGAGGGCTTCGACGCGTCGAACCCGTCGGGCCTCGTCTCGATCATCGACCAGCGTAGCTGGACGCCTCCGGTGGAGGCAGACACGCGGGAAGAGCTCGCCGAGCTGGCCGAGACCTACCTGATCTACACCGCCGGCGGCGACGTCGAGGTCAACTTCGACGTCGATACCTCCGGCGACGGCGTGCCGAACGGCAGCTCTTACGCGCGCCTCGAGCTGGGAGCGAGCATCCATGCCGGGCTCGCGAAGGACGCCGAGCTCGACATCGCCCTCGAGAACGCGGTGTTCGGGCGCGTCTTCCTCGACTCTGCGAGCTCACTGGTGTTCGAGAACCGCTCCGACACGCTGCTGCCCGATCTCGTCCGCGGCGAGCAGGTCGGCATGCGCTCGGCCAACCGAGATGCCGTGCGCGGCGACCTCGAGTTCGTCTCGAAGGCGGGCGTGGGGCCCGAGATCTGGGCCGACGACATCGAGGTGCGGGCCGGCAGCGACTCGCTCCTCGGCTTCTTCGAGACACAGTCGCGCATCAGCGCGAACGACCTGGTGCTCTACGACGCCGCCGGCGGCAGCGACATCAACTCGCTCACCTACGCGCAGAACGCGGCGATCGTCGACAGCCTGCTACCGGGCGAGAGCGACGTGCTCGACCCCGCCAGCCACTTCGGCGGCGGCGCCGTGACCCTCGACGGGCTCGTCTACGTGATCCAGTCGATGACGGGCTCGGTCACGCTCGTCGACCCGTCCAAGGTGGCGGGCACCCCGAACCCCGGCCAGGACCCCGACCTCGGCGCGCTCCTCGAGCTGATGGCCGAGGACGACGTCGAGCTCATCGGCCTGCCCTCCGAGTGGGACACGGCCGACCTGCAGGCCCTCGACCTCACGATCAACCAGGGCTTCACCGTCGACACCGACCTCGCCGCGAACGCCAGCGCCGCGGCCGACGACATGATCATTACGACGGGTCGTCGCACCTCCCTCGGCGGTCGGGCCGATCTCCGCGTCGAAGACGGCGTGATGCTCGATGCCAGCGAGTCACTGTTGCTCCATGCCGCTTCGGGCGGGACCGCAGGCGACGTCGTCTTCGGGACGGAGTCGGGCGGCAGCGGCGACACGATCGAGCTCCGCTCGAGCGACCTGCAGCTCTGGGCCGGCTCCGGCGTGGGCGCCCGCATCGGGCTCTCCGTAGACAACCGCGTGCACGCGGCGGCCGACTCCCCGACCCGGGTCGAGTTCTTCCTCGGCGACGATGCCGACCTCGGCGACGACGACTTCCGCAGCTTCAGCCTCCGCCAGGAAGCGGCCATCACCGACGACGACCTGCCCGACGTCGATCAGTTCGATGTCGGCGGCAGCCTCCTCCCAGAGGAGATCGGGCTCATCGACTACGAGCTGCGCTCGGACTCGGCCGACATCACGCTCGGCTTCGAGGGCGGGCAGAAGCTGCAGCGCACGAACCTGCGCCTGCTCGCCCGAGACGGCGTGAACGTCGACATGGGCGTCGACGACGACGAGAATGCCCGGACCCTCGAGGTACGTACCCTCGACGTGGGGGGCACCGTCGACTTCGAGGTCACGCAGCAGCTGATCGATCAGTTCGACTTCGCGGGGCCCGCCGAGGTCGGGGGCGCTTCGCCCTCCGCGGTCACGTTCCGCGCCGGCGTCGACGAGTCCGGCACCCTCTCCTTCGAGGTGCGCAACGCGGACGTGGACCCGGAGGAAGCGCCGACCAGGGACGAGCTGACGATCATCTCGGCCGACGAGATCCGGCTCGTGGCAAGCGATGGCACCGGCGGCAACGGCACCAGCGCCGGCAGCGCGGGCTCACGAATTGCGATCCACGATGGCGTGCGCTTCTGGGGTGTGCAGACCGGCGAGGTGGATGGTGAGCCGGTCTACGCCCCCGTCAGCCGCTTCGTGTTCAGGCAGGATCAGAGCCTGCAGGTGATCATCGACCAGGACGGCACGGCTTCCCCCCTCCCCGACATCGACGTGAACTTCGACCTCGACGTCGACGTC
>CAYYSY010000007.1:0-14606 GCA_964474355.1 uncultured Spirochaetaceae bacterium | reverse complement strand
CTTGCCGGCCTTGTCGACCGACACGCCGACGAGCCGGCCGGGCAGCTTGCGGGCGTACTTGTCGATGGTCGAGAGATAGCCGGCGTGCGGGCCGCCGAAGCCCATCGGCACGCCGAAGCGCTGCGAGCTGCCGACCGCGATGTCGGCGCCGAGGGTGCCGGGGCTCTCGACGAGGCACAGCGCGAGCAGGTCGGCTGCGACGACGGCGAGGGCGCCGGCCGCGTGGGCGCGCTCGATCACCGGGCGCGGATCGTCGAGCCGGCCGTCGCTCGCCGGATACTGGATCAGCACGCCGGAGGGCTTCAGCGCCTCGAAGTCGGCGGTCTCGGCGTCGCCGACGACGACCTCGACGCCGACCGCTTCGGCGCGCGTCCGCACGACGCCGATCGTCTGCGGGTGACACTCGTCGCTCACGAAGAAGGTCGGCCGGTCGCCCTTGGCGATCGCCCTGCACATGTTGAACGCCTCGGCCGCGGCGGTCGCTTCGTCGAGGAGCGAGGAGCCGGCGAGCGGCAGCCCCGTCAGCTCGGCGATCATCGTCTGGAAGAGGAGCAGCGCCTCGAGTCGGCCCTGGCTGATCTCGGCCTGGTAGGGCGTGTACTGCGTGTACCAGCCCGGGTTCTCCATGACGTTGCGCAGCACGACGGGCGGCACGATCGTGTCGCTGTACCCCATCCCGATGTACGAGCGGTAGACGAGGTTCTCGCTCGCCATCTCTTTGAGTCGCTCGAGCAGCTCGAACTCGCCGAGCGGGGCCTCGGGCAGACCGTCGAGCTCGAGCGGCGCCTTGAGCCGGATCGAGCCCGGGACGGTGGCGTCGGCGAGGCCGTCGAGTGTGTCGAAGCCGAGCACGTCGAGCATCTCGCGGACGTCGCGATCCCTCGGGCCGATGTGCCGGCGAGCGAACGTGTCGAGGGCGCGGTGGACGTCGAGGTGTCGAGGGGGCATGGGTTCCGGGAGGTTTGGATCCACCGCCTGCGACCGGCACGCGCGCTCGAGCGGGGGATCGACTCGCATCGGGTGGGTGCCCGCGGCGCCCCGAGAGGTGTCGGAGCGCCCCGGAGCCCGATGCCCGCAATGGGTAGCATGATCGCCTTCGCTTCGGAGACGCGGGGCGTCCCGAAATCGGGCGAACGAGGCTGATCCGGCAGATGAACGGCGCGTCAGTTCGCGCCGTCGGGGACGGGCCCGAGCTCGAGGTCCAGCTGGGTCACGTTCGCGGCCTCGGCCAGGCTTCGCTCGAGCTGGGCGAGCCCGGGCGCGTCGCCGATCACGAGCATCCGGTCGCCCTCGTGCAGCGACTGATCGGGAGAGGGGTTGCGTGTGCTCGCGCCGAGGTGCTCGACGATCAGCACGCTGCAGCCCGTGCGGGCGCGCAGATCGAGCGAGCGCAGGCTCGCGCCGTCCGGGAAGCCGGTCGGCACCGTGACCCATTCGGGGCTCGCCTCTTCGAGCAGCTCCATCACCCAGGGATCGATGGGCAGCATCGCCGCGCCGCGCATCGCCTCGTAGCCCTCGTCGCGCAGCGCCTCGGTGAAGCGCTGGATGGCGCCCGCCGGCGAGCCGAGGTGGGCCAGCGTGCGCGCGACGACCTCGATGCCGCCCTCGAACTCCTCGGCGACGACCTCGGTGGCGCCCGCCTGCGAGAGATTGTCGATGTCGGCCACGTAGCGGGTGCGGGAGAGGATGCGCGTGCGATCGGTCATGAGGCGCAGCCGCGAGACCACCCGGCGCGTCGCGAGCGGGTCGCTGATCGCGACGATCACGAGCCGCGCCTCCCGCACGCCCATGCGCTCGAGCACGGCGGGCCGGGTCGCGTCGCCGAAGAGGATGTCCTCGCCGAGGGCGCGCGCCGCCTCGACCCCCTTCGCGTTGCCGTCGAGCACCGAGTAGGCGACGCCGAGCGAGCGCAGCACGCGGGCGAGGGTCTGCCCGGTGGGCCCATAGCCGATCAGCACCACGCGCTCGGCGTCATCGACCGGCGGCGGGGTCGGCTGCGCTTCGAGGGCGGCCCGTTCGCCGCGCTCGAGCAACGAGAACACCCGCTCGGTGATGTGCGGCGCTGCCCGCAAGATGAAGGGGCTCGCCACCAGCGAGAGGATCGAGCCCGCGAGGATCACCTGGTGGGTGCCAGCGTCGAGGAGCCCACTGCGGCGAGCGGCCTCGGCCAGCACGAACGAGAACTCGCCGGTCTGGGCGAGCGCCAGGCCGGCCATGAGCCCGGCTCGCCGGCTGCGACCCAGGAACCACCAGTTCGCCCCCGTCACGAGCGCGACCTTCAGCACCACCGTCGCGACGAGATAGAGGAGGACGGCGAGCTCCCGGCCGGCCAGCGCGGCCGGGTCGAAGAACATGCCGACGGCCGTGAAGAAGAGGCCGAGCAGCACGCCGCGCAGCGGCACCACCTCGCTGAAGAGCTGGCTCGCGAAGGGTGAGCGCGCGGCGGCCATGCCGGCGAGGAACGCGCCGACGGCGAGCGTCAGCCCGAGCTCCTCGGCCACGAAGGCCGAGCCGAGCACCAGCAGGATCGCCAGCAGGCTGAAGAGATCGGGCGAGCCCTCGCGCGCGACCCGCGTCAGCACACGCGGCACGACGAAGCGCACGACGAAGAGCAGGAAGGCGAGCGCCGCGATCATGCGCGCCACCGCCTTCAGCAACGCCTCGCCGTCGGCACCGTGTCCCGCGGCGAGCAGCGGCACCGCGAGCAGCACCGGTACCACCGCGAGGTCCTGGAAGAGCAGCACCGAGAGCGCGAGCTGACCGTGCGGCGCGTCGACCTGGCCCTCGTCGGTCAGCAGCTTCATCACGAGCGCCGTGCTCGACATTGCGACGGCAAAGCCGAGGACGATCGCCACGGGCCAGGCGAGTCCGAAGTACGAGCCCGCGAAGGCCACCACCGTGGCGGTGCCCACGACCTGCGGGCCGCCGACCCGGATCGCCTCGCGCCCGAGATCGCGCAGCCGCTCCATCGGGAGCTCGAGGCCGATCTCGAATAGAAGGAAGACGACGCCGAGCTCGGCGAGCACACGCACACGCTCGGGGTCGTCGATCAGCCCGAGCGCGCCGGGCCCGGCGAGCGCGCCGACGAGCAGGAAGCCCACGACCGCGGGCAGCTTGAAGCGCTCGAAGATCGCGAGCCCGCCGGCGGCCAGCGCCAACAACAGGACGAGCTCGAATAGATGGAACGACTCGGTCAACACGTGCTCCGACTGCGGCTCCGGGAGAGCATGCGCAGATTACCCTCAAGGTGCCCGTCGTGAGTCGCGATACAGAAGACCTGACATCGTGGCGGCCAGGATGTGGGGACATCGCCGGCCGACCCGAGCATGATCAGGTTCGCCCTTGCCTCCCAGCCACCGCTCCGTGACCAGACCCTCTGCCGCCCCGCTCGAAGCCCGCGCTGCCGGCGGGATCGCCGGCCAGCCGGTCGGCGAGGAGGCCAGCTTCCTCGAGCACCGGGCCGCACTCGATGCGACCGTCCTCGCACCCGTCGAGGGGGAAGAGCTCGTGCTCGAGCTCCACGCCGGGGTGCTGCGCGGGCCGCTGTAGCGGCGGATCGCCCGGACGCTCCCTTGCGAATCGGGTGCATTTCCGACCACTTCCGATCTCGTTGCGAATGGTGGGCCCCTCGGGGCCTCGGCCCCATCGGCCCCGCTTCGCTCTCACCCCCGCGCGCGCCTCGTCGTTGCCGCTAAGCTGTCACGAAGCGGCGGGTCCCCACCGGGTGACTCGGGTGAATGACGACGGCCCGCCGCGCCGCACCTGTTCGTGACCGGATGTGCACGTCACCGACCCTCGCTGCAGCGCGGTGTAGGGCCTCGTCGGCGACCACGCATCGGAGCGGACGTGCGACTTCGGCCGGATTCGAGCCGACCGCATGTCCATTGCACCGAAGGAGCAGCCGAGAGCCGGCTGCTCGTCCGGTCCGGACATCGGTTCGACACCAGGAGAACCAATGGGACTGCACCCGCTCATCGAGCTGTCCGACGACCGCGAAGTTCGGCAGGCAAAGGGCTTTCGCGCCGCCGCCGTCGAGCTCACGGGCGCGAAGCTCGAGGCTGATTACAAGGCGGAGGTGGCGAACGCACCTCGTCGCCACGCCGATGGCAAGAAGCATCTCGCGCAGAAGAACGTGCGGATTCCGACCGGCCCCCAGAAGGGCAAGGACGACCGGCACCTCTCGTTGGCCGCGGCGGCCTTCGTCGCCGGCGGCGGCGCATCGCCCGAGATGCCGAGCGGCGACGAGCTGACGATCATCGACTCGACGGTGCCGCTGCGCACGGCAGCGGCCGACAAGGCCAAGGGCGACGCCGATCCGAACAAGGGCGTCGACGACATCGACCTGCTCGGTCTGCTTCCCGACGGCCGGCCTGCGGTCGTGTGCGTGCGCTACCTGGCGCCTGAGGCGACACGCGGCGGCGCCGGTGACACCCCGCTGCGTGCCCTGCTGCGCGGGCTGGCGCTCGCGGCCATGGTCGACGGCAACGCCGAGGCCTTCCGCGAGGAGATCGAAGAGAAGACGGGGCGCAAGACGGGCGAGGAGGCGCCGGCGCTGATCCTGGCGGGCGCGCCCCGATACTGGGAGCTCTGTCGCAAGCGCGAGGCGCAGAAGGGCGCGGCTTGGATCCGCGAGATGGAGCGCCTCGGGCGCGAGATCTCGGAGCTGATCGGTGTCGAGGTGTTCTTCGTCGCGTGGGATCTCGAAGGCAACCCGCCCTGGAGCTACGGCGAAGACGGGCCCGTGCTGAACGAGCCCTTCGGCTTCAAGGCCGCGTGGGAGTCGGGCGCCGGCAAGCTCAAGCCCAAGCCGAAGGCCAAGAAGTCGTCGCCGACGGTCGAGATCGTCGAGGCCGACCCGTCCAAGCCCGCGCGCCCGTACAGCATGCGCGAGTCGTACGAGCCCGGCGACACGATCGAGCATCCGACGCTGGGCACCGGCGTCGTGCAGGGCGTGACTGGTCGCGGCAAGATCGCCGTGCGCTTCGCAGAAGAGACCAAGCCGCTGATTCACGAGCGCGCCTAGCGCCCGAGGCAGGGCGCTTTTCACACGGACGACGTGGAGATCGGCGGGCCACGGCCCGCGCAGAGGAAGAGCATGTCCGAAGAGAACCAGAACGACTTCTACAAGTTCACGGGTACCGAGGGCTACATCGTCTCGCGCTCGCTGGTCGAGGCCGTGAACTGCGCCATCGCCCTCGAGCGCCCGCTGCTCATCAAGGGTGAGCCCGGCACCGGCAAGACCCTGCTCGCGCGGCACGTCAGCGAGGGGCTCGGTATGCCGATGGAGCAGTGGCACATCAAGTCGACGTCGAAGGCCACCGAGGGCCTCTACGTCTACGATACGCTGCAGCGGCTGAACGACGCGCGCTTCGGCGACGGCGACGTCAGCGACATCCGCCACTACATCAAGTACGGACCGCTCGGCCGGGTGTTCGCGGCCGATGAACGCCACGTGCTGCTGATCGACGAGATCGACAAGGCCGACCTCGAGTTCCCGAACGATATCCTCCGTGAGATCGACGAGATGCGCTTCACGGTGATGGAGACGGGCGACGAGGTCGTGGCCAAGGAGCGGCCCGTCGTGATCATCACGTCGAACAACGAGAAGGGGCTGCCGGACGCGTTCCTGCGGCGCTGCGTCTTCCACTACATCGAGTTCCCCGACCCGCCGCTCATGAGACAGATCGTCGACGTGCACCATCCGAACCTCGACACGACGCTGCTCGATCAGGTGCTGATCAAGTTCTACTGGCTGCGCGGACAGAACGAGCTGCGGAAGAAGCCTTCGACCTCGGAGCTGGTCGACTGGATCTCGGCCCTGCTTCGCTCGGGCGTCGACCAGCAGCAGCTCGAGCAGCACATCCCCTTCCTGGGGTCTCTCTTGAAGAATGAGCAGGACAGCGTGGCTGTGGCGAACTACGAGGAGCAGGGTGGGACGATGCCTTCCGAGTGGTCCGAGCTCGGTCCCAAGTACAACCAGTAGCCAGCTTCCAAGGGCCGTTGCAGCTGACAAAGGCTTCGCGCTGCAGCTGATCCCCCGGTCGCGGAGCGCTCGAACGCGTGCTTGCTGTGCCACCCGAGCTGGTTCTGAGGATGGGCTGGACCTGGGTGGTTCTCGAGGGCGGTCGTCCCTCTGAGGGCGTTCAGCTGCCGGCGTTGGGGTGGCACGAAGGTCCGCGAGCTAGAATCGGTGCGAGGCGGCAAGGGCCTCGCGAGGCACAGCGAGAGCCGGTCTGCTGCAACGCCTGAGCAACCCTGCTGGGCCGAGCACCGGACCCCCTCGAAGTCGAGCCGCCGCAGAATCGGAGAGAACGTTTGTTCCTGGATCTTTTCTACGGGTTGAAGGATGAAGGCGTCCCCATCTCCATCCAGGAGTGGCAGATGCTCATGACCGCCCTGGAGAAGAACCTCCACAAGAGCGACCTCCTCGCGTTCTACAACCTCGCGAAGTCCGTCCTCATCAAGAGCGAGACGTACTTCGACGCGTACGATCGCGTGTTTGCCCGCGTGTTCCACGGCGTCGAGGGCGAGTTCAAGGCCAGCGACGAGCTGATGCAGTGGCTCGAGGAGGCCAAGGAGTTCGAGGAGCTCACCGAGGAGCAGCGCAAGGCCCTCGAGGAGCTCGACGCCGACGAGCTGATGCGGAAGTACCTCGAGACCCTCGAGGAGCAGGACGAGCAGCACGATGGCGGCGGCAAGTGGATCGGCACCGGCGGCCGCTCGCCCTTCGGTCACGGCGGCGAGCATCCCACCGGCATCCGCGTCGGCGGCAAGTCGAAGAATCGCTCGGCGATGAAGGTCGCCGAGGACAGGCGGTTCAAGGACTACCGCACCGACATGAACCTCGACCTGCGGAACACGAAGCTCGCGCTGAAGCGCCTGCGCCACCTGACGCGCGTCGGCCCCCAGGACGAGCTCGACCTCGACGGCACCATCGACCGCACCTGCAAGAACGCGGGCGAGATCGAGCTCGAGTACACGGCGCCGCGCCGCAACAACGTCCGCCTCGCGCTCTTCATGGACGTCGGCGGCACGATGGACCCGTACTACGAGCCTGTGAGCCGGCTGCTGACGGCGCTGCACGAAGAGCGCGCGCTGCGCGACTTCAAGGCCTACTACTTCCACAACTGCATCTACGAGCGGGTCGGCACCACCGCGGACATGTACGTGAAGGATGCCGTGCCGACCGGCGACATCCTGCGCACCCTCGACGATCGTTGGAAGGTGCTGATCGTGGGCGACGCCGCGATGCACCCGGCCGAGCTGCTGAGCGAGCGGGGCAACATCAACCCCCGCCATCAGGCCGACACGCGCGGCATCGACTGGCTCCAGCGCATCCGTGAGCACTTCGAGCGGGTGGTGTGGTTGAACCCCGACCCCCAGGCCGACTGGGAGTACACGCGCACCACGCGCATCATCGGGCAGATCTTCCCGATGCTCCCCCTCTCGCTCGACGGCATCCAGGATGCCGTGACGATGCTCGTCGGTGGCCGACCTTCGGCGCCCGAAGGGCACATGCGGCACTGAGGGGCTCTGTGCTGGCGCTCCGCGCCGACTTTGCCTTCCATCTCTCCATCTCCTGCTGATTCGTGCGCTCGCGTGCTCGCCGCGCGGAGGAACGGGATGGAAGTCACGCTCGTCACCCGAATCGTCGCGATCGCCGGGCTGCTGATCATCGGGCTGCTCGCGAGTCTGCAGCTCGTCGCCGTGCTGCGACCGCGAGCCGATTGGACCGTCGCGAACGTCTACGGCGGCTCGCCCGATGCGACGGACCCGAAGGCGTTCTTCGCCTTCAACCAGGGCTGGGCCTGGGCGGACGTGTTCTTCTGGGCGCCGCTCCAGGTCGCTGGCAGCGTCGGCATGCTGCTCGGTGCGCGCTGGGGCTTCCTGCTCGCGCTCATTGCATCCGTGCCGTTCTGGTACTCGGCGATTCCGTTCTTCATCTGGGATCGTGACCTCGGCTTCAGGCGACCGACGCTCTCGTACTGGATCTTCACGTGGGGGATGTTCCCCGTGTTCGGCGTGATCGAAGGCGCCTACTGCTTCGCGCGGCTCGTCGTGTGACGATGCGAGCGCAGCTCGGACCGGCGGCCCCAACGACGAAGGGGCCCCGCCGAAGCGGGACCCCTCTTTGCCGCACCTACCAGGAAGCGGTCGTCGCCCGGTGCTACTGCATCCGGAAGTCGCGGTAGCTGGTGCAGAGCTCGCCGAAGCTGTTGGCGCTCTGCACGTTCACGAAGTCGTCCCACGAGGCGTCGAGCGACTCGAGGCGGCGCACGGCGAGGTCACGGACGTCGTCGAGCTGCTCGTCGTAGCTGGCCAGCGCCATGCAGGACAGCAGGTCGCGCTCCATCTTCTCGTCGGCCTCCTCACACTCGTCCTGGATCTCGAGCACCTTGCCGGCGCCCGTCTCGACCTTGTCGAGCACGTTGATGACCGTCTCGAGGATGCCGTTGATCGGCAGGGTCACGTTCGTGCCGGCGCCGCCGCCGCCCACCGCGATGACCGCGAGGGTGAAGGTCACGTCTTCGGGGGCGTACTCCTGGATGACCCCGAAGATCTTCGACGCCGTGCGGGCCTTCATCTCGATGCGTGCCCAGCGGATCGGGTCCATCTCGCGAGCGACCTCGCAGCGGGCCGACTCGAAGCGGTCGATGATGTCGGCGCTCGTGCCGCACATCTGGGCGACGGCGTCGATGGGCAGCTCGTCGAGGATGTCACTCACCTTGGTGCGCCAGTCGGGCGCGGCCTCGTCGAGCACCTTCTGCATGCCGAAGATCGCGACCGGCGGCATCTGATCGACGGCCTTCGACATGAACTGCGTGTCCATGGGCAGGATCGGGCTCGCGGGGTCGCGGAAGCAGCGCAGTCGCTGGCTCGTGTCGGAGAGGAGGCGGAGATCCTCGAAGAGGTTCTTGAGATCGGCGCGCATCCGCTGGACGCCGCCGTTGTTCTTGTAGTCGTCGAAGCCGGCGCGCTTCGCCTCGATCGTGTCGAGGACCTCCTTGGTGTCGTTGGCGACGTCCATCAGCCGCGTCACGACGACCGGGTCGACCTTCTTGAAGAGGTTGCGGACGGTGCCGTTGTCGGGAATCACGCTCACCTTCCTCTTGATCGTGTTGACCGTCTGCTCGACGTCCTTGAGGTCTGCGTGGGCCGATCCCCCCAGCGTGGCGGTCAGGGCGAGGCCGAGGCCGAAGCTGCGGGCGATGGTGCGGATCGAGCGGTCGTTGCGAGCGGGCTGGAAGGTCATTTTGATTCTCCTGGTAGGCTCTCGTGGAGCCCGGTTGAAATCGATGGCCCCAGGTTGCCCTCCGCTCGGGTTAAGGTCGTTCTGCTGCGGTTAGGCTGCGGTTAGACCTGCGGTTTCCCCTCCGGGGGGCGAGCATTCGGGTCGAGCAGCGGTGAGGGAGGCGGTCTTTGTCGGAATCGGGCCGGGGCGATGCGCGCGAACGCCGCTTCGGGGACTTCGTCTTCGACGGCGAACGGCAGCAGCTCGTCCGCGATGGGCGCGAGGTGCCGATGTCGCCCAAGGCGTTCCGCGTGCTCGAGCTGCTCGTGCATCACGCCGGCGAGGTCATCACCAAGGACCGGCTGCTCGACGAGGTCTGGGGCGACGTCCACGTGCTCGAAGGCGTCGTCAAGGTCTGCGTGGCCGAGATCCGCAAGGCGCTCGGCGAGACCGGTGCGCGGCCGCGCCATCTGTACACCGTTCAGCGTCGTGGCTATCGCTTCGAGCTCGGGCAGGGCGATGTCGCAGCCACCGGCGATACCGGCAGTAATGGGGCGAATCGCGCTCGTGGGCTTCGTTGTCATGGGTGTGGCACCGACGTGGCCGTGGGCGATGGCTTCTGCGCGGGTTGTGGCGCGCGACTCGATGCCGGCTCCGAACGCACTCGCCCACTCGATTCGCCGATGCCCGAAGCAGCGCGGCCGGCTCCATCGACCGAGCCACAGGTGCGTCCCCTGACGGTCTTGTGCTGCGAGGGCCTGGCACCTTCGGTCGGCGGCGAAGCCGGTCTCGGCGGGGAGCTTCGCGAGTCGTGCCGTACCACGTGCGTGGCCATCGTCCGGAGCCTCGGCGGCCGGATCGTGAGCGACGGCGACGATCGTCTCGTCGCGTGGTTCGGCCATCCCCGCTCACGCGAAGACGACGCGGTCCGGGCGGTGCGTGCCTCGCTTCGAATGCTCGAGCGCGTGCCGGCGATCAATGCGCGCATCGGTGACGACGACTCGGTCGCGCCGATCGAGCTGCGGATCGGCGTCGCCACCGGTCCCGTCGTGGTCGCAGGAGACGGCAGCCGCGGAGCTCCCCGGCTCGGCGAGACCGGTGAGCTCGTGGCGTCGCTCGCCTCGAGCGCGCCCGCTGGCGCCACCGTCGTCTGCGATACGACGCGACCACTGCTCCGCGACGCATTCGAGCTCGAAGCCCTCGCTTCCGAAGGTGCAGGGCCTGGTCTAGCCACGCTCCATCGCGTGCTGCGTCCGCGTCGCGAGGCCGAGGGGCCGGTCGACCTGACGGAGTCACACGGACGCAGCGAGATGATCGGCCGCGAGCAGGAGGCGGCTCTGCTGCTCGACCGCTGGGCGAAGGTGCGAGAGGGGCAGGGCCAGGCGGTGCTCGTGTCGGGCGAGGCGGGCATCGGCAAGTCGCGGCTCGTCGAGGTGCTTCGCGAGCGCATCGGTGCGGAGCCCCATGGCTGGGTCGAGCTGCGCGGCTCGGCCTATCACCAGAACAGCGCCTTCCATCCCGTGATCGACCTGCTGCGCCGCGCCTTCCAGTTCGTGCCCGAGGACGCGCCCGAGGAGCAGGTCGCGCGGCTCGAGATCGGGCTCGAGCAGGCGGGGCTGCCGGTCGACGACATGCTGCCCTTCTTCACCGACCTGCTCTCGTTGCCGTTGCTGCTCGACTCGCCTCCGTCGCAGCTGTCCCCCGAGCTGCAACGCACCCGCACGCTCGAGGCGATGTGCGCCTGGCTCTTCGGTCTCGCCGATCAGCGCCCGCTCGTCGTCGTCGCCGAGGATCTCCACTGGACCGACCCCTCGACGATCGAGCTGCTCGGCATGTTGATGGAGCACGGCCAGTGGTACCCGATGCTCGTGGTCGCGACGCATCGCCCCGAGTTCGCTCCACCCTGGGCGAGCGTGAGCCCCCTCGTGCTGCCGCTGCACCCGCTCGGCCGCAAGGAGGTGGAGGTCCTCGTCGCGAACGTCGCCGGGGGCAAGAGGGTGCCGCGGTCGGTGCGCGAGCACGTGCTGGCCAAGGGCGACGGCATCCCGCTCTTCGTCGAGGAGCTCACGCGCAGCGTGCTCGACAGCGATCTGCTCGAGGAGAGTGACGACAGCTGGGAGCGCACGGATCCGCTGCCCGGCTGGTCGGTGCCCTCGACGCTCCAGGACTCGCTCGAGGCGAGGCTCGATCGGCTCGGTTCGGCCAAGCAGCTGCTCGAGGTCGCCGCCGTGCTGGGGCGCGAGTTCTCCCACGCGGACCTCGAGGCGATCGTCGACGCCGGCGAGGACGCACTCGCGACCGATCTCCGTGAGCTGATCGACACCGGCCTGCTCTATCGGCGTGGCGTTCCGCCGCGCGTGCGGTACGCGTTCAAGCACGCGTTGATTCAGGACATCGCCTATCGCTCGCTCCTGCCCGAGACGCGCACGCGTCATCATGCGCGAATCGCCCAGTCGCTCGAGGAGCGGTTTCCCGATCGTCTCGATGTCGAGCCCGAATCGATCGCGCGGCACTACGAAGAGGGAGGCATGGCCGCGCGCGCCATCGACGCCTACGAGCGAGCCGGCGAGCGTGCGGCGCAGCGCTCGGCGGACAGCGAAGCCGTCGCTCACTTCAAGAAGGCCCTCGCGATCCTGGGCAAGATGCCGGCTGGCGATGAGCGGGATCATCGCGAGATCGCGCTGCAGGTGGCGATCGGGACTCCGCTCGCCGCGCTGCGAGGCTTCGGCAGCGCCGAGGTGCGGGAGGCGTACGGCCGGGCCCGCGACCTGATGGATCGCGTCGGCGAGAGTCCGAGGCTGGGCGAGGTACTGGACGGCCTCGTTTCGTTCTACATCACTCAGAGTCAGCTCGAAGACGCCACGGCGCTCGTCGACCAGCAGATGCGGCTCGCCGAGCGCGAGCACGACGCCGAGCGGTTCCTCTCGGCACACTACTGCCTCGGCATCATCCACTACTTCCAGGGCGACCCGCGCAAGGCGCTCGATCATTTCGCCGAGGTCGACGCGCTCTACGACCCGGTGGCGCACCGGGATCTGCTCTCGATCCGCGGCGAGAACGTGGGTGTGGCGGCCGCGATCTGGTCTGCTTGGGCGCTCTGGATCCGCGGATACTCGGATCGCGCCGTCGAGGCCTGCCTCGATGCGATCGATCGGGCGAACGACGCCGGCCACCTGTTCAGCCTCGCGTACGCGCATGCGTGGGCATCCGTCGTCCACTGGAATCGTCGCGATCGCCCGGAGGCGACCGAGCACGCCGAGAGGGCGATCGAGATCGCGGAGGAGTACGGCTTCCCGATTCCGCTGGGCGTCGCGCGTCTCGTCCGCCTCCGCTCGCGCTCCGACGGAAAGATGACCGAAGCAGACCTGAAGCACTTCGAGGCTGCGCTCGCCGAGCTGGCGGGCACAGGTACGCAAGCGGCCGTGCCGCAGATCCTCGCGGGCATTGGCGAGTACTGCCTCGAGCGACAGCGCCCCGAGTGGGCCTCGGGCTACGTCGACGGCGCGCTCGCCGTGTCGGCCGCGACCGGCCAGCCGCATTGGGATGCCGAGTGCTACCGCGCCAAGGCCGCTCTGCTGCGTGCGCAGAAGCCGGACGCCCTCGACGAGGTGGAGGCACTCTACGAGTCCGCTCGCGAGGTCGCCGTGCGCCAGCACGCCCGCAGCCTCGAGCTGCGTGCGGCGCTCGATCTCGCGCGGCTGGTGCGCGGGCGCGGTCGGGACGATGACGCGAGGGCGATTCTCGAGCCGATCGTCGCGTGGTTCGGCGATGGTGGCACGGCGCCCGATCTGGTCGATGCGCGCGAGCTGCTCGCCGCGCTCGAGGGCTGAGCCAGGCGGTCGGCTTTTCGGCCGTCGCGGCAGCTCCCCGCGCCGCGAGCCAGGCGGTCAGCCCTGCCGCAGGCGCTCCTCCCGCCGCAGGCGCTTCTCCGGCCGCAGGCGCTACTCCCGCCGCCGGCGCCTCTCCCTCCACCAGAGCACCGGACCGACGACGAGCGCGATCTCGAAGCCGAGCCCGCAGGCGATGGCCGAGTTGACCGCGTCGCGCACGATCTTCTGGCGATCCTTGGGCAGCAGGAAGCCCTGCCCGCGCAGGTCGTTCGCTGCGTGCATCACCTGCATGATGTAGCTGCCTCGTCTCGGGTAGAGCTCGTCGATCTTCTCGGCGTCGAAGGGCTCGACGCTCGCAGCCAGACGGCAGGCGAGGTTGCCGATGCCGATCAGGGGGCCCGGCAGGCCGGGATCGGCCGTGTTGCCCGGCGTGTAGGTCGCGGTCGGGACCGTCATGGCCGGCAGCCGCACGCCGCCGAGCCCGTTGCCGTTCTCGTCACGTACGACGAGCTCAGTCGGCTCGTCGAACTCCATCACGCGGCCGCTCGGCGGCTGCAGTCCGTGCTTGACCTGATCCTCCATCGCATCCCAGAGCGCGTTGAGCACGTAGCCGAAGAAGATCGGACCGTCCGCCGTCGTGTTGAGCTCGTTGGCGCAGAGGTCTTCGAGGTAGAGCGGGTCGTTCCCGAGGAGGCCTCCCGGGACGATCTCGACGTCGACGTGCACCGACAGGTGGCTGCCGCCCGCGACCTCCCAGTAGCGGAAGGTCGACGTGTCGTCCTGGCGCCCCACGATGCCGAAGAGGACGTCGATGTCCGTCTCGGTGATCGCGTGATAGACGGGCACCGGCAGATCGGTGCGCACGAGTCGATCATCGCCCTCGAGTCGAGGCGTGCAGTCGGGGAAGTCAGGCGATCCATCAGCGACGCAGGAGGGGCCGAAGTTGATCGGGCGTGCCGTCGCGGCCTGCTGGATGAAGTAGCCGTCGTTCGCGTCGAAGTGGAAGGCGCTCGCGTAGGTGACCATCGATCCGCCCTGCTGGGACTGGCCGGCGTGGTAGATGCGTTCGACGTCGAACTCGTCGGGCAGCGGGTTCTCGGGCGACTCACTCTTCAGCAGGTGTGCGATCTGGCTCACCATCTCGAACGCCTGGCCGTTCTCGGGCATCTCGACCGCCGCATAGCGCGAGTCACAGGTCGGGGGCAGGACTCCGAACACGCGGCATCCGCCCTGGAGGAATTCGATCGACGTCGTGCTGTTCGTGACGCCGACGTAGACGTAGCCCTCGCGGATGAAGTAGTCGGCCGAGGGATCCCATACCGGTGCGGTGTCGAAGCCGGCCGTCGAGTTCCACCACTCGATCACCACGCTGCCGTTGAAGTGACCGTGGCTCTCTGGGCGGCGGATGATGATCCGCGTCGTGTAGGGCACGCCCTCTTCGAGTGGAGTGATGTCCGTCGGGCCGAGCGGCGGATTGTGGGCATAGTTGTAGACCGTCGCCGCACCCGAGACGAGGTACTCCTCCTCGACCCAGCCATCGGGCA
>CAYYSY010000006.1:0-16202 GCA_964474355.1 uncultured Spirochaetaceae bacterium | reverse complement strand
GACCCGACCATGAGGCCCTCGTGGCCGTGCTGCGCAGGCTCGGTATCGATCACGTACACGTGCACAGCCTGGCCGGGCTCGGCGCCGGCGCCGGCGATGCACTTCGCGCGATCTGCCGTGATCTCGGTTGCGCCTACGACGTGACGGCCCACGACTACCAGGCGGTCTGCCCACGGTCGAACCTCGTCGGACCGAGCGGTGCACATTGCGGCGTGCCCGAGCCGAAGATCTGCCGGGGATGCCTTCGCCGGCTCGGGTCGCCGTCGGGGCGGCCCGACGTCGGGCGCTGGCGGGACGAAGGAAGGCGGCTCCTCGAGGGCGCACGCCGGGTCCATTGTCCCTCCAAGGACGTGCTGGCGCGGCTCACGGCGCATGCGCCGGGGGCGCGGTTCGTGCATCACCCGCATCCAGAGCCGCCTGGCTCCCTCGTCTCCCCCCCACCCGCCCCTCGAGACGAAGGTGCGGTACGCATCGTCGTCGTCGGTGCGATCGGTCCGCACAAGGGGTCGGCGGTGCTCGAGGCGCTGGCGCGCGACGCGGCCCACCGACGCCTCCCGATCGACTTCCATCTGATCGGATTCTCGGACCGGGACGATCGGTTGGCCTCGACGGGTCGGGTGACGATCACCGGCCGATACACCGAGTCGGAGCTCGACGGGCTGCTCGCCGAGGCGGGCGCGACGCTCGGGCTCTTGCTCTCGATCGTGCCGGAGACGTACAGCTATGCGCTCTCGGACCTGCTGAGGCGTGGGATCCTGCCCGTCGTCTTCGATCTCGGCGCGCCGGCCGAGCGCGTCCGCGATCTCGGCTTCGGAGAGGCGTTCCCGCTCTCTCTCGCGTCGGAGCCATCAGCGATGAACGATCGGCTCCTCGCGCTCGCGGAGCGGCGCCGCGCTGACGCCCCGATGCCCGCCTGGCAGCCGGCCCCGTATGCGCGGCTCGTGCACGACTACTATGACGACTTCGCTCCTTGATCGGCATCGGATCCGCATCGCGCTGCGCTCGAATACACGCCTGGCGCAGCTCGAGGAGGCCACGGAGTGCCCAGCGCTTTCGCCCACGCCGCCGTCGGCGCGTCGCTCGCCGCGCCTCTCCCGCGGTCGCGGCAGCGCCTGCAGATCGCGGTCGTGCTGGCCCTCGCGCTCGGGCCGCGGCTCACGGTCCGCCGCCGCCGCTCGCGCGGCGTCGCTGCGAACGAGGAAGGCGATGCGACGCATTGATTTGCGTCCGGGAAGGGTGGACCCTCGACCGCGCTCACCACACTGCAGGCGCCCGGGAACGGGGCCTGCTCCCCTCGCCCTCTGACTTGACATAGCGGGTGGTTATCGGGCCTCGAGTTGGAAACGGGGCTTGAAACGCCTATCCGCTCGCGTTCGCGAGTACTTTGAGGCGCACCTCGCTAGAGACTACCGCAAGCAATACTCGATGCAGACGCCCCGCTATCGACGATACGTGAGCTATGCCGATTTCTCACCGGTAGTGGGTACTCAGAAGAGGACGAGGGCCAGCTTATCCCTAATTCCAGGGTCGGCTTCGAGAAAGTAGACTGCGGACCGTATGAACCGCTGCAAGTAATTCGATGCGGGTACAGCGTTGAGATCGTCATCTCGCGCGAGTCGGGTGGTCAGACGGTTCATCAGCTCGGTTCCGTATGGGACCTAGTCGATGGCGAGCGGTACCTAGCAATGAACCTTCCCGATCATCGCGGGCCGACTGAGAGACCTCCTTCACACCGAGATTGATCGCAATGTCAATACTCAGCCGGGCTCGGGCGGCACATGGATCACCCCCGCACAGCTGAAGAGGCTCACGTCGATGAAGGCGCAGGCTAATCGCTCGACGCGAATGGCTCGGCTCGTCACGGTCAGTCCAGGAACGGAGCCTGTTCCCCGCAACGCCCTACTTGACATAGCGGGTAGTGATCGGACATCGAGCTCAAAACCGGGCTTCTGTTCCCTAGCCACCGGCCTGCCCGCTCGCAATGAGGCGCGATGCCCCATGACCCGCTGCTGGAGCAAGGAAGATCAGCCCGGCCCTGACACTCGTGAGTGAGTGCCTCTACCCTCGGCTTACGGAGGAGACGCCAATGTGTCACGCAGGAAATCGAGCTCGCGGATCGTGCCGACGACTTCTCTTTGCCGGCGTCGCGAGCGTAGTCTGCACATTCAGGCCGACGAGAACCCCGAGGCTGGAGCTCGTATTGATGGCGCTCTGTGCATCGATGGTGCTCGCCCAGGAGGGCCTGGCACAGAATTCACTCGCGAACCCGGACTTCGACGCGGACGTGTCGAGCTGGAGCACCGGATCGAACCCGTACGCGTCCATCGGCTGGAGCCCGCTCGACGTGGACGGCTCGGCGACGTCGGGCTCTCTAGGGTTCAAGAACAGCTCGCCCTTCGGGCCGGGCGGTGCCCCGACGACGGATTCGGAATGCGTGCTCGTGCAGGGAGACGCCGAGTACGCGATCAGTACCTGGGCGCTCGTTCCACTCGAGCAGGAGAATACCGGCAGGCCCGCCTTGTTCCTGGCGACCTTCGCCAACACCGACTGCACCTCCCCATTGATGATGCTTCAGCTCTCTCCCGCGGGCGCGGTGGGCCAATGGAATCAGATCTCGGATGCCTCTTGGACGACGCCAATCCCCGCTCAGAGCGCCCGTGTTCGGCTCGGGTCCTTCATGAACGAGACGACCGGGTTCTTCGTCGTCCATTTCGACGCAGTCGACCTTCACCCGCTCACACCGCCGTTGCCGATTCCGGCGCTGTCGACACCGGGCCAGCTCATCGCCGCCGCCATCCTGCTCGTGTGCGGCCTTGGGATCGCGTCGACCACGGCAGGCGCAGCCCCGGCTCGGCGTACGGTCGTTCCACGTTCAGGGCCCGACTCCAGAGGGTATGACCGCGGTCATACGTAGCAGCCGGATCACGCTCGGAAGCCCGCGCGGACGGCGCCGATCCAGCAGGATCCCCGGGGACGGGGCCTGCTGCCCTCATCCTCTGACTTGACATAGCGGGTGCTCATCGGACCTCGAGTTGGGATAGGGGCTTTGAACCCCTTATCCGCGATTTCAAGACTTGTTTCCTCTGCGCGCGATGACGTCGTTGTAAAGATCCAACGCGGTGATGCCGTTGACTCTTGTGACGCCTTGTCGTGGTCTCCTCGACATATTGCTGAAGAGAGAGGAGGAGTCAGGGTAGTCGGATTGACGTGATGTGCATCATATTTGATATATGTAATCCATGTCTTATTCAAAACATATGAAGCTTCGATCTCTTGATGACTTCTCAATCTACGTGGGTCCGAGTATGACAAGAGCATTTCCCCGATTGATCGCGGTCTTCTTGTTGGCCCTCTGCCTATCTGCATGCGCTGTTGAAGACGGTTCAGATGCTGGAACCCAGGGCGACCCGTCCATTCCGACCACTCCGAACGGACTCAGCGCGCTGGTCGTGTCCTCGACTCAGATCAACCTGACCTGGAACGCTGCAACCGATGACGTTGCGGTCCTCGGCTATTACGTCTATCGAAACGGCGACGCCACTATCGCCGTCTCGACCAGCACGAATGCCAGTGGGCTATCGCCAGACACTCAGTACTGTTTCTCAGTCGCAGCGTTTGATGGGGACGGCAAGGTATCCCCTCAATCTTCATCAGTATGCGCCACATCAGATCCCTTGGCGCCGTCGGCCTGGACCACTGTCCGCTCCGGAGCCGCCAATGAGTTGTCCAACGTTGTCTGGGACGGCAACGGGCTCGTGGTCATCGAAGAGACGTTCGGTAGCTCCACGGCGGTCCATACCTCCCCGGACGGCCTCGACTGGAGCGATTATCCGACCACTGGCTTCGGCTTCAACGGTGCCAAGGACATGATCCAAGGAAACAATCAGTTCGTAGCGATAGACAGCTGGCCCTTCGTCTCACCGGACGGCATCGCCTGGGAACTCATTGCGGACTTCAACTTCGAGGGGCAGGCACTGGCCTGGTCGCCTTCCCTCTCCCTATACGTTGCCGTCGGCGATGCCGGCTATATCAGCACCTCTACGGACGGGAGAACCTGGACCACCGTCGACCCGGCACCGACGGTTGACGACATTTTTGGTGTGGCCTGGCTCAACGGCCGCTTCTACGCCGCGGGCGCAGCACAGGGCATACTCACCTCCATCGACGGAACGACCTGGGTGAACGCAACTACTCCAGGGGCTCCATTGGCCCTGGAGAGCATCGCTTGGAACGGCCAGACGGGTACCGGGGCTGTCTACGTCGCCACCGGGTACTCCACGGTATTGGTTTCGAGTGACGGCGATACATGGACCGAGGCCGCTGTCCCGCCCCTTGGCTTCAACGATTCAGTGGCCTGGGGGGGCGGGCTGGCCAACTGCTTCGTCACCGTCGGCTCCGACAACCACATCTTCTCCTCCAGCGACGGGCAGACATGGACCCGAAGATTCCTGTCTGCGTCTCCCGTCATCGGACAATTGAGCCTGAATGAAGTCACTTGGACTGGCATGCGTTTCGTGGCGGTGGGTGAAAAGGGAATGATCCTCGCCTCCGAGGACGGCATCGACTGGAGCATCGTCGCCAGCGGTGCCGACCTGAACGGACTCGCTCACGACGGGAGCCGTTTCATCGCCGTCGGTGACCATGGTCGCCTGGCGGTCGCAAGCGATCCCAGCACCTGGGAATATCGCCATACCGGCGATGACGCTCACTATCTGTACGACCTCGTCTGGGACGGCAGTCGCTACGTCTCTGTGGGGCAGACCTACTCCCTCTACTCCAATGATCTTTCCCTCTGGCAGGCCGCGTGGGAAGGCGCCACCTCCAGCGACACGGCGATCACCTGGGACGGCAGCCAGTTCGTGCGCACCGGTGACGGCATCATGACCTGGGACGGTGTCACGACGTATGCTGGCTCCAGTGACCCGAAGTGGGAATGGTCGTACTTCACCGCGACGGAGTGGTTCAACGACCTGATCTGGGACGGCAGCACATATCTTGCGGTCGGAAACGGCGGCGCCATCTACTCTTCGCCCGACGCCACGAATGGATCGTGGGTGAGCCAGGTGAATCCAGACGCGAGCAACCTCGAGGCCATCACGCAAGATGCCGGGCGTTTCATCGCTGTCGGGGCCGACGGAACCATCCTCACGTCCGATGACAGCGGAGTGACCTGGGCACCACGAAGCTCCGGCACGAACGCGACGATCTACGACGTGACGTGGACCGGCAGCCAGTTCGTCGCCGTTGGCCACCTGGGAATGATCCTTACCTCACCAGATGGCAGCACCTGGACCGCGGCCGATCACGGCAACAGCACCCTCTACAGCGTGCTCAGTAGCGGCACCGACACCGTGATCGTCGGGGCAAGCGGGACCATCATCAAGAACAACTAGCAGATGCCTCGCCCCCGGCTTCGCCCGCGGCAGCTGGTAGCGCGAGCGCGAGCCACGAGGCCCAGCCGAGCCCGTTCGAAGACGATCCACCGACCCGTACGAGGAGAGGGCCTCGTCCATTGGACGAGGCCCTCTTGGGTAGAGCACGATCACGCGTGGCGATCTACCAGGGGGCGTACTTCTCCTGCTGGTAGACCTGGCGCTCTCGGATCTGGTCGGCGCGCCCGTCGGGCGAGACGAACACGGTGTCGGGGGGCAGTGCCGGCGAGCCGGGGAAGATCGCGGCAAGCGGCACCTTGTACGCGAGCGGCATCCACGGACCGACACCGCTCACCATCGCCACGTCGGCCGGATCCAGCACGCTCTGCAGGCGACCGGCCATGTACACCGGGCGGTGGCCCATCGTGCCGATCCAGTTGTGGACGCCCGGATCTTCGTTGCTCACGACGATGTAGGTGAAGCGAGCGGTTTCACCCTGGCCGCCGATCTGCGGGGGTACCGGCTCCTCGAAGGACGCGGGGATGAAGTACGAGTTGCCCGCGCTGCCCGTGATCTCGAAGCTGCCGTTGGCCATGTGGTGGCCCCAGGGCAGCGACGAGCCCCAGGCGTTGAAGAGCTGGAAGCTGCCATAGGCGCCGGGGTAGTCGCTGCGCACCTTGACCACGAGCGCCTCATGGTCGGCGATGTCGATCCACGCCAGGCTCGAGAGCTGCGTCGTGATGCCGAGTCCGCCGGTCAGGTTCCAGGGGCCTACGACGTTCGCGGGCAGGCCCGAGTTCTGAATGGTCTGGCTGAACTGCCCCCAGAAGGGCTGCTGGTTGATGAGCGTCGCCGTGGCGCGCTTGATGCCGCGCGTGAGATCGGCCTTGTTACGGAACTCCTCGGCCGTGATCGCCACGCCCTCGGTACCGATTCGCTCGACGTGCACGACGCCCGGCCGCTCGGTGTGGTAGTTGCAGACGGTGTAGCGGTGCGAGATGTTGAGCTCGTCCGTCGAGCCGATCTCGAGCCAGTTGTTCCAGGCCGGGTCGCGCTTGTCGGCCGTGCTGAGGAAGATCTCGTACTCCTCGTTCGGGCCGAGCTGACCGCCGTCGACGTTGTACATGTCCTCGTCTTCGATCGTGTCGCCACCGCCCTGCGGGTTGGTCGGATCGTTCACGAGCACGATCATGTCGCACGAGTTGCTGCGGTTGCCGTACACCCGATAGACCTGCTCGCCGTCGCCATTCGTGATCCAGGTCGAGAGATACTTGGTGTCGGGGTTGTCGATGCCGATGCGCACGTCGGGGGTGTCGAAGCCACCCCAGCGCGGGCGCTTGCCGCGCAGGCCCGAGCCGCTCGAGCTCATGTTCGCCTGGCTGAGCGTCAGCATCATGCCGGTCTGGATGTCGATCAGACCCGTCGGGTCGGCCTCATAGTTCGGCGACTCCATCAGCTGCTTGGTGACGTCCTCCACCGCCTTGAGGTAGTCCTCCCAGGCATCGCTGAGCTCGTTGGTCTCCTCGCACGATTCCTTCTCGCTGCCGGTGAAGTCGCTGCAGGGTCCGCCGTTCATGGCGATGGCGTTGCCCGCGTGGGCCGCGATCGCGGCGGCACACACGAGGGCGAGTGTGGTCTTCGTCTTCCGCATCTCGATGTCCTCTCGTTCGATTGATGATTCGGGTCGGGGGCGCGAGGCGATTCGGCTCCCGCGCCTTCCGTCGTCACGCGCCCGCCTTCCGGGCCCCTCGCGACAGAGGCAGGATGCGGCCCCGGGCCGATGCCCACCTGACACGTTCTTGATCATTTGGATCGGGAGGCCCGGCGCGAGCGGCGCGCCGGGCCGGAGATGCGCCGGTCGGCTCAGCGCTCCGCGGCCAGCTGGCGCCGCCGCGCGGCCGTCATCGCGTCGATGTAGGCGAGCATCTCCTGGGTGTTGCTGGCGGGGTCGACGATGCGCGCCTCGTAGACATCGAGCACGAGCTCCTGCACCGCCGGGTCGTCCGGGGCCGCGAGCCAGGCCCAATCGGCCAGGTGGCAGGCCATCACGACGTCCCCGTCGATCGCCGTGCGCGCCGCCCGCACGAGCGCGTCGACGCCGCCCGCCAGCTCGGCGATCGCCACGGCTTGCGCCTCGAGCGAGGCGGGTGACCAGCTCGAGGGCAGATCGTCCCACCAGCCCGTGTAGCGCTTGATCACCATCTTCGAGACGTCCTCGACCGAGACGTACTGCTCCCGCAGCGACGGGTCGGCGGCGAGGTGCATCGGGAGCTCGACCTGCTCCGATACCTGATCCTTGCGGAGCCCTTCGTTCAGGCCGGCCAGGGTCTGCTCGACGATCACCTCGAGCGCCTCGGCGAGCCCCACGAACCGCTCCTGGATCTCCCGCGTGTCGGTGATCGCCTCGCCGTGTGCCGGCAGCAGGATCCCGGGCTCGAGCGCGGCCATCTCCCGCATCGCGACGGCCCACTCCTCGATATAGCGCTGCACGCGCTTGCCGTTGCCCGCATTCGGCAGGAAGCCCTGGTAGTAGTCGGCCGACGCGAGCGCGCGCCGTCCCGGCACCCAGACGTAGAGCTGATCGTCGGTCTCGCCTTTGTGATGGACGAGCACGAAGCGCTCGCCGCCGATGTCGAGCTCGAGCCGGTCGTCGAACGTCCGGGTCGGCCAGACCACGTCGTCGCGGCTCGCCGGCAGCTGATCGAGCGGCTGACTCATGTAGCGCGCAATCGAGCCGCGCAGTCGGATGTAGCGCTCGAAGCGCGCAATGGACGCCTCGTGCGCGACCACCTCCGGCGTCTCACCCCCTTCGATGAGCGCCCAGGCGCCGAACGCGTGGTCGACATGACCGTGCGTGTAGATCAGCGTGTGCAGCGGCGCGTCGCTCACCTCGCGGATCGCATCGAGCACGGCGGGGCCACCTGGCGCCATCCCGGTGTCGACGAGCACGAGCCCCTCGTCGGTCTCGAAGAGGACGGCGTTCACGATCGGCAGCCGAATGAGCCACGTCCGCGGTGCGATCTCTTCGATCCGCGTCATCGCTCGCGCCTCGGCGATGACCTCCGGATCGCGCGAGAACATGTTCTGGCCGATCAGCGGGGAGAAATCGCCGCCGAAGCCGCCGCCCTCGCGCACCGCCTCGATGACCGCGGGGCGCTCGAGGAGCACGCGCATGCGGGCGTCGAGATCGGCCTGCTCTACGACGGCGTCCACCGCAGCGCGATGGACGACCTCGGTCGCGGCGCGGCCGAGATCGCTGCGGCCGAGCCAGAAGCCGAACGCGATCAGAGCGAGCGCGGCGAGGACGACGAGGAGGGGACGAGCGAGTCGCATCCGGAAGCTCTCCATGTGGGCCGTACGGGCGTCTCACGCGGACGCCCGGCGGATCGGAAGTCGAAGCACGCCAGGATGCCGCGGCGGGGGGCGACGGCGCCTGATCCAGATTGGATCAGGTCTGCGTGCGCCGCGCTCGCTCCCTGCGGACGGAAGCAACGGAACGCGACCCGAGCGTGTGGCAGAATCCGGGCATGATCGAGACCCTGTCCGATCGCGAGCAGCAGGTGGCGGCGATGCTCTCGTCCGGCCGCCGCGTGCCCGCTGTGGCCGAAGAGCTCTGCATCTCGCCGGTGACCGTGCGGAATCACCTCCGCAACATCTTCGCGAAGCTCGACGTCCACTCGCAGACCGATCTCATCCGCCTGCTCGAGCGCCAGCCGGAGATCCTCGGGGCGCATCGGCCCGTACCCGGCGTGGGCGGGTCCAGCCTGGTCGACGACCTCGGCGAGGCGGACCACTCGATCCGCAATCGCATCGAGGCAGCGTTCGCCCGCTCGGACGGGCTCGAGGCGATGAAGTCGGTGATCCGAGCGGTGCTGCCGCTCGACGAAGCGCGCCGTCGCGAGTGGCGCACTCGGCTGGCGGCGCACGCGATTTCCGACCAGCAGCGCGAGGTGCGGGAGGCGTTCAGCGAGACGCGGCGCGCCTGGGCGAAGGAACAGAGCTCGACCATCGCGTCGCTCCAGGAGAGGGGCTGGGTGCGCGACGACGTCGATCCCGACGACGTGCGGCGGCGTCTGCTCGGCGCCGTCCTCGCGGCCGCGGTGGCGTTGCTCGCCGACCCGTCCGAGGACGAGCAACAGCGGCAGCTGGCCACGATCGATGATCTGCTGACGTCGCTGGCGCGCGAGGATGCGGGCGGGGCCTGATCGCCGGCGAACGCGCCCTTCGATTCCGCCTCAGAGCTTCTCGGGCGGATCGAAGCGCATGACCATCTTGCCGATCCAAGTGGTCATCAGCGGCTTCTTCGGCAGCCCGAGCGAGCGCAGGTCGTCGGCGATGGGATGGCTGCCGAGCGTGATCTCGACGTCCTTGCCGCCCCCGGCGCCCATCTGCGATGCGGCCTGGGTGAACGTCGTCACGTGCGGGACGCCCTCGATGTAGCTGTACCCGATCCCCGGGCTGGCCGGACGGTCCTTGTCGCCGCCGCGCGGCATCTCGATCTCGAAGACCTTCTCTCCGTCCATCTCGAGGTAGCCGCGAAAGCGGCCCTCCTGCGAATAGTCGAAGTCGATGCGCTCGATCGTCTTCGGGAAGCCCCAGATGATCGCACCCGCGTCGCGCGTGAACGACTGATCGACCGGCATCTTCCAGCTGTACGAGGGGAGGCCCCCCTTCGCCATACCGAGCCACGCGCCGAGCCAGGGCAGGCCACGCGGCGCACCCTTCTCGCGCACGAAGAAGTTCATGGCGACCTCGTTGTAGTCGCCGAGGTCGTTGTCCTTGTAGTCGATGCAGCCGAGCATGAAGAGCGTGCGGCCCGGCAGGAAGTCGACGATCTCGTAGGCATCGCCCACGAGACGGTTCGCGGCCCGGCTCGACACGAGGAAGCCGGCGATGGCGCCCGAGGCATCGCGCACCTCGACCGGGAAGGTGACCTGCTGGCCCTGGATCTGGTAGGCGAGGGGCTCGGCTGCGGACATCGGTCTCTCCTTCATTGCGACGAGTCGACCTCGATTCTACGCGCTAAGCGGGACGCGCGTCGAGGTCGCCGCCCGCCAGCACGGCGGGCAGGAGCATCTGGCGAAGCAGACGGCGCACGTCCTCCTCGCTCCTGTCCTTCGGGCCGGGCGAGGCGAGGAACGAGAGCAGGACGCGCAGGATCCACTCCATGAACGCGTCGAGCTCGACGTCCTCGCGGATCAGCCCATCGGCGCGCGCGCGCTCGAACACCGGGCGGAGGATCTCGCTGCCGATCTCGATCAGCCGGGACGAGGTGAAGATCATCCGACTCGCGGCGCCGACCTCCTGCGGTGCGACGAGCGCGCCGAGCACCGATCGCCGCGGGATCTCACGCAGGCAGAACAGCACCCCTTCGACGATCCAGTCACCGATCCAGTCGAAGCCACGCAGGTGCGCGAGGGCGTCGGCGGCCGTGCGCTCGGCATCGCGCACCGCGACCGCGAGCAGCAGCGCGTCGCGGTTGCCCACCTGCCGGTAGACGGTGGCGCGCGAGACGCCGGCCGCCTGGGCCACGTCCTCGACGGTCGTCTTCGCCAGGCCGAAGCGCTGCAGACACGACTCGGCTGCGTCGAGCAGCGATTCGATCTCGGCCGATCTCGGCTCGATGTCGGGCGGGCTCATTCGACGGGCTCCTCTGGCGGGACGACCGGGGCGATCAAGCCCGAACGCGAGGGGACTCGATCCCCGCGGGCTGCGGATCGCAGCGCTCGCGACCAGCGATGTGAAACAAAATACAATACTTGTCTCACGTATCAAGCGCTGCTAATCCATGGCTCCGCCCGACCGCGAGGCCCCGACCCGAGCGAAGAGGTTCGACACGACCATGGCGACGAAGATCACCGAAGACTGCATCAACTGCGGAGCGTGCGAAGACGAGTGCCCGAACGGGGCGATCTCGATGGGCGACGAGACGTTCGTCATCGACCCCACGCTCTGCACCGAGTGCGTCGGCTTCTCGAATCACCAGGCGTGTGCCCTCGCCTGCCCCCCCGACGTGTGCGTGCAGGACGAGGCGCGCGTCGAAACCGAAGACGAGCTCTTTGCCCGCGCGCAGAAGCTTCATCCAGAGCAGGCCGCGTCGATGGAGCTCGATGCGGCCACCTCCCACTTCCGCAACTGAGTCACGACCCGGGCGCCCGAGCCCGAGAGGAGCAACCCCATGTCCGAGTACGACGTCATCATCGTGGGCGCCGGCCACAACGGCCTGACGGCCGGTGTCGAGCTTCAGCGCGCCGGTCACAAGGTCCTGATCCTCGAGAAGACGAACTGGCCCGGCGGCCAGGCCGCGACCAAGGAGCTCTTCAAGGGCTTCAAGCACAGCGTGGGCGCGTGGGCGCTGCTCGTCTTCCGCGAGGAGCTGATCCAGCACCTCGAGCTCGACAAGGAAGGCTTCGAGCTCATCCGCCCCGAGAGCTCGTTTACCGTATTCGGCGACGAGGGCTCGACGCCCTTCATCGGCTACACCGACCCGATCGACCTCGCGAACCACCTCGCCGAGGACCACGACGTCGAGGCCCTCGACGCGTTCAACACCCTGGGCTCGTACTTCTCGCGCTACAAGGACGTCTACGACGAGTATGTCGGCGGCGCGGCGCCCTGCATCGATGACATCATCGCGTCGGCGCCCGACGAGGAGACGCGCCGCGCGCTCTCCGATCTGACCTACAGCAGCGCGATGGAGGTGCTGCGGCGCTTCTTCCCCGAAGAGGGCAAGTACGACACGATCCTCGGCTCGCTCTGCGCGTCGGCCATCGACGGCACACACATGGGCCCGTACACCAAGGGCAGCGCCGCATCGCTCGCGTATCACTACACCGCGGGCGACAACTACGACTTCAAGATCCCGAAGGGCGGCATCGGCAACCTCTCGGCCTGCCTGCAGAAGGTCTTCGAACGCTACGGCGGCGACATCCGCTTCAAGGCCCAGGTCGAGCGCTTCATCGTCGAAGACGGCGAGGTCAAGGGCGTCGAGATGAAGGACGGCGAGACGCTTCGCGCGCGCGCGACGATCTCGACCCTCGATGCGAAGCACACGTACCTCGGGCTCTGCGACGAAGGCACCCTGCCGCGCGACTTCACGAGCGCGGTCGACGACATCGAGTACACCAACGGCTACGTGCAGCTGCACCTGACGCTGAAGTCACTGCCCACGTTCCAGAACCAGCTCGCCTTCGTGAACGACACGGTGCAGAGCTGGCTGGTCGCCTACATCAAGTCGCCCGAGCAGCTCCACGAGGCATGGAAGCAGTATCGCGACGGACAGGTCGTCGATGACCCGGCGGTCTACTGCTACTTCCCGTCGCAGCTCGACTCGAGTCTCGCGCCCGAGGGCTTCCACACCTGCACGATGTTCTCGCACTACTTCCCGGCAGATCGCGACATTCCGGCGGGCAAGCACAACGAGATGAAGGACGAGATGGCCGAGCGCATGATCGGGCAGATCGAGAAGGTCGTGCCCGACTTCCGTGATCTGATCATGGACAAGGTCGTCTTCACCCAGCAGTACTTCGCGAAGACGTTCGGCGCGACCGAGGGCGACTTCTCGCTTGGCCTGCTGCACCCGAGCCAGATGTTCGGCGACCGGCCGGTGCCCGGCTGGGGCGGCTACGAGACGCCGCTCCCGGGCCTCTTCATGGCCGGAGCCGCCTGCCACCCCGGCCCGGGCGTGACGTGCCTGCCGGGCCTGAACGGCGCGAAGGTCGTGGCCGAGAAGCTGGCCGGCATCTCCGCCGCCGACTCGGACGCCGCCTGAGCCGCGGCCTCACCGCACCCTCACACCGGACGACGACGACATGGACCGCTTCGACCCCCTCGTGCTCTGCATCCCGCTCATCGCGGGCTTCATCGGCTGGTTCACGAACTGGCTGGCCGTGAAGGCGATGCTCTATCCGGTCGAGTTCAAAGGGGTCGCGCCCGTCTTCGGCTGGCAGGGCGTGGTGCCGAAGAACGCCGAGGATCTCTCACGCAACTTCAGCCGGCTCATCCACGACAAGCTCCTCGATCTCGAGACCCTCTTCTCGGAGATCTCGCTCGAGGACGACGCCGAGGTGAAGCGGGTGATCGAGGAGGTCTCGGAGGAGATCATCCACGAGTTCTCGACGAACCTCGCGCCCGATGCGTGGTCGCGCGCCCGGGAGAAGCTGCGCGGCTACATCAACGATCTGGTGCGGCGCAACGTCCGCGCCGTGACGGGCGAGATCCTCGACCGCATGGCAAAGGAGGCCGAGGACTTCATCGACGTCGACTCGATCGTCCGCCAGGCGATGGCGGACGACCGTGCGCTGCTCGGCCGCGTCATGGTCGAGACCGCCGGCCCCGAGTTCAAGTTCATCGAGCGCTCGGGGCTCTGGTTCGGCGGGCTCTTCGGCGTATTCCAGATGCTCGTCTGGATCCTCTACCCCGCCAGCTGGGTCCTCCCCGCCGCGGGCTTCGCGGTCGGGTACGTCACGAACTGGCTCGCGATGACGCTCATCTTCGAGCCCCGTGAGCCGAAGCGGATCGGGCCGTGGGTGCTCCAGGGTGTCTTCATCAAGCGACAGCAGGAGGTCGCCCAGAGCTTCTCGGACGTGATGGCCGACCGCGTGCTCACCAGCGAGCACCTCATGCAGCACATCTCCGAAGGGCCGTCGCGTGCGCCCGTGATGAAGCTGCTCGAGGAGCAGGTCGAGGCGAGCATGAAGGTGTACGAGCGCGACGCGATGGTCGGCATGCTCGTCACGAAGGACAAGCTCGAAGAGGGCAAGGCCGAGCTGCTCGAACGCGTGCGCAACGCCGACATCTCCGAGAGCGGCGCAGTGCGCGCCTTCGCCGATCAGTCCGATCGCATCCGCGGCCAGCTCGAACGCAACCTGCGCAAGCTCGACGCGGACGAGTTCGGCGGCGTGCTGCGCCCCGTCTTCCAGAAGGACGAGTGGAAGCTGATCCTCGCGGGCGGCGTGATCGGCACGATCATCGGCGCCGTGCAGGTGGTCGTGCTCTTCGGGGGGTTCTGAGCGAATCAGTGCTCGAGGAGCGACCGGCTCGTCGTGCTCCTGGAGAACGAGGGGCGGCTCGCACCGACACTGCTCATCATCTACGTCATCATCGCAGGATGCCTCCCGTCTCCGGCCGAGATCTCCGACGGCGATCGTCGCGTCGTGCGTGAAGAGCCCCGGCACGATTGGGTCGATGTCGCCTGTGCGTGCGTCGTCGGCATCGCCGCCTTCGCGGTGCTCACGCCCGCCCTCTCGGGCGACTTCCTCTTCTTCGACGACGACCGCAACTACCTCGAAAACCCCCACTACAGGGGCCTCGGCCCGACGCAGCTCGCGTGGATGTTCACGCACATGGACGGCCACTATCAGCCGCTCATGTGGCTGAGCCACGGCTTCGACTACCTGCTCTTCGGCATGGAGCCCCGGGGCTACCACCTGGTCAATCTGCTCATTCATGCGGTCAGCGCCGTGCTCGCATGGCGGCTGCTGACGCTGCTTCTCAGCCGGGTGCCCGCGCTCGAAGGCACGGAGCGCCACGTCCCGCTGCGGCTCGCGGCTGCCGCGGGCGCCCTGCTCTTCGCGCTGCACCCACTGCGCGTCGAGGCAGTCGCATGGATCACCCAGCGGCGCGCCGTCCTGATGCTCTTCTTCGTGCTCCTGAGTCTGATCGCGTATCTGCGCAGCGCCGAGCCGGGGTGCACGGCTCGGGTGCGCCAGCGCTGGCTCGCCGCGTCGATGATCAGCTTCGGGCTCGCCTGGCTCTCCAACGCGCTCTGCATGACGCTGCCGGTGCTGCTGCTCCTGCTGGACGCCTATCCCCTGGGTCGTCTGCGCTCGCGGGCGGATCTGCGACCGCTGTTGATAGAGAAGCTCCCGTTCTTCGCGATCACCGTGGTCGGAATGGCGGTCCAGGTCACGTCACAGAGCGCGGGCGGCGCGATCGATCCCGATGGGACCTACGGGCTGGCGGACATGGTCACGCAGCCGGGCTACAGGCTCGCCTTCTACTGGTGGAAGACGCTCTGGCCGACCGGACTGCACGCGATGTACGCGCTGCCGCTCGACCGCGACTCCTTCTCGCCCGTCCTGCTGATCTGCGGCGCGGTCATGCTCGTCGTGACGCTCGCGCTGATCGCCCAGGCCCGACGGGCACCCGCGCTGCTCGCCACGTGGCTGGCATTCGCCCTCACCCTCTCCCCCGTGCTCGGCCTGCTGCAGGTCGGGCCCCACTTCGCCTCCGACCGCAACACCTACCTCGCCGGGCTGGTGCCAGCAGCGCTCGTCGCGGGCGGGCTCGCGCGCCTATGGCAGGAGGGGCGGCTCGTGTGGCCGAGCGCGGCGCTCACGGCCGCTACCATCGCGACCCTCGCGGTGCTGAGCTGGCAGCAGAGCCACATCTGGCTCGACACCGAGACGCTGTGGGCCCAGTCGGTCCGCTACGACCCGCAGAATGCGATCGCCCTCTATGGGCTCGGCCACGAGGCGGCGAAGCGAGGCGGCCACGACGAGGCCATCGAGCTCTACACGCGGGCGATCGAAGCGCGAGAGAGCGATACGCGCGCGTGGTTCAATCGCGGCATCAGTCTCGTCGAGATCGGGGAGTACGACCGGGCGATCGACGACTTCACGGTCGTCCTCGAGCGCGAGCCCGAGAACGCATGGGCATGGTCGAATCGGGGCGTCGCGCACGTGCTGCTGGGCGAGCTCGAGCCGGCGCGATCGGACCTCGACCGCGCGCTCGAGCTCGGCTTCGAGTACATCCCGACCCTGCTCGCGCGCGCGCACGTCGCCGAGCAGATGGGTGAAGACGACGAGGCGAGAGCCTTCCGCCGGCGTG
>CAYYSY010000005.1:0-2807 GCA_964474355.1 uncultured Spirochaetaceae bacterium | reverse complement strand
GGCGCCGATGCTCCACTCGGTCATCGGCTTCGTGACGAGGACGAAGGTGGCGGCGATCGCCGCGACCGCCAGCACGCCCGCCACGGCCCACACCCAGCCGCGCTTGCGCAACGACCGCTCACCCAGCGGCCGGTCGAGCTGGACGGTCTCGTTCTCGTTCGACTCGAAGAGCCCGCGGCCCACCAGGTGCTCGAGGATCTCCTCGCGCGCGTCCGCGGCCGAGGGCGTGCCGAGCCCCCGTTCGAGCTCCATGCGAACGTCGCGCGTGCTCGCCGGTCGCTTCGCCACCTTGCCCCGCAGCAGCCTGCGGATCAGCTTCACGAGCGGCCGCGGCACCCGTCCGTGGGCAGCCCGCGGCTTCGCATAGGCCTCGGTCTGCATCTGCTTGAGCAGGCTGCCCGTCGACGGCGGCGCGTCTTCGTCGTCGTCGGCGTTCGGCAGTCGGTACGGCGGCTTGCCCACCACCATCTCGTAGAGGATCACGCCGAGCGCGAACAGGTCGCACCGCGCGTCGACACGCTCACCGAGCATCTGCTCCGGCGGCATGTAGGTCGGCGACCCGATCATGACGCCGGGCTCGGTGAGCGACGAGCCGGTCGCCTCGAGCGCCAGCCCGAAGTCCGCGATCTTCACCTGCCCGCGACGTCCAATCAGGATGTTGGCGGGCTTGAGGTCGCGATGGACGGTGCCGAGCGCGTGGATCTCCTCGAGACCGCGCGTGATCTCGAGAGCGATCAGTGAGGCGACGCGCCAGGGCAGGGCGCTCAGGCGCGAGAGCGACGTCTTGAGGTCGACGCCGTCCACGAACTCCTGGGCAATGAACATGTGCTGGCGGTGGCGGAACTGGTCGTAGACCGCGACGACGTTCGGGTGATGGATCTTCGCCGCCGTGCGGGCCTCGCGCTCGAAGCGCCGGGCCAGGTCCTCGCGCTCGAGGAGGTCGCGGCGGATCTTCTTCAGCACCGCGGGGCGGTCGAGCGACGTCTGGCGAGCCAGCAGCACCTCGCCCATCCCGCCCTGACCGAGCTCGGCCTCGACGATGAACGGACCGATCTTCTGACCGATGGGGGCCGAGGCCACGCAATTCCTCCCATGCGCCCGGCAGCCGGACGCAGAAGCACACGGGATGAATCGGCCGCTGGGAGCGTGAGCTTGAACACACGGGGTGGCCGGCCGCGCCGGCGGACCGGCACGCTGTGCGCGGCGTCACGCAAGCCGCTGCGGGGCCGTGGACGCGCCGAGTGCGCGCGTTCCGCCGACGCTGGACGCCTCGACCGAACCCGGCCCGTCGAGCGCGCCGTCCAGTACGCTCGAACCCGGCCCGTCGAGCGCGGCGTCCAGTGGGCTCGAACCCGGCCCGTCGAGCGCGCGGTTCAGTGGGCTCGATCCCGGCCGGTCGAGCGCGCTGTCAGGTGCGCTCGATCCCCCGGGCCATCAGGATCTTGCCGGAGCGGATGATCTCGACGATCTCGAACTCGTCGAGCACGTCGACGATGGCGTCGAGCTTCTCGCTGCTGCCGGCGACGCGCAGGATCAGGCTCTCGGTGCCGTAGTCGACCACCTTCGTCTTGAAGTGCTCGGCGATCTGCAGGATCTCGGTCCGCTGCTCGATGCCGCAGGCGATCTTGATGAGCGCGATCTCGGTCTCGTACGCGTGGTGGTGGGTGTGGTCGGTCGCGTGCACGACGTCGACGAGCTTCGCCAGCTGCTTGATGATCTGCTCGAGGGTCTCGGTGTCGCCCGAGCTCGTGATCGTCATGCGTGCGAACCCACTCATGCGCGCGGGCGAGACGACCAGGCTCTCGATGTTGTAGCCGCGCCGCGAGAAGACGAGGGCGACGCGCACCAGCACGCCGGGCTGGTCGTGGGTGAGCAGCGAGATCGTGTGGATGTTCTTCTCCTCGGGCGCCTCGGCAGCTTCGAGGTGGGTGGCAGCGCTCATCTCAGGTGCTCCCCGTCGGCTTCTCGAGCCGCTCCTTGGGCTTCTCGATCAGCATCCCCGAGATCGGCGCTCCGGCCGGGATCATCGGGAACACGTTGTCCTCCTGGACCACTTCCGCGACCACGACGCAGGGGCCTTCGCGGTACGCCTCCGCCTCGGCGAGGATGCGGTCGACGTCCGCGGGCCGGCGGATCCGCAGCGCCTTGATGCCGTAGGCCTGGGCGAGCTTCACGAAGTCGGGGTTGCCCTCGAGGTCCACGCCTGAAAGGCGATTCTCGAAGAACATCTCCTGCCACTGCCGCACCATGCCCAGGAAGTTGTTGTTGATGATGAGGCACTTCACGGGCAGGTCGTGGATCGCGGCCGTCGCGAGCTCGCCCTGGGTCATCTGGAAGCCGCCGTCACCGACCACCGCCCAGATCGACTTGTCGGGGCAGCCGAACTGCGCCCCGATGGCGGCCGGCCAGCCGAAACCCATGGTTCCCGCCCCGCCGGAGCTCAGCCAGTAGCGGTTGCTCCTCGTGAGGCAGAACTGCGCGGCCCACATCTGATGCTGGCCCACGTCCGTGGCGATGATGGCGTTGCCCTGCGTGAGGGCGTTCAGCCGGTCGAGCACGTGCTGGGCGCGCAGTCCGCCCTGCTTCGGGTACTTGAGCGGGTACTTCTTCTTCCAGCCGGCGCAGCGCTCGAGCCACTCCCGGGTCGGTGCGGGCTCGACGCGGGGGATGAGGTCCTCCACGACGAGGCGCGCGTCACCGCAGAGCGTCACGTCGGGCCGCACCATCTTGCCGAACTCGGAGGGATCGATGTCGATGTGGATCTTCACCGCGTCGGTGCAGAACTCGTCGAGCTTGCCCGTGATGCG
>CAYYSY010000004.1:0-6582 GCA_964474355.1 uncultured Spirochaetaceae bacterium | reverse complement strand
GGGGGTGGCGCCGGGATCAGCGGCCGCATCGGGGGCGGCCGACGGGGTCACCGTCGTCTCGGACATTGCGAGCTCTCCTTCGCGGTTGGGCCTCCGCCTCGCATCCGTTGATCCCCAACCCGACCCGGCTCTTCATCCTGGCGAAACCCTTCGATCTAGAAGCGGTTTCTGGTCGGATGGAGCACGAGACGAGCACCGCAGGGGCGGCACGAAACGTGTGAAGTCGCGGGTTTGTACCACACCCGCTCGGGGGGGACAAAGGGCGGGCGGGCTCCTACTAGGCCCCGGCCCCGCAGCACTTCTTGAACTTCTTGCCGCTCCCGCAGGGGCACGGGTCGTTGCGGCCGACCTTGCCCGCCGCCTTGCCCGTCGCGGCGGCAGCGGCGGCGGTCGACGGCCCGCCCCCGACGCCAGGCGCGGTGCGCGGCGCGGCCTCCCGTGCGCGGGGCGCCGTCGCGTGGGGCTGCGCCGAGGACGCGGCCTGCTGGGCCGTCGTCTGCACCCGGGCCTGAGGGAACGCGAACTTGAAGACCATCTCGACGATCTGCTCGTCGGCGCGATGCTCCATGCCGCCGAAGAGCGCGAAGCCCTCTCGCTGGTACTCGGCCTTCGGGTCACGCTGGGCGTACGAGCGCATGCCGATCGCCTCGCGCAGGCCGTCCATCGTGTGGAGGTGATCCTTCCACAGCACGTCGAGCACCTGCAGCGAGATGTCGCGCTCGAACCACTCGAAGTCGGGGTAGCCGGGATGCTCGGCCTGGATCGCCTCGCACTCGGCCTTCTTCTCGGAGAGGTGCGCCATGAGGCGCTCGAGCACCGCGTGTCCGAGCGGGTCGCGGTCGGTGGCCGCCTTGCCGTCCACCATCAGCGGGGGGGCGTCGGTCGCGAACGCGATGCCGAACTGGTGCTCGAGCTGCTTCGAGACCTCGGAGATCACCTCGTCGTCGGCGTCGCCCCGATCGGGCCACGTCGAGTCGAGGATGTGGACGATCAGCCCCTCGATCATCTCCTCGATCTCCGCGGCGATGTCCTCCTGCGTGAGCGCCTGCATGCGCCGCGCGTAGAACGCCTGCCGCTGCTGGTTCATCACGTTGTCGTAGTCGAGCAGGTGCTTGCGGATGTCGAAGTTGCGCGCCTCGACCTTCTTCTGCGCGCCCTCGATGACCCGCGTCAGCATGCGGTTCTCGATCGCCTCGCCTTCCTGCACGCCGACCCGATCCCACCACTGACTGACCCGCTGCCCCTCGAAGATGCGGAGCAGGTTGTCCTCGAGAGACAGGAAGAACTGGCTCGAGCCGGGATCGCCCTGGCGGCCGGCGCGGCCGCGCAGCTGATTGTCGATGCGGCGGCTCTCGTGACGCTCGGTGCCGAGGATGTGGAGCCCCCCGGCCTCGAGCACCTGCAGGCGCTCGGCCTCGCACTGCGATTCGAAGTGCGCGAGCTGCGACGGGTAGTCCTCGTGCTCCTTGTCGCCGTGGCACTTGGAGAGCGCGAGGTTCTCGGGGTTGCCGCCGAGCAGGATGTCCGTGCCGCGGCCCGCCATGTTCGTCGAGATCGTGATCGCGCCCTTGCGGCCGGCCTGGGCGACGATGTCGGCCTCCTGCTTGTGCTTCTTCGCGTTCAGCACGTTGTGCTTGAGGCCGCGCTTCTTGAGCTTCTTCGACAGTCGCTCGCTGTTCTCGATCGAGATCGTGCCGACGAGCACCGGCTGGCCGCGCTCGTGGCGCTCCTCGAGCTCGTCGATCACCGCGTTGAACTTCTCGTTCTCGGTCTTGAAGACGACGTCGGGAAGGTCGGCTCGGCCCAGCGGGCGATTGGTCGGAACGATCATCACGTCGAGGTCGTAGATGTTCGCGAACTCGACCGCCTCGGTGTCGGCGGTGCCCGTCATGCCCGAGAGCTTGTCGTACATGCGGAAGAAGTTCTGGAACGTCACGCTGGCGAGCGTCTGGTTCTCGCTGCGGACCTGGATGCCTTCCTTCGCTTCGATGGCCTGGTGAAGGCCGTCGCTCCAGCGGCGGCCCTCCATCAGGCGACCCGTGTGCTCGTCGACGATGACGACCTGCTTCTTGCCGTCGTCGCCGACCTTCACGACGTAGTCGACGTCGATCCGCTTGAGCGTTTGAGCCACCAATGCCTGCTGCATGGCGTGCAGCACGGGCAGCATCGAGGGGTCGTAGAGGTTGTCGATCTTGAGCATGTGCTCGATCTTCTGGACACCCTGCTCAGTGAGCGTGGCCGAGCCGGACTTCTCGTCGAGCCAGTAGTCGCCCGTCTCTTCGACGCCCTTGTTGTGGTCGCCCTGAGTGCCCTCCTGAAGCGAGGGGATGACCCGGTTCGCCACCGTGTAGATCTGGGTATTCGCCTCGCTCGGGCCCGAGATGATGAGCGGCGTGCGCGCCTCGTCGATGAGAATCGAATCGACCTCGTCCACGATCGCGTAGTTGAGCGGCCGCTGCGCGAAGCTCTCGATGTCGTGCTTCATGTTGTCGCGGAGATAGTCGAAGCCGAGCTCGTTGTTCGTGCAGTAGGTGATGTCCGCGGTGTAGGCCTCGCGGCGCTGGGCATCGTTCAGCCCGTGCAGGATCGCGCCGACCGTGAGGCCGAGGAATCGGTGGACCTCACCCATCCACTCGGCGTCGCGCTTCGCGAGGAAGTCGTTGACCGTCACGACGTGCACGCCGGCGCCCGTCAGCGCGTTCAGATACGAAGGCAGTGTCGCGACGAGCGTCTTGCCCTCGCCCGTCTTCATCTCCGCGATGTTGCCCTGGTGCAGCGAGATGCCGCCGATCAGCTGGACGTCGTAGTGACGCTGGCCGAGCGTGCGCTTGGCGGCCTCGCGCACGACGGCGAACGCCTCGGGCAGCAGGTCGTCGAGCGTCTCCCCCGCCTCGAGCCGCTGTCTGAATTCGGGGGTCTTGGCGGCGAGATCCGCATCGGAGAGCTCGGAGAGCTCGGGCTCGAGCGCGTTGATCTGCTCGACGACGGGCAGCATGCGCTTGATCGTGCGGTCGTTCGCGTTGCCGAAGACTTTGCTGAGGACGCGTTGCATGGCGGGCCGGCTGGGCTCCCGAGGGGGATTGGGGCAAGGAGGCGCGAGTCTAGCCCCAAACCGCGAGGCCGTGGAGCGAAATCCGTCGGCGCGCCGGCGGCGTTCGCAAGGTCGATTTCATCGGGGGGGATGAATCTCGTTCGCCCGTGGTTCGATGCCGCTCGCATTGACGCGGTGCCCGGCGATCGGGGCGGCCCCGGGGTGCAACGAACGGATGGCGCTCCCGGGTGGGGTCGACGCGGGGCCTGCCGGCCCCCGCAGCTCGGCGCGCTCCTCGGAAGCGCGCGCCGCGAGCTCAGTCGAAGATCGCGCCGCGGGCTCAGTCGAAGATGTAGTCGAGCGGATCCTTCGGCTTGCCGTTCACCTCGACCACGTAGTGAAGGTGCGGCCCGGTGCTTCGGCCCGAGTTGCCGATGGCGGCGACGACGTCGCCGCGCTCGACGGTCTGTCCCACCGCGACGTGCACCTTGTCGTTGTGACCGTAGACAGTGCGCACGCCGAAGCCGTGATCGATCACGAGCGCGTTGCCGAGCGGTCCCTTGCGACCGACGTAGGCGACGCGGCCCCGGGCCGGTGCCGTGATCGGCGTGCCCTTGGCCGCCGCGATGTCGAGGCCCGCGTGATGCTGGGCGCGACCGGTGAAGGGCGACACCCGCGGACCGAATCGCGACGTCAGCCAGCCGCGGGCCGGCCAGACGCTCGGCATGCTCTCGAGGCGCACACGCTTGTCGTCGAGCTGAATCAGCAGCTCGTCGAGGCTCACACCACGCACCGAGGCGACCGACGTGATGCCCTCGGCGACCGCACCGAGACGATGGACGTGCTGGGCGCCGTCGCTCGACAGCGCCCGCTCGCGAAGCTCCACCTCGTCGAGCGCCGACACGGTGTCGGACTGCAGCGAGCCGCCGCCCTGCCCCGTCGGCACGGGTGCGTTGGGATCGACGGGCACGCCCGCCGGCAGGATCGGCTGACCCTCGTGACCTTCGGGCAGCGGAGCAAGCTCGGTGACGCCCTCGCCGCCCACGTTCGCCGCGCCGGGCAGATTCGCGATGATGCGGACCTTGCGCTCCAGCTCGCGCACCCGCTCGAGCTCGACCCGTGCCTCGGCGAGCGTCGTCTCGAAGCGCCGGATCTGCTCGCGCTGCTCGGCCGCCTCGACGCGCAGTCCGTCGAGCTCGGAGTTGTCGGCGCGCACGCGCCAGTAGTCCCAGCTCAGCAGCAGGAACACGAGTGCGACCGCAGCAGCACCATAGATGGCACGCTGAACGAAGTTCTTCGGGATCTGGAAGCGCTTCACAGGCGAGCGCTCGTCCGAGACGAATATCAGCGTGTAATGGTCCATTCCCTCTCCCCGATTGCGCTGCCCACCACCCGACTCAGGCGGGGGGAAGCGTCACCTCCAGCACCAACCGGCCGATCTGGATCTGATCGCCACGCTTCAGCGTGTGGCGCTCGATGCGCGCTCCGTTCACGAGCGTGCCGTTCGTACTCCCGAGATCCTCGACGTAGAAGCCCGTATCGTCGTAGCCGATCGCGGCATGCGCCCGGCTGATGGTCGCCTCGGCCACCACCATGTCGGCGGTCCGGCCACGGCCAATCACGAACCACTCCCGATCGAGGGGCATCTCGAACCCCTCGTAGAAGCCAGTGCGGATCATCACCGAGCCGCCCCTCGGCACCTCGATGCCAGGCTGACTGGCGCCCTCCGGGCCGGCCGCCGTCTCTCCCATCGCTCGTTCTCCCGCTCCGTCACAGCAGGAAGACGTGCTTCGACATGCCGCCGGACGTCCGCCGCTGCCTGATACATCGGCCCGGAAGCCAACCGCCTTGAACCCCACGTGCAGGCGATGACCGGCGGCGCGCAATGGGGCGGCAGCGCCACGACGCAGTGCGTCTCGGGGCGTGGGGTGCTGCAGAGCGGCGTGAGGAGGCGGCGGAGCGCATCGACACCCTCGGGGGACGGACGCGTGCCGCCAAGCGAAGCCGCAGTGAGGGGGACCGTCCCTGCCCGGCCCTCGCTCAGACCTCGCTCAGCCCTCGCTCAGCCCTGCGCCGCCGCCTCGATGAGCGCCCGAGCGTGGGCGCGGGTCGCCTCGCTCACCTCGGCGCCGCCGGCCATGCGTGCGATCTCGTCGATGCGAGCGTCGCCGGACACGGCCTCGAGCACCGTGCGGGTGCGGCCCTTCCGGCTCTCCTTCTGCACCCGGAAGTGCGTCGACGCGAAGGCGGCGATCTGGGGCAGGTGCGTGATGCAGAGCACCTGGTGCTCGGTGGCGAGCTCGGCGAGCACGCGCCCGACGCGCTCCGCAGCGCGGCCGCCGATGCCCGCGTCGACCTCGTCGAAGACGAGCACCATGTTCGCGCCCCAGGGCCGCAGCGCGTTCTTGATCGCGAGGAACACACGCGAGAGCTCGCCGCCCGAGGCCACCTTCTGCAGCGACCGCGGTGCCTCTCCCTCGTTGGCGCTGAAGCGGAACTCCGGCGCCTCGGCGCCGCCCGGTCCGCTCGTCACGCCCTCGGGCAGCTGCTGCAGATTCGCGATCGGCTCGAGCGAGACCGAGAAGCTGGCCTTCGGCATGTCGAGCTCGGCGAGCGTCGCCTGCGCGCGCTTCGCCAGCATGCGCGCCGCCTTCTGCCTGCCCTTCGTCAGCTTCTTCGCTGCCACTCCGAGCGCGCCGGCGGCGCTCGCGCGCAGCGCCTCGATCTCGCCGAGGCGATCGTCGGCGCCTTCGACCTCACCGAGCTCGCTCGCGACCTGCGCCCTGAAGCCGAGGATGTCCGCCTCGCTCCGCCCGTACTTGCGTCGCAGGCGCTCGACCTGCTGGATGCGCTCCTCGAGCTGGGCGAGCCGCCCGGGGTCGCTCTCGATGCCGTCGGCGTAGCGCTCGAGGTCGGCCGCGAGATCGCGTAGCTCGGCCTCGAGCGAGCGGACCCGCTCGAGCTCGGGCGCGAGGCCCGGATCGAGCGCGGCCATTGCCTCGACGTGCCGCTCGGCGGTGGACACGCCATCGGCCGCGCCGCCCTCCCCCGCGTCGTCGCCCGCGAGAGCCCGCGCCGCCGCGACGGCATCGCCGTGCAGCCCCTCGGCGTGGGCCAGCCGGCCGTGGTCTCGGTCGAGCTCGTCGAGCTCGCCCTCGCCGAGCCCGACCTCGTCGATCTCGCTCAGCTGGAAGCGCAGGAAGTCGAGGCGCCGCGCCCGCTCCTCGGCGGCCGCCTCGAGCTGCGCCCGCTCGGCGTCGAGCGCCCGCACGGCCTCGTAGTGACGGCGCACTTCCTCCACCACGGGCCCGAGCCCGCCGGCGGCGTCGAGGTAGCGCGCGTGGGACTCGGGTCGGAGCAACGCCTGGCTCGAGTGCTGACTCGAGATCTCGACGCGCCCGTCGAAGAGCTCGGCCAGGGTCGCGACCGGCACGAGCTCGCCCGCGACGCGCGCACGGCCGCGCCCCGCCGCCGCCACGCTGCGCCGCACCACGAGCTCGTGTCCGCCACCGCCGTCGTCTTCTTCCGCCTCGCCGTCGGCCACCGACAGG
>CAYYSY010000003.1:0-22803 GCA_964474355.1 uncultured Spirochaetaceae bacterium | reverse complement strand
GTGGCCCTGCAACCCGGGCTGCTTCGACGACGTGCCCGACGGAACCGACCCGATCAACTACCGGGTCGCCTGCAACGACGGCGTCATCACGATGACCAAGGAGCAGTGCTACGAGTAGGCGCCACTCGCGCCCGTGGCGATCCCTCGTGCTCATGTCGCGCGCGACATATCCATCGGGGAGACGCTCGAGGTCAGTGATTCGTGGCCGCTCGTCGAGTCTTGAAGCAGCGCGGCCGTCGTAGGTTAGAGTCAGCGCAACACGTTTCCCTGGTCATGGCGTTCCACCTCCGAGGCCGGTTCCATGTGGCTGCGCTCTCCGTCGACTCTGGTGATGATGGTGGCGATCGCGTCGACGATGGCCGGCTCTGCGTCTGCCTACCGCCTCTGGATGACGACCGACTACGCGGGCGGGCCGCTCGAGATGGGCGACCGCATCACCGTCGACGTCCACCTCGACACCGAGGGCGATACGGGGCTGCAGTACTTCTCGGTGGCCGTGGTCTACCCGCCCGACGTGATCGACTACGTGCCGGCCGAGTCGTCGTACAACGACTACTACCCGCTCTATGCACCCGCTGTCTCGCCGGCGAACTCGACGTGGTTCGTGGCGACCGGTCCGAGCGCGCCTGATCATCCGCCGCGCTGGCCGCTCACCGACGACCAGTTGAACGTCGACTTCATCGAGCATTCGCTCAGGCCTTCGCACAGCACGGCGAGCGACGAGATCATGGCGACGATCGTGTTCAAGCCGGTCGGTTTCGGATCAGGGCAGATCGAGCTCGGCTTCGATCGCGGTGGAAACATCTTCGGCATCAACCAGGTCGATGTGAAGGAGAGCATCGATACGGGTGCTCCGATCGTCGTCAACGCGGCGGCGGTGCCGAGCCTGGCGCCTTGGGGCTTCGTGCTCCTCGCCGGTGTGATCGCGTTTGCGGGGCGTCGACTGATTCCAGACACCGGCGCGCGCGCGGCCGTGGCAGCGCTGGTGCTCTTCGGTGCGGCGCTCGCGCTTCCCACATCGGAGACGACGGCGTTCTTCCCGCTCGACATCGACGCCGACGGCGTCCCGAACGAGTTCGACAACTGCCTCGCGACCCCGAATGGTCCACTTGCGACGAGCCCCTCGGGCTCGTGCGACGCCCAGGAGGACGCGGACGCGGACGGCTACGGCAACCCGTGTGATGCCGACTTCGACAACGACACCGTCACGAGCCTCGTCGACCTCCATCAGGTCTTGAACGTGGTCACGATGATCGACCCGGTGCGTGACGTGAACTGCGATGGTGCGGTGGGGATCGACGATCTCACCACCACGCTCTCGGGTGCGGTCGAGTACGAGCGGGCCGGACCGTCCGGCCTGGCGTGCGCAGGAACGATTCCCTGCTCGGCGCCATAGGGCGCACGTGGCGTCCCCAAAAACAGAGAGCCCCCGCCGCATCGCTGCGACGGGGGCTCCGTGTCTTGCTGGCCTTGCGGCCGATGTGAGGCGTTCGCCTCTACATCATGCCGGGCATGCCGCCCATTCCGCCGGGCATGCCGCCGGGCATGCCGCCACCGCCACCCTCTTCGGGCTTCTCAGCGATCATGGCCTCGGTGGTGAGCAGGAGGCTCGCCACGCTGGCCGCGTTCTGCAGCGCGGTGCGGACCACCTTGGTCGGGTCGATGACGCCGGCCTTGATGAGGTCCTCGTAGGTCTCGGTCGCAGCGTTGAAGCCGTTGGCGGCCTTCTGCTGCTTGACCTTGTCGACCACGATCGAGCCCTCGATGCCCGCGTTCTCCGAGATGAACCGGAGCGGAGCCTCGATGGCACGGCGGATGATGTCGACACCCGCCTGCTGCTCCTGGTCGAGACCCGTGAGCTTGTCGAGCGCCTTCTGGCTGCGAAGGAGCGCGACGCCACCGCCAGGGACGATGCCCTGCTCGACGGCTGCGCGGGTCGCGTGGAGGGCATCCTCGACGCGCGCCTTCTTCTCCTTCATCTCGGTCTCGGTGGCTGCACCGACCTTGACCACCGCGACACCGCCGACGAGCTTGGCGAGTCGCTCCTGGAGCTTCTCGCGATCGTAGTCGGAGCTGGTGCCCTCGACCTGACCGCGGATCTCCGCGCATCGACCCTCGATGTCCTTCTTCGAGCCAGCGCCGTCGATGATGACGGTGTTGTCCTTGTCGATCGAGATGCGCTTGGCCTTGCCGAGATCCTTGAGGGTCACGTTCTCGAGCTTGAGACCGAGCTCCTCGGCGATGACCTGGCCACCCGTGAGGATCGCCATGTCCTGGAGCATCGCCTTGCGGCGATCACCAAAGCCGGGCGCCTTGACGGCGGCGACGTTCAGCGTGCCACGGATCTTGTTCACCACGAGCGTGGCGAGCGCCTCGCCCTCGATGTCCTCGGCCACGATGAGCAGGGGCTTGCCCTGGCGGGCGACCTGCTCGAGCAGCGGAAGGAGATCCTTCATGTTGCTGATCTTCTTCTCGTGGAGGAGGATGAGCGGCTCTTCGAGCACGGCCTCCATGCCCTCGGCGTCGGTGACGAAGTAGGGCGAGAGGTAGCCGCGGTCGAACTGCATGCCCTCGACGACGTCGAGCTCGGTCTGGAGGCTCTTGCCCTCCTCGACCGTGATCACGCCTTCCTTGCCGACCTTGTCCATCGCCTCGGCAATGGTGGCGCCGATCGTCTCGTCGCTGTTGGCCGAGATCGTACCGACCTGGGCGATCTCCTCGGCGCTGCGCGTGGGCTTGCTGAGGCTGTCGAGCTCGTCGCTGATGGCCATCACGGCCTTGTCGATGCCGCGCTTGAGGTCCATCGGGTTCATGCCGGCCACCACGAGCTTGCTGCCCTCGCGGAAGATGGCCTGAGCGAGCACCGTGGCGGTGGTCGTGCCGTCACCGGCGACGTCGGAGGTCTTCGAAGCGACCTCCTTCACCATCTGGGCGCCCATGTTCTCGAACTTGTCCTCGAACTCGATTTCCTTGGCCACGGACACACCGTCCTTGGTCACGGTCGGCGAGCCGAAGCTCTTTTCGATGATGACGTTGCGGCCCTTCGGGCCGAGGGTCACGCGGACGGCGTTCGCCAGCCCGTCGACGCCCGCGAGGATCTTCGCGCGAGCGTCCTGATCGAAGAGGATTTCCTTTGACATGATTTCTAGTCTCGCTCCTGCTCTACTCGAGCACGCAGAGGACGTCGTCCTCGCGAATGATCAGGTGCTCGCCACCGTCGAGTTCGACCTCGGTGCCGGCGTACTTGCTGAAGAGCACCTTGTCGCCCTTCTTGACCGACAACGGGATGTGCTCGCCGTCGTCGTCCTGCTTGCCGGGGCCGACGGCCACGATCTGGCCCTCGGCGGGCTTTTCCTTGGCGGAGTCGGGGATGATGATTCCACCGGCCGACATGTCTTCTTCCGCGAGCCGCTTCACGAGGAGGCGGTCGTGGAGGGGTCGAATCTTCATGGATCCAATCCTTTTCTGATTGCGTGTGCAGCCATGCGGGGGCTGCCGTTCTGGGGATGAGCGCCCTCGGGCGGAATCGGCCGGCCCGAGAAGGGTCGATCGAGTGCCCGGGGCGGTCGGGATGGCGATTGGCAGTCCCACCCGGGGACTGCCAACGCGGCGGCAATCTAGGTCTGCCCCCACGTCGGTCAACCGACATGGGCGGCTTTTTCTCACTTTTTCGCGGTCGCGCCGCCGGTCGGTCTCGTCCGGCAACGACCCGGGGCGTTGACTTTCGCTTCGATTTCGCGAAGATGCCAGGCGAAATTGCGACGAAAGCGGGGCGTCTCGAGCGATGGACGGCCCGCGACGGTCGAGTGACCGCGCCATCGGGGCGTGCGTCGATCGGACCGAGGGGGGGGCGGAGCACCATGGCACTCACGCGACGACAGCGCGAGATCTACGACTTCATCTGCGAGTTCGTCGAGCGAAACGGCTACTCGCCGAGCCTCGAGGAGATCGGGGCGCACTTCGGCCTCGCGTCGGTGGCGACGGTCCACAAGCACGTGCACCACCTCGTCGAGAAGGGCTTCCTGCGGAAGTCCTGGAACCGCTCGCGGTCGGTCGAGCCGGTGCCGGAGCACGATCAGGTCGCGGACTCGATGCGCTCGGCGCCACTTCTCGGCACGGTCGCGGCGGGCTCGCCCATCGAGGTCATGTCCGACGCCCAGGAGCGTGTCGGCGTGCCCGACGAGATGGTCGGCCGCCAGGGCGACACCTTCGTGCTGCGCGTTCGCGGCAACTCGATGATCGAGGACCAGATCTGCGACGGCGATCTCGTCGTCGTCGAGAGCCGCAACGAGGCCCGCAACGGCGAGACCGTCGTCGCGCTCGTCGCCGGCAACGAGGCGACCCTCAAGCGCTACTACCGCGAGGGCCCGCGTGTGCGGCTCGTGCCGGCCAACAGCACGATGGAGCCGATCGAGGTACCGGCCTCCGATGTCATGATTCAGGGAGTCGTTCGCGGATTGATGCGTACGTATTAGTGCACGCACGAGAGCGCCTGGAGCACGCCGCCTTCGCGGCCTTCTCGCTCGGCGTCTTCGACGTTTGTGCGGCCCTGCACGAGAGCGCCCGGAGCACCGCGCCTTCGCGACCTTCTCCCTTGGCGTCCTCGGCGTACATCAGTACGCCTCCGGGCGCCGGCGGTCCGAGGGTCACGAATTCGCGGCACTCCGAGCACTCTCGAGCAGGCCTGGGTTCTCGGGTGCCGTGCGAGAGAGTTGGGGCACGCACGAGAGCGCCTGGCGCACGCCGCCTTCGCGGCCTTCTCGCTCGGCGTCCTCGACGTACTGCAGTACGCCTCCGGTCGCCTTCGCTGCGAGGCTCACGAATCCGACGCACTCCAGACACGCTCGAGCGGCCCGCGGAGTTGGGGAGGGGCCGAGTGTGTCAGGGCGTCGGGTCGAGCGCCTGGCCTCGCGGCCGTAGCGCGCGGAACAGCCAGCCCGAGAGCGCGTACACCGAGTAGCCGATGAGATACGCCGAGAGCACGTCCACCGCGTAGTGGTTGCGCGTCACGAGCACGGCGAAGGCCATCGCGATCGAGCCGGCCAGCATGACGCCTTTGTGCCAGCGCGAATCGAAGAACAAGAACAAGAGAAAGGGCACCGCGGTGTGCCCGGAGAAGATGAACTCGTTCTGGAACGTGTACTCGCCCGCGACCAGCGCGAAGAGCCCATCGAGCTCGCGCATGTCGAGGATCTGCGCGGGGGCGCCGATGGGCGAGAGGAAGACGTAGAGCGTGCGCACGAAGAGGTAGACACCGAGCACCAGCAGCAGGAACGGCATCCGCCGAGGGTGATAGAGCACGGCCACGCCCACGGCCCAGGCGTGCAGCGCCAGCCAGCCCCACGACAGCATCGGCACGACATTCCACGCCGGTAGCCGGTCGAGCAGCCAGTCGCTGCTCTCGGGCAGCGCACGCTGGTCGGCGTACCAGCCGAGGTTCATGTAGAACAGGTACGCGCCGAGGAAGAACGCGACGCCGAGCGCGATGGCGACCGTGCGCACCCGCCCGTCGAGCGCATCCCACTCGTGGCGGATGTCGCCCCACTCCGAGCGCGCGTGCCTCCGCACGAGCCGACGCATGCGGGCGAGGTCATCCATCCCCTCGCGCAGCCGCTGCTCGAGCGCCTCGATCTCGTGATCGAGCACGTGATGGGATCGGCGCCCCTCGCTCCGCACCGTGTCCCCGTTGCGACGTCCGGGCCGCGTGGCCTCGCTTCGCGCCACGTCAGCCCTCGCGGGTCATCGCGTCGAGCCGCGCCATGACCTTCTTCGCCAGCGTCTTCGGCATGCTCGGCAGACCGAGCAGAGCGGACAGCCAGACCCCGTCGGCGGCGAGCCGCACGATGGTCGCGTTCGTCGCGTCGACCCCGTCGTCGTGCTCGATGCGCGCCTGCCAGTGCTGGAAACGCGCCTGCACCTCGCCGAGGCGCGCCGCGTCACCGCCGAAGCCCGCGAGCATGCCGGCCATGAGCCGGGCCGAGTCGTCGGCGGGCTCTCCCCGCGGCGTCACCGTGCTGTGCACGTAGGCGCGGGTCCACGCGCCATCGGGGTCGCCGTCGGCGTCGTGCAACGAAGCCTGGATCGCGTCGAAGCCGGCGAGCATCCGCTCGGTCAGCCCGGCGATGAGCGCCTCCTTCGACGGGAAGTGGTAGAGGAGCCCGCCTTTCGAGACGCCGGCGTCCGAGGCGACGGTGTCGAGCACGAGGCCCGAAGGGCCGTGCTCGAGGAGGCGCGCCTGGGCGGCGTCGAGGATCGCTTCGCGGGCCTTGGGCTTCCGGGGCATGACCAATAACTATACCGTCTGGACGGTTCAGTCAACGGCCGGCGCGCCTCACGACGCGCGGGCTAGTCTCGTCCGACCCACGAACGCGATCGTCCCGTCCAATGGAGCATGCCATGCGCAAGAAGACCCTGACCCCCGAGCAGAGCGAGTACCAGGAGTACGCGCGCCGCTGGCTCGCCGAGAACAGGCCGCCCGAGCCGCCGGTCCGATTGCCGCTCTCGGCCATCGAGGTGATGACCGTCCCGCAGCGCGACTACCTGCAGGACTGGCAGCACAAGTGCTACGAGGCGGGGCTCGTGGGGGCCGACATCCCCACCGAGTACGGCGGCGGCGGCCACGACGGGTTCCAGCGCATCGCGAACGTCGAGATGGGCCGCGCCGGAACGCCCTTCATGCTGAACGTCATCGCGCTGAACATGGCGATCCCGACCATCCTCGTGCACGGCACCGAGGAGCAGAAGCGCCTGTTCGTTCCACCCGCGCTCTCCGGCGAGGAGATCTGGTGCCAGGGCTTCAGCGAGCCCGGCGCCGGCAGCGACATGGCCAACCAGCAGACGATGGCCGTGCGCGACGGTGACGACTGGATCGTGAACGGGCACAAGGTCTGGACGAGCCTCGGCCACTTCGCGAAGTGGATGATCCTCATCGCCCGCACCAGCCGCGAGCACAAGTACGACGGCCTCACCTACTTCCTCTGCCCCATCGAAGGGCACGAAGGCGTGACCGTGCGCCCGCTCATCAAGATGACCGGCGAGACCGGCTTCAACGAGGTGCTCTTCGAGGACGTACGCGTACCCGACTCGATGCGCCTCGACGAGATCGGCAAGGGCTGGACGGTGGCGATGACCACGCTCACCTACGAGCGCGGCGCCGCCGAAGGCGCGGGCGGAGGCGGCGGGGGCGAGAGCCCCATCGACATGCTCGTGCGTCTCGCGAAGACCCACTACCGCGACGGCGTGCTCGCGAAGGACGACCCGGTCACGCGGGACGCGATCGTCCAGCAGGCGATCATCGCGGAGGGCTTCAAGCAGAACGCGAAGCGCGGTCGCGTGCCGGCGCTGTGCGATCACCCGATGCGCCTCCCCCTGCAAGGCAAGGTCACGGTGACCGAGATGATCCAGAACGCGTCGCGGCTCGGCGTCGACATCGCCGGCCCCCGGTCGACGCTCTACAAGCTCGACCCCGCGGCGCCCGATGCCGGCCACTGGCCGCTCTCGTACATGAACTCGTACGGCATGACGATCGCGGCCGGCACGAACGAGATCCAGCGCAACATCCTGGGCGAGCGCGTGCTCGGCCTGGCGAAGTCGAAGTAGTCGGGGAGGACGAGACGATGGCCAAGCAAGAGCACCCCAAGGATTTCGGCTTCGGCTCGGACGAAGAGATGCTGCGCGACGTCGCGAAGCAGTTCCTCGACGAGCACCTTCCCGTGGAGAGGCTTCGCACGCTCGTCGCAGAGGATCACGAGAGCGTCTACGACCGCGGCGAGCCCACGCGCTGGGACGCCGACCTGTGGAAGCAGATCGTCGAGCTCGGCTGGACGGGCCTCGCCGTGCCCGAGGCCCACGGCGGCGTCGGCATCAAGCTCGCCGGCATCGCGGGCCTCGTCGAGCAGGTGGGCGGACACGCCCTGCCCTCGCCGTTGCTGCCCACCCTGCACGCGACGTTCGTGCTGCGCGAAGCGGGCGGCGAGTGCGCCGAGGCCTGGCTCGGCCGTATCGCCGATGGCCAGACCGCCACCCTCGCCTTCGCCGATGCGACGGGCAGCTGGGACCCTGCGCGCTCGTCGATCTCGGCGCGCGCCGACGGCGACGCGCTCGTGCTCGACGGCGAGGCGCTCTTCGTGCAGGACGCCTTCAAGTGCGACCATCTGCTCGCGGTGGCGAGGCTCGGCGATGCCCTCGTGCTCTGCATGGTGCCGGCCGAGGCCGAGGGGCTCGCGCTCTCTCGCGATCAGATCCACGACCTCACGCGCGACCAGGCCACCGCTCGATTCGAGTCGGTGCGCGTGCCGCAGGAGAACGTCGTGAGCCGCGATGGCGAGGCGGCCGTCCAGGCGGCATGGCCCGCCGTGCTGACGACCGTGGCCGCCGACCTGTGCGGCTCGGCCGAGTGGCAGCTGCAGACGACCGTCAAGTACGCGCAGGACCGCACGCAGTTCGACCACCCGCTCGGCTTCTTTCAGGCCGTCAAGCACCCGCTCGTCAACGTCATGACGGGCATCGATCGCGCGCGCTCACTCGTCTACCACGCCGCTTGCTGCATCGACGTGGGCGACCCGGAGGCCGAGGGTGCCGCACGCATGGCCAAGAGCGCGGCGTCCGACGCGGGCGCCTACGCCTCCGACCGCTCCGTGCAGCTCCACGGCGGTATCGGCTTCACGTGGGAGTGCGATGTCCACATCTTCTTCAAGCGCAGCATGCACGACCAGGCCCTCTACGGGGACGGCGTTCATCAGCGCAAGAAGCTGGCCGACTCGATGATGGGGCCGATCGGGGCGGACGCCTAGACGCAGCCTCTCAGTCCGGCTGCGGCAGCCGCACGCGGATCGACAGCTCGTCGAGGGCATCCTCGTCGACGGTGCTGGGCGAGGCCATCAGCAGATCCTGACCGCGCTGGGTCTTCGGGAAGGCGATCACGTCGCGCAGGTTGTCGGTCTTCGCGAGGACGAGCGCCATCCGGTCGAAGCCGAACGCGAAGCCGCCGTGGGGCGGCGCCCCCTGCGCGAGCGCGTCGAGCATGAACCCGAAGCTCTGCTCCATGCTGGCCTCGTCGTAGCCCATCTTCTCGAGGATCTTCTTCTGCACGTCGACACGGTGGTTGCGAAGGCTGCCGCTGCCGAGCTCGTAGCCGTTCATGACCACGTCGTAGTGGGTCCCACGCACGGCCATCGGGTCGCTGTCGAGGAGCGGGATGTCCTCTTCGAGCGGAGCCACGAAGGGCATGTGGCAGTAGGTGAGCGAGCCGTCGTCCGCCTCCTCGAAGAGCGGGAAGTCGACGACGAAGAGCACGTCCCACTCGCGGCCGTCGGTGCGCCCGAGCTTCGTGCCGAGGTCGACGCGCAGGCGCGACAGGATCGCGTTCGCCCGCTCGAACGTATCGGCCTGGAAGAAGAGCAGGTGCCCCGGCTTCGCCCCAGTGACGTCGGCAATCTTCGCTCTCTCGTCGTCACTGAGGAACTTCACGATGGGCGAGCGCCAGGTGCCGTCGTCGTCGATGCGGATCCAGCCGAGGCCCTTGGCACCGAGCTCCTTCCGCACCAGCTTCTCGAGTCGGTCGATCTCGCTGCGCGAGATGTCGCCGGCGTCGGGGATCGGCAGGCACTTCACGATGCCACCGTGCTCGATGGCGCCGCGGAACGCCTTGAACTCACTCGTGGCGAAGAGCTCGGTCAGCTCGACGAGCTCGAGCTGGATGCGCGTGTCGGGCTTGTCGCACCCGTAGCGATCCATCGCCTCCTTGAACGTCATGCGCGGGAACGGTGCCGGGATCGCGGCGCCACACGCGGCGCAGCCGTCGACCGTCACCTTCTCGAGCACCGCGAGCACCTCGTCGACGCCGACGAAGCTCATCTCGAGATCGACCTGGGTGAACTCGAGCTGTCTGTCGGCGCGCAGGTCTTCGTCGCGGAAGCAGCGGACGATCTGGAAGTAGCGATCGAAGCCCGCGACCATGAGCAGCTGCTTCATGATCTGGGGCGACTGCGGCAGCGCGTAGAAGTGACCGGCCTGCATCCGCGCGGGCACGACGAAGTCGCGCGCGCCCTCGGGCGTCGCCCGCGCGAGCATCGGCGTCTCGATCTCGAGGAAGTCCTGCGAGCTGAGCGAGGCGCGGATCGCCTGAGCGAGCTCGTGGCGGATCCGCATCGCCTTCTGCAGCGGCGGCCGGCGCAGATCGTGGAGGCGATGACGCAGCCGGATCTGCTCGTCGACGTCGGTCTCTTCCTCGATGGCGAAGGGCGGCGGATGCGCGCTGTTCAGCAGCCGTAGCTCGTGGACGTTCACCTCGACCGCACCGGTGGCCATCTTCGGGTTGACCGTGTCGGGCGTCCGCGCCTCGACGACGCCGCGGGCGCAGAGCACCCACTCGCTGCGGAGCGCGCCCGCCTTCCCGTGGGCCTCGGGCGAGGTCTCGGGACGGAAGACGATCTGAACGACGCCGCTGCGGTCGCGCAGATCGACGAAGATCACCCCGCCGTGATCACGCCGCCGGTGCACCCAGCCCGTGACGACGACCTCCTGGCCGACGAGCGACTCGTCGAAGGCGCCGCAGACGTGCGTGCGGCGCAGGTCGCCCAGTCCGTCGAGGGCCACTGCGTGGCTCGGTCCTTCACTCGTGCCTTCGGCGGTCATCTCGGCTCTCGATCTCTCGGGCGCGGCGCGCGATGCGACGCCGGGTGGGGGTACGGGGCGATGGAGTCTCGCACGCCGCCGCGCACGCAGCGCGCCGGGCCGAGCCGAGAGTCCATTCGATCGCTGGGGACCCGCCCCGGCGCGATCGGCCGACGGGCGGAAAAACCCTGGAAAAACGGTGAGTTCAGTTAGCAGCACCCGGTTTCGATGTCAAACCGGACGGCGCAGCCAGAGCCGTGATGCGCTGCCCTCAATCGTCCCAGAGCTCGTGGGCCGAGCAGACGCGGTTCCGCCCGTCGGACTTGGCGCGGTACATCGCCTTGTCCGACGCGTCGAGGAGCGCCTCGCGCGTCGTCGCATGATCGGGGCAGGTCGCGATGCCGATCGAGACCGTCAGCTGCAGCCGCGCGTCGGGCCCGACCTCGAAGACCTCCTGCTCGACCGTCTGGCGGATGCGCTCGGCCACGTGGACCGCCGCGTTGTGGTCGGTGTCGACGAGCAGGATCGTGAACTCGTCGCCGCCGTAGCGCGCGAGGGTATCGACCTGCCGGACGCAGCCCGAGAGCAGCCCCGCGAGCCGGCGCAGGGTCTCCGAGCCGATCAGGTGCCCCCACTCGTCGTTCACCCGCTTGAAGCGGTCGAGGTCGAGGAAGAGCACCGAGAGCGGATTGCCGTAGCGATCCGCGCGCTGGATCTCGTTGTCGGCGGTCTGGATCAGGTAGCGCGCGTTGTAGAGGTCGGTGACGTCGTCGACGAAGGCGCGCTCCTTCGCCTGCAGATAGGTCTCGACGTTGTGGAGCGCGACGCGGACATGCTCGAGCAGCAGCCCGGCCGCCGACAGCTCGATCTCGCCCATCGGCACGCCACCGGAAGGCACGTAGAGCACGCCGGTGATGCCATTGCGCCCATCGACGGGCATCTGGAGGATCTCGTCGGCCGCGACGCCGGCCGCGCGCAGTGCCTCGTGGACCGGGCCGCGGTCGATCACGCCGAGCCCTTCGAGCGTGGCGAGGTCGACCGGCTTGTCGTCGACGAGCTGCGCCGACAGGACGTCGGACTGATCCTCGTCGAAGCCCCGGAACGCCGTCGCGAGGCCCTTGCCCGGACCCTCGCGGTGGAACACGGCCAGCCCCTGCCCGCGTCCGCAAGCGCGCATCAGCAGGTCGAGCGCCAACGGATGCAGCTGCCCCGCCTCGAGACAGGCCGCGAGCTGCTGGAACTGACGATGCCACTCGATGCTTCGCCGCAACGACGCCAGCTCGCTGCGGCTGTGACCGAGCTCGGTCAACGGCTGCAGCCAGACCGGCAGCACCGACTCGAGGTCGGGAGCGGCGACGAGGCCGTGCACCCCGGCTCCATCGTCATGCACGCCGGGGCGGTCGCTGCCATCGGGCGTGAGCACCAGCCAGGGGACGCTGCCCGACTCGAGCGCCGCGCGCGCGCGCTCCCAGTCGTCGGCATCGGCCTCGATGGCGACCACATGGACCACCGCGCCGACCGCGTCGGTCGAAGCCACGAGCCTGGGCAGGTCGCACGCGTCGGCGCAGCCCGCGATCTCGATCCCGGACTGCGCGAGGACGGACTCGACCCGCTCCCGCACGGATGCGGGCCCGCACCAGAGCAGGGTCGGTCGCGATCTCGATGCCAGCTCGCTCATCGGGTCTCGTCCTCGGCCATGGGTCCCCACGCCGCCCGCCCGCGGGCGCACGCCCGGGTACCGGCTCGGAGCGGGAAGCCCCTCCATACTGGAATCGGAGGGGGAAGTTGCCGGCTTGAGTCGCGATTGGGAAGAGGGGCGGCGGGCCCGCCGAGCGCCGGGCACCCGGGCCGCGCAGACTCGCCTCGGAACCGCGAAGACCGGGGCCGAAAGCCCCCTCAGTGCGCCCACGGGCCCGAAACGCGAGCGCCGCCGGCCCCGAGAGGGCGCGGCGGCGCGGCGGTTCGAATCAGGGCTCGGCTCGAGCCCCGGTTGCCCGGGCTCACTCAGCTCGAGTCGGCCGTCATCCCCATCACGCGGTCGGGCGGCGGCAGCACCTGCTCCCAGCCGATGCCGGCGTTGGTCGAGCGCAGGATCTGGCCCGTCTGCCCGACGATGAACCCGACCTTGCCCGAGCGGGCGAAGCCGAGGTCGCGCATGTAGGTGAAGACGACGGGGAAGTCGCTCTCGCCGGGCTCGGCCCAGCTCCGCCCCTCGTCGGTGGAGGTCCGAACCAGCCCCTTCTCGCCGACGGCCACGGCGCGGCCGGGCAGCGAGTCGACCGAGAAGATGGCCTGGGTGCGATCGGTCTTTCGGTACTCCCAGCTCTTGCCACCGTCGTCCGATGCGAGGATCACGCCGCCGAGGCCCGCGATCATGCCGTTGTCCTGATCGCGGAAGCGCACGGTGAAGAGCACGGGGTTCTGGATCACGCGCACCTTCACGCCGGGCGTCGGGTGCTCGCGGCCGTCGAGGTAGCGCTGAAGGAACTCGGGATCGTCGTCCAGGTAGTCCTCGTAGTCCCACGGCGGGCGGCCGCGCTCGCGCACGCGCTCGGTCGGCAGGCCGGCATCCTCGAGCACGATGCGGACCTCGGAGATGCGCGCCTCGAGGATCTCGAAGAGCGGGTACGGATCGTCGGCGCCACCGAACGCCGCGATCTCCTCGGCGGAGGCGACGGCCTCGATCGCGACGTTGAGATGGCCCTCGTCCTTGATTCCGTCGGCGAAGACGCGGAGCTTGCCCTCCTCGGATTCGTCCACCCGCAGCTCGTTGTAGCCGAGCTTGAACGGATCGAGCTCCATCGAGCCCTCGATCGAGCTCGGCTGCCAGGTCTTGCCTGCGTCCTCGCTGTAGAAGATGTAGCCGAACTCGCCGACCAGCCAGCAGCGTTCGCTGCCGTTGCCGAGGCAGTGGATGTCGTTCACGCCGACGTCGTCGTAGACGGTGCCGCCCTCGCGGATCTTCTCCTGATCCTCGGTCGAGAGCCAGACGAACATCGGGTGCTGCTGATCGACCTTGAACGAGTTGTCGACCCAGGTCTGGCCGCCGTTCTCGGTGAGCAGCCGCGTGCCCCACTCGCCGGCGACGATGGCCCGCTGCCCGTCGATCGCCGTCACGCCGAACAGGTGCGCGCCCTCCGTCTCCTTCAGGTTGGGCTGGCGCGTCCAGTTCCGGCCGCCGTCCTCGGTGCGCAGGATGAGACCGCGCTGACCGACCGCCCAGCCGACCTCCGGATCGGCCATGCTGACGCTGTAGAGCGGCGTCAGCACATCCGTGCGGCCGCGCTGCCACTGCTCGCCGCCGTTCTCGGTCCAGTAGACCGTGCCGTAGTAGCCGACGGCCACCGCGTGCTGATCGTCGACGACCGACACCGAGTAGAGATCGTCGAAGAGGACGATCTCGCTCTCGTGTGTGTCGAAGTCGAGGTGCACGTCGTGACAACCCATGCCAGCGAGCACGAGCAGAGCAACGACACCGAACCAACTCCTCAATCGATGCATGTCGAACAGATCCCCGTCGGATCGTCGCCCGCAGCGAGCGACGTCGAGTCGAAAGGCCCCTCGAAGCCCGTTCGGCTGCGAGGGGCCACGATGGCGTTTCGGATCAGCGGCCCTTCGTCAGGCGGCCGACGTCGATGTAGCGGCGGATCTTGCCCTTGCTCGGGAACGGAGTGCCCTCGTTGTCCCAGATCTCGATGCGGTTGCCGGTACCGGTCTGCACGTTGACGATGATGTCCGCGATGATCCGGAGATCCCGCGGCTCGGAGACGCCTTCCCAACCCTCGTAGTAGCCCTCGGTGAGCTCGTCTTCGCTCCAGCGCTTGTTGTGCCAGATGATCTTCCAGAGCTCCTCCTTCTGGTCGTACGCGAAGGAATACAGGGCGCCGTAGGTCTCCTTGTCGACGTAGATGTCCTTGTGGTGATACGGGTGATCCACGTTCTTGGGGGTCATCCGGATCTTGTACACGCGGCGCATCTCCCACCGATCGTCGGCGAACGAGAGACCGTAGGGGCCGAAGTTGTGGTCGCGATCGTACGGGAACGCCTTCACCTTGGTGTTCACGGGCGCGATCATGTCCTGCTCACCGAGGCACTCCCACTCGTACTGCGGGACGATGCCGGCGAAGCTGCCCAGATCGTCGAACGTGAAGTCGGTGCCCGAGATCGAGTCGGTGCGCTGGGCCGTGGAGATGCGGCGGACGCGGCGCAGCGTCGGCACGTAGACCCACGTGTCGTCGTTCTTGGCCTCACTGCGGGGCCGATCCGTCGACTTGTAGCGGTACGACATGAGCATGATGCCGCGGGCATCGAAGGGGGCGGTCACGTCGACGCCGAAGGCGTTCTTGCGCTTCTCGTTGCGGAAGACGTCGCCAGCGGTGGCCTGGTACTCGGGCTCGACGCGATGCGAGAGGGTCACGGCCTTCGAGTTGCCCTCGTAGTAGAGGGGCAGCTCCTCACCGCGATCCCAGTACGAGTAGTAGAAGGTCGTCGATGCGCCGGCCCCGCCCCACCGGTAGTCGAAGTTCCACATGATCTTGACGCCGGCCTGCGGATCGGAGGCGCAGTCGATCGCGTCGTTCGGGAACGGCCGACCGGCCGTGTAGCTCTCGAGGCTGTTGTCGGGGCCGATGCGCGACTGGCCGCGGTACGTCTCGGTGGCCTGCTTGTAGGCGTCGGACGGCGAGTAGTCGCGGTAGAAGGGGCCGACCTCGAGCTGCATGCCTTCGTAGAAGAAGAAGTCCCGGTTGTTCCAGAACTCCTCGGGCAGGAACGGCCTGAGTGCGTCGACCTGGTCGTAGGTGATGACGTCGCCTTCCTTGAAGGTCGGACCCATCCCCGACGAGTCTTCCTGGGCGGCGGCCTGGAAGAGCGGCACCCAGAGCATCGCGGCCAGGGCGAGCGTGCCCAGGACCAGACGAGATCGAATCATGCTGTGCTCCTTGTGTCCCCAGTGGCGCCTGGGGCTGCTTCTGCGACGCCGGTCACCCGGGCCTGGTTCGACCCTACGCGAACTTGCGGCGAGCGGATGGCCCCTCCACTCACGTGTGGAGCGGGGCTCGCACCGCCCGGAGGCGCTGCGGAGAACGAAGCCCATGTGTCGGTGAATGCTCGGCCGACCGACTCGGACGACGGACCCGGTCCCATGTGATGGGCCCGAGACCCGACACACACGAGCCGAATCGGATCGAGCAACGAGGCGCACCAGAGAGGCACGGGCGAGCCGACTCCGCCCTCGTCGAAAACCGGCTATGACTCTAGCGCTCCTCTCATCCGGATGGCGACCGCCTCCGGGCCGCATTCGGCGCGAATTCCCCCGGACTCGATCACCCGGAGCTCAATTGTCGGATCCCGTGACCAAAGCCCGAGGCGCCCCCGCGGCGGCCTCCACGCCGGCCCCGGCCGGTGGGCATTCGACCCGGCTCCCAGCTTCTCCGCACCCTGCAGGAGCCGTTTCGGGCGCATCGGCCAGCGAGATCGGTCCGGGAGCGCCGCCCCCCGCCGCCTCGGCGCCCGCCGCACCCGAGGGATCGCCGATTGGGCGGCACCGGGCGCGGCTGCGATTCCGATTTCGCGAGACCGGCGTCGAGCCGGCGCTGCGCCTCGGCCTGCTCGCGCTGCGCCTGACCTTGCGTCATGCGGGCGGCGCCGTGCACGACCGACTGTCACCGGGCGGCGCGCCCGATCGCGCCCGCGCGAGGCTCGAGCGGAGCGCCCGCGACGCCGTCGCGGTGCTGGGCTCCCTCAAGGGTGTCTTCGCCAAGCTCGGCCAGTTCGCCTCGACGCGACCCGATCTGGTCCCGGCCGAGGGGCACGCCGCGTTCGAGACGCTCCGCGACCGCGTACCGCCGATGCCGTTCAGCTCGGTGCGCGCCGTGATCGAGGCCGAGCTCGGGCGCTCGGTGGTCGACTGCTTCGCGCGCATCGGCCATCGCCCGATCGGCGCCGCCAGCGTCGCGCAGGTCCACCGGGCGTGGCTGCACGACGGCACCGAGGTCGCCGTCAAGGTGCAGTACCCGTGGCTGCGCCACTCGATCGGCCCCGATCTCCGCCTCGTGCGAAGGTTCCTGCGACCCGTGTTGCGACGGCGCGGCGTCGAACCGGCGGCCTTCGACCGGCTCTTCGACGAGTTCGCGGCGGGCCTCGAGGGCGAGCTCGACTTCGAGGCCGAGGCCCTGACGGCAGCACGCATCGCCGCGAACCTCGCCGACGACGAGGCGATCGTCGTGCCCCGCGTGCACCCCGCGTTCTCCACCGGGCGCGTGCTCACTCTCGATCACGTGGACGGCGTGCCGATCGAGAGCGCCGCGGCGCTCGAGGCCGCGGGCGCGTCACCGCGAGCGGTGGTCGAGATCGTGACGCGCGCCTATGCCCGGCAGGTCTTCGTCGACGGCCTCTTCCACGCCGATCCGCATCCGGGCAACCTGCTCGCGCTGCCGAACCCCGACGACTTCGACCGGCCGCGAGTCGGGTTCCTCGACTTCGGGTTGTCGCGGCAGCTCTCCCCCGAGCTGCGGAGCGCGATCCGGCAGGCGCTGTTCTCGGTGCTGAAGCGCGACCCCGCGGAGTTCGTCTCACACATGCAGGCGCTCGACATGATCTCGCCCGGTGCCGAAGACGGCGTGCGAGCAGCAGTGGACGTGATGTTCGAGCGGATGGGCGGTGGCGTGCTGCAGCAGAGCGGCTCGGCGATCCTCGGCCTCAAGGACGACGCGAAGACCCTGCTCCGCGACACGCCCGGCCTGCAGCTGCCCAACGACCTGCTGCTCTACGCGAAGACGCTCTCGCACCTCTTCCATCTCGGAGACGTGCTCGCGCCCGACGTCGACCTGATGAAGCTCGCGGTACCACACCTGCTGCGCTTCCTGGCCGAGCGCGACGAGGCGCCCGCAGCGGGACACGCGCCCGCTGCCAGCAACGAGGTCGAGGCACCCGACGGCGCGCAGGCCTCGGGCAGTCAGGGAGCCGAGGCGCTCAGCGCTGGCGCCGCATCGCGGCGAGCCGCAGGCCCTGCAACCGGATGAATCCACCGGCGTCGGCCTGGTCGTAGACGCCGCCGTCCTCCTCGAAGGTCACGAGATCTTCGGAGTAGAGCGACACCGGGCTTCGCCTTCCCTCGACGATCACGTTGCCCTTGTACAGGCGGAGCCTCACCTCACCGGTCACGTGACGCTGGCTCTCGTCCATCGCGGCCCGGATGAAGTCCATCTCGGGGGCGAACCAGAAGCCGTTGTAGATGAGCTCGGCGAAGCGCGGCGAGAGCCGATCTCGCTCGTGCATCACCTCGCGATCGAGCGTGATCGACTCCATCGCTCGGTGAGCGACGTGCAGCACCGTACATCCGGGTGTCTCGTACACGCCGCGACTCTTCAGCCCGACGAACCGGTTCTCGACGAGGTCGACGCGACCGATGCCGTTGGCGCCGGCGATCCTGTTGAGGCGCTCGATGAGCGGCAGGGGTGAGAGCGTCTCGCCGTCGAGCGAGACGGGTACGCCCCCCTCGAAGCCGACGACGACCTCGGTCGGCTCGTCGGGCGCGCGCTCGGGCGAGACGCTCATGATGAACATCTCCTCCTGCGGCCCGACCCACGGATCCTCGAGGATCCCCCCCTCGTACGAGATGTGCATGAGGTTGCGATCCATCGAGTACGGCTTCTCGGCGCTCGCCGTGATGGGGATGTCGTGCTTGTCGGCGTAGGCGATGCAGTCGGTGCGGCTCCGCAGATCCCAGTCGCGCCAGGGCGCGATGATCTCGAGCTCCGGTGCGAGCGCACGGAACGTCAGCTCGAAGCGCACCTGGTCGTTGCCCTTGCCCGTGGCCCCATGCGCCACGGCATCACAGCCGGTGGCCTTCGCGACGTCGACGTGATGCTTGGCGATGAGCGGCCGGGCGAGGGACGTTCCGAGCAGGTACACGCCCTCGTAGACGGCGCAGCCCTGGATGGCCGGCACGACGTAGTCCTCGGCGAACTCGGCGCGCACGTCCTTCACGATGCAATCGACGGCACCGGTGGCCTCGGCCTTCTCGGGCAACCCCGAGAGCTCTTCTTCCTGCCCGACGTCGGCGCAGTAGGCCACGACCTCGCAGCCATACTCTTCGATCAGCCAGCGCAGGATCACCGACGTATCGAGACCGCCGCTGTAGGCGAGGCACACTCGCTTGATGTCACCCTTGCGCGCCATGTGGACCTCCTGAATGGAGGCCGGATTCTAACGGGTCGACGGCGCCACGGGAGAAGCGCGACGATTCGCTGACAAGGGGAAGGGACGCACGTAGCGCGGGCCAGGACTCGCGGCTCAGCCGCCCTCGGCGATCGGCAACGCGATCGTGGTCACGCGCCCCATCGTCGGCTCGCTCCAGGTGAGGATCTCTCCCCCAAGGGCCGACACGGCCGCACGCACCAGCTTCGGCTCGGGATCGGGCTCCGCACCGATCGCCTCCGGATCGTCGAAGCGGCGATCGACCACCGAGAAGAGCACGCGGCGATCGGCGCCGTGCCCGGCCACCCGCGCCGACAGCGAGAGCCACGCCTCCGTGCCCGCCTCGAGCCCTCGGCTGCGTACGAGGCGCAGCAACGCGGTCTCGAGCATGGTCGCGTCGCCCATCACCGCGGGCAGCGACGACGGGACGAGCAGGTGCAGCTTGGGGCCGACGTGGGCGCCTTCTTCGATCACACCCTGCGAGACGTTGCGGACGACCTTCACCGGATCGACGGAGCCCTGAGTACGAGACGAGCGCTGACCCTGGAGCGCCCCCTTCAGCTCGTCGCTCCACTTCTGGGCACGATGCAGCGCACCGAGCCCGCGTTCGACGAGCACCCGATACCGTTCGGCCCGACGACCGCCGGTCTGCTCCATCAGCTCGTCGAGGATGTGGACGGCCTCGTCGAGGGGCTCCGCGATCTCGGCCTGGAACGCGAGCAGGCGCTCGTCGGTGTCCGGCTCGAGGGTCAGCAGGATGACGACGCCGACGCTCCCGCCCTCAGCCTCGATGGGCGAGCAGACGCCGAGGTAGCCCGTGCCCTCCTTCTTCAGCTGGAAGCGCACGGTCTCGTTGCGGCTACAGACCTTGGCCACGGCACCGAGCACGGCCTCACGGCCGCCCCCGTCGAAGAGCAGCGCGAGCGCCTGCCCGCGAACCGTCTCGCCACTGCAGTCGAAGGTCCGCTCGAACGCGGGGTTCACCCAGATCACGCGGCCGTCGGGATCGCCGATCATGAGCGGCGCGTCGAGGAAGTTCAGCAGTGAAGTGAGGTTGTCGCTCACGTGTCGAACTCCACGAGGCCCGCGTTCACCAGGCCCTCCAGCGTGTGGAGCACGTCGAAGGCATCCATGCCCGATACGGAGATCAGGTCGGACAGCCGCGTCATGCCGTCGACCATCGACACGAGGAAGCCCGCATTGGGCGGAAGGTTGTACCCACGCAGGTCGGCATCGCTGGCCTGCAGCCGGGGCACGCTCGAGAGGCTGCCTAGACGCGTGCGCAGCTCGGCGTAGCGACGGCTGCGTGCGAGGTCGACGGTCGCCTCCCAGGCGAGGTCGGGCGTGCTACCCGCCGGATGGCAGGCCGCGATCATCTCGTACGCGGCCGCGACCCGGTCTTCACGCAGCAGGTCGCGCACCTGGGACAGGACGCCGGTCTCGGGCCCGTCTCCGATGGTCGTCGTGGTGGGCTTCTTCTTCTTCGGACGCGGCTTCGAGCGCCGATCGGCCGTCTTGATGTAGTCCTGGGCCTCGGCGTTCTCCGGGTCGATCTCGAGCACGCGCTCCCAGGTGAGGATGGCGTTCCCCACCTCGTTGACGCCGTAGTAGTCGAGCCCCTGGGCCAGGAGCTGCTCGATGGCTTCGCGCTTCGCGTCGTCGTCCATACCGCTTCCGATCGAGTGCCGAGGAAGAGGGAGGTCTTGCGACCCCGCCTCAGGCCTTGAGCTGCACCTCGTAGAGCTCGTGCTCCTCGATGATCTCCTCGATTTCCTCGTCGGAGAGCGTGCCCGTGGAGTTCACCGTGATCGACTGCTCCTTGCCCGTCGCGAGGTCGCGCGCGGCGACGCTCACCATGCCGTTCGCGTCGATGTCGAAGTTGACCTCGATCTCGGGCTCGCCCTTCGGTGCCGAGCGGATCCCGCCGAGCACGAACTCACCGAGGAGGTCGTTCTCCGCCGCGATCTCGCTCTCACCCTGCAGCACGCGGATCTTCACGGCGCTCTGGTTGTCACGGGTCGTGGTGAAGATGTGCCCCTTGCTGACGGGCACCGTCGTGTTGCGCTCGATGAGCCGGGCGAAGTGGCCGCCGAAGGTGCCGATGCCGAGCGACAGCGGCGTCACGTCGAGCAGCAACACGTCCTTGGTCTCGTCGACCAGCGCCGCGGCTTGCACCGCCGCGCCGAGCGCCACGACCTCGTCCGGGTTCACGCCCTTGTGCGGTCGCTTGCCGAAGTACTCCGTCACCGCCTTCTGCACGAGCGGCATGCGCGTCTGGCCACCTACGAGCACGATCTGGTCGATGTCGTCGGCGTTGAGGCCCGCATCCTGCACGCACTGCTCGACGCTCTTGAGCGTACCGCTCACGACGTCGCTCACGAGCTCCTCGAGCTTCTCGCGGGTCAGCTCGTAGTTCATGTGCCGCGGCCCCTCGGCATCACTCGCGATGAAGGGCAGGCTGATCTCGGCGGCCTCGCGGAGCGAGAGGTCGCACTTGGCCTTCTCTGCGGCGTCCTTGAGCCGCTGCAGGGCCATGGTGTCCTCACGCAGGTCGATCGACTCCGTCTCCTGGAACCACTCGACGAGGTGCTGGACGATGCGGCGATCGAAGTCCTCGCCGCCGAGGAACGTATTGCCCGCGGTCGAGAGCACCTCGAGGACACCGTCCGAGATCTCGAGGATCGAGATGTCGAAGGTGCCGCCACCGAGGTCGTAGACCGCGATCTTCTCGTCTTCGTTGCGCGCCATGCCGTAGGCGAGGGCCGCCGCCGTCGGCTCGTTGATGATGCGGAGCACCTCGAGGCCCGCGATCTTGCCCGCGTCCTTCGTGCACTGGCGCTGGGCGTCGTTGAAGTACGCCGGCACCGTGATCACGGCCTCGCTGACGGGCTCACCGAGGAACTCCTCGGCAACGCGCTTCATCTCGCGCAGGATGATGCCCGAGATCTCCGGGCAGGTGAACGTCTTGCCCCCGATCTTGATGCGCGGGTCGTCGTTCGGGCCGCGCACGATCTCGTAGGGCGAGAGGTCGATCGACCGCTGCACCTCCGGCGAATCGAAGCGGCGCCCGATCAGGCGCTTGGCCGCGTACACGGTATGCGACGAGTTCGTGATCGCCTGGCGCTTGGCCAGGTGTCCCACGAGACGCTTTCCGTCCTGGGAGATCCCGAACATCGACGGAGTCGTCTTGTACCCACCCGAGTTCGGCACGACCGTCGGCTGGCCGCCATCCATGACGGCCACGCACGAGTTCGTAGTCCCGAGATCAATCCCGATCACCTTGCTCATCGATTCCCTCCCTTGGCACTCGCTCGGCCCGGTTTGATCGTTGCCATGACCTGTTTGGCGCGATCGTCGTCCGGGTCGAGCTCGAGTGCGCGGGCGAACAGCTTCTTCGCATGCCCGATCTCGCCGGCCTGCTTGTGGATCATTCCGCGCGTCACGTGGTACGTCGCCACGTGGGGCGCGAGCTCGAGCGCCGTGCCCACGAGCTTCTCGGCGTCGTCGAGACGATTGCGTGCGATGGCGACCTCGGCCGCCTTCCAGTGCCACGTCGCGTCACCCGCGTTCGCGGCGACGAGCTCCTCGAGGAGGTCGGCGAGCTCACTCAGCTCACCATCCGACAGCCTGTCGAGCTGCGTCATGTCGCCGAGCATCTCGGAGCAGCGCGCCTGGTTGTAGCTGCCCTTGAGCTCCCGGAGCTTCGCGTTGTACTCGCGGTTCTTCGGGTCGAAGGTCAGCGCGAGCCGCACCTGGGACAGCGCCTCGGTGATGCGCCCCATCCGCTCCGCCGAGATGACCGCCTTGAAGATCTCCTCGGCCTGCTCCCGCCGCTCCTCCGGCACAGTGCCATCCATCTTGAAGGGCATGCGCTGCTTGAGGAGCCGCAGCCGCTCGTTCTCGGGTGTGCCTGCTTCGATCGACTCGGCATCCGAGGAAGCCGCTGCACCAGCCGCCTCGACATCCACGTCGACGATCGGCTGCGTGTCG
>CAYYSY010000002.1:0-8722 GCA_964474355.1 uncultured Spirochaetaceae bacterium | reverse complement strand
GCCCTCGGAGAGCGGGCTCGAGGAACGGTGTCGCGCGGAGAGGAAGAGCCCCTCGCAGCCCGGCGCGCGCATCGCGATGCGCCGCACGAGCTCCCACGAGAAGCGCTCATCGCGATTCCACGGCGCCAGGTCGAGCGTACGGGCCATGGGGGCTCCTGCCTCTGCGGCGCCCAGCAAGCGTACCGCTCTCGGCGGCGCGCACCTGGTCACGCGACAGTGCACACCCACGCACGAGATCGAGCCGAGGCTCGCTCGATCCGAGGAGCCGGGTGGCGGGGCGGACGGGACTCGAACCCGCAACTTCTGGCGTGACAGGCCAGTGCTCTAACCAATTGAACTACCGCCCCGCGCGATCGGCCCGCAGGGTGTAGCAAGGCTCGCGTGGGGGTGCAAAGCAACCCACGAAATTGCCACCGCCGCGTGGCGACGCGCCCGATTCGGCGCGGTGCGGGGCGCGAACGCCTTGGCGGGCGCCTCGATCAGCTCGACTCGCGTGCCTTGGCCGCAGCAGCCGCTGCCGCCTGCATCGCGATCGCCTGCATCTGCATCATGAGGCCCATGTCGCCGGCAACCATGATCTTGCCGCCCATGAAGGCTTGCATCGCGTCGAGCTCGCCCGACTGCATGGCCCGGGCGTCCTCGTCGGTGATCTGCACCGTCGTCGTCGGCTCCGCGGGGATCTCGCCGGGGCCGAGCTTGAAGCCGGTCGCCCAGTCGCCCCCCTCGCCGCCCGTGACGACGACCTGGATGAGCCCGTTCAGCGCCTCGAGCTGCGCGATGGCCGCCGGATCGGGCGCGCCCCCGGGCAACGGACTCGCCGCGCCGCCGCCCGTGTCGCCGCCAACCCCGCCCTGGCGGAAGAGCGTCGCCGCAGCCTCGCCGAAGACGCCACCGCGCCCCTCCCAGAGCGCGCCACGCCAGTCGTCGACCGACTGCACGACGGTGAAGGACGCCTCGACGCGCGACCCGGCCAACACGTCGAGCACCCCCCCGTGCAGGTGCAGCACCCACTCGCCGCCCCCATCACCATCGAGCCGCACACCGAGCCGAACGTCGACCTAGGCGAGCTCGAGCGGCCGCTCGGAGTCGGCGAAGAGCCGGGGCACGACCTCCTCCATGAAGGTGGTGGGCGCGACGGGGGCGTCGGGGAAGGCGGACATCGGAGGGATCTCCTGACATGGAGCGGGGTGGACGCGGACGTGCGTCGGCGGGCGTGACGTGGGGGATTGATAGCGAATCGCGGGCGCGCCCGGGCGGCGCGGCGCTGGGGCGGCCCGTTTGCGAGACTCGCCCCATGCCGAAGCGACAGCAGGTGCTGATCCTCTACCTCGCCGACTCGTCCCTCGAGTCGAACGTCATCGCCTGGGCGCAGTACGACGGCACCGGCGAGACGACCCACATGTCCGGCGACAGCGACGAGCCGCCCTACCCGACTGGCCTCGACGCGCTGCTCGATGGGTGGCGTCTCTTCCAGCTCTCGCAGATCAGGCCCGAGCCGACAGGCGACGCCTTCACGACGTCGTACTTCAAGTACGAGTTCGCGTTCGAGAAGCGGGTGAAGGTGAAGGACCCGGAGAAGGAAGCGAAGAAGAAGGACAAGGAGAGAGAGAAGGAGAGAGAGAAGAAGAGAGAAAAGAAGAATGGCTGACCGCGAGCACCTGCTGACCACTCCGCAGATGGCGCAGTTCGTGGCGCGCGGCTTCGTGCGCTTCGACGCCGTCGTGCCCGAGGCGCTGAACCAGCGCTTCATGCAGGAGGTGGAGGGCGGCCCGCCGAAGGCCGCGCCCGCCGGCACGCCGCTCAGCGAGTGCTACGGCGACTCGGTGGTGAGCGAGATCTTGCGGCTGCCGGCCATCGAGGGCGCGATCGAGAGTCTCGTCGGCAAGGGCTGCCTCTACGATCACCAGGGCACTCACTTCAATCCACCCGCAACGCTGATGACCGACCAGGGCATCCGGGTGCTCTCGCAGCACACGCACCAGGACTCGACGATCGACATGCGTGAGCACGCCTTCGACGTGCAGATGTTCTACTACCCGCACGAGGTCACGCCCGAGATGGGCGGCACGCGGTTCATCCCCGGCACGCACCTTCGGCGCGTGAGCGAGATGGCGTGCGCGCGCTACCAGAACGTCGTCGGGCAGCGCAAGGTCGTGTGCCCGGCCGGCACGGTCATCTTCATGCACCACGGCATGTGGCATGGCGGCGAGATCAACCGCTCCGATCGCACCCGCTTCATGCTGAAGATCCGCATGAACCCGGTCGTGAGGCAGACGCGGCTGTGGAACACCGACGACCTGACGGACGAGCTCGCGGCGCCGCAGCCGATCTTCGTCTTCTCGGAGATGTTCGACAAGGACCCGACCGACTTGCAGAAGGTGCTCTGCCAGTTCGAGCGCTGGTTCGAGCTCGACACGGGCCGGCTCGAGTTCATCAACCGGATCAAGCTCTGGCGCCATCTGGTGGGCGACGACTCGTTCGACGCGCACCACTGGCTGACGCGGCTGGAGAACGAGCCGGGCTGAGGCGCGTGCGAACGCACCACACCGACCTCGAACGCTCGGGAGTCACGTCCGGCAACTCGCCGGACACGCCCGACGCTTGACCGCGGACCGCGCCTGAGCGAGCCCCGAGCCGCGACGAATGCGAAGCTGCGGCTGCGAACCGGCCTCGTCCGACGTCGGCGTCGCACGGGCGCCTCGCTCACCCCACGCCCTTCGAGCAGCCACTCACCCGGTCCTGGCAGGGTGTAGCTTATGAGCTACATTCCGAAGGACTCAACCAGCCGCCAGCTGGTTGCATACCGGCAGCCCGATGGAAGCGAGCCCTTCACCATCTGGCTGCGATCGATCGCGAATCCAGTAGATCGAACGCGGGTCAGAGCACGAATTGCACGTCTTCGAGAGGGGAACTTCGGCGACTACCGCGCTCTGGGTTCCGGGCTGGTCGAGCTTCGATTTCGAAGCGGCCCGGGTCTTCGCGTGTACGTCGGAATCCACAAGGCGAACTCGGTCGTTCTCCTCTGGGGTGGGACGAAGCGAACTCAGAGACGAGACATCGAGCGCGCACGAGCCTGGTGGCTCGATGCACGAAGGAGCTGACATGGACCGCTATCGCAAGTGGGAGGACGTGCTCGACGAGGACCTGCAGGATCCCGAAGAGGCCGCCCTCTACCTCGATGCGTGCCTCGCAGAAGGCGATCCAGACGTGTTCCTTCTCGCGCTCCGCGACGTAGCTCGCGCCCGCGGCGGAATCGCAGCGCTCGCGACCGTCGCGGGACTGAACCGTGAGCATCTCTATCGAATGCTCTCGGAGGATGGAAACCCGAGGATTCGCAGCCTCGAGCCCATCCTTCGTGCTCTCGGATGTCGTTTGGGCATCTCTCTCAAGGAGTCGGCTTGATGGGCGCCTGTCGCCCCTCGCTAGCCGGCCCCACGCGACGGAGCTTCTTTCCGATGCGAGGCGCGCCGGAGCGACGTCGCCTCTCATTCCTCGGCCTGGTCCTGGCCGCCACCCTGCTCGCTGCCGCGGCCGGCCCCGCATTCGAAGCGCCGAGCGCTTCATCGCTCGGCCCCTCTCTCCGCGACGAAGACGGTCGCTTCACCAACCCCGTCGGTGGCCTCACCCACGGCAGCTTCGGCGTGCGCTTTCCGTTCATGCTGCGGCGCATCGCGGGCTCGTTCCGCGAGCGGCCCGGCGTGCCGGCGCGTATGGCGAACGACGGCGCGTTCTTGCGAGAGAACGCGACGCACAGCGTGCCCACCGTGACGTGGATCGGCCACGCCACTCTGCTCGTGCAGATGGGCCACACCAGCTTCCTCACCGATCCGATCTGGAGCGACCGGCCCAGCCCAGTGTCGTTCGTCGGCCCGCGCCGCCACGTGCCGCCGGGCGTGGCGCTCGACGATCTCCCGCCCATCGACTTCGTCGTGGTCTCGCACAACCACTACGACCACCTCGATCTGCCGACCCTCGAGGCACTCGCCAGGCGAAGCCCCGAGACGCGCTTCATCGTGCCGCTCGCAAACGGCGACACGCTTCGCAGCGAGGGCATCGAGAACGTCACCGAGCTCGACTGGGGCGAGTCGACCCTGATCGAAGGCGTGCGCATCCATTGCCTGCCGGCTCAGCACTGGAGCCTGCGCGCCTTCGACGGCGAGCGCAGGAGCCTCTGGGCGTCATGGGCGGTCGTGAGCGAGGAGCGGCGCTTCTACTTCGCGGGCGATACGGGCTACTTCGATGGCTTCGCGCGCATCGCCGAGGCGCTCGGGCCCTTCGACCTCGCCGCGGTGCCGATCGGCGCGTACGAGCCGCGGGCGATGATGCGCGAGTCGCACATGAACCCCGAGGAGGCGGCGCGAGCGGCCAGCGATCTCGACGCGAATCGTGCGCTCGCGATGCACTACGGGACGTTCGATCTCAGCGACGAGCCGCTCGACGAGCCGCCGAAGCGGTTTCGCGCGGCGGCGGCCGAGAACGGATTCAGCGGCGGCGACACCTGGGTGTTGAACGTCGGCGAGACGCGCGAGTTCTGAGCACGGCTTCGGGCACCGCTCTGCCCATGGCACGAGGCGGCGCGACCGCGGCGATGAGTCCCGCGGCTGCCGCTAATGCGCCGCGGCGCGGCCGCGCCTGAATCCCAATGCCATGAGCCCCATGCCGAGCATCAGGGCCGTCGTCGGCTCGGGCACGACACCGATCCAGCCGCTCTCAGTGCCGCCAGGGCCGATGCCCTGGATCTGCGCGGCGGCGAGATACGTGCCGTTGCCGCCCCCCTCCTCGCTGAAGAAGTCGAAGGAGAGCGCGGTGATCGGTGAGATGTACGTGAGGTCGTAGATCACCGTCTCACCCGCCATGAACTGATCACCCGGGGCGCCGAGCGAGGGTGGAAAGTCGAAGAGGATGTCGTAGTTGCCGTCGCCGTCGGACATGAACGAGTCGACACCGGTGAAGATGCCATTGTCGCCCTGTCCGTCTTCGGGGTTCGAGGCCGAGTTGTCGACGGCGGTGAACGACAGAAGCGTCGGGTCGAGGGCCGGGTCGAAGTTCAGGTAGAGCTCCTCCATGAACTCCTGGTCTGTGAGTCCCCCAGTCGACATCGTGAGCCGAACGGTGTTTGGCCCGCCGAACGAGTCGTCGAAGGTGGCGGTGACCCACGGGGTCGCAGCGCCGGCCGGCGGCGTGGCGCCGCTGAACTCGACGTCGAGTCCATGCGTGAGGGTGGCAGCGAGAGCGGAGGGAGCGGTGGCCAGGGCCAGCGCGGCTCCGAGCAAGAGCGAGCGCAGCAGCATCGAGTGAGATCCCCTTCCCAAAGGACTTCAGGTGCGACGAGGATTCACTACTGCAACACGTGTGCCGACTCCCATATGGGTGGGTCGACCCGAGAGGAAACCCGAATCCATTGCGGTTTTCGCCCGATGACGCGTGGGCGTGTCGGCGCGAATCGTCGAGCGCGGAACGGAAGGTGTGCGGAAGGGAAGAAGTTTTCTTCTCCAGCAGAGACGAATGGGGGGCGAGGCGGTGCCGAGCGCGCGCTGTGGGCGTGGCCCATGCGCGCGAGCGCAGGCGCCGCCAGGCTCAAATCTGATCGAGCGGCACCACCTCGGTCTCCGGGGTCACGACCTCACCCGTCGCCAACATGTAGCGGAAGAAGACGATGCCGATCATGCGCCCTTCGGTGTCGAGCCAGTTGGGCACGCCCGGATCTTCGTGGGCGATGACCATGCGCCAGCTGCCATCGGCCTCGAGATGGGTCTGCTTGCGGTTGAGCGAGACCTGGCGGTTCACGTAGTCGAACGTCTGCATCTGGCGGTTCCACAGGTTGACGTTCGCCATGCGGCACTCGGGCCAGCGACCGGTCATCACGACGGCGTGGCCTTCGGGGCAGAGGTACGGCGCCATGCTGTAGTGGGCGTCGATGGCCGATAGACCGAAGTCGCCCGGCACCACCGGCTGCGGAAACTGGTTGGGCACCTTGGACACGAAGGGCGGCGGATCGCCGTCGGTCATGGGCGCCATGTCGAGCGTCCGCGCGCGCACGAACTGCGCGACCTTGCGAATCCCCTCCGCCACGCTCTCGTCGCTGATGGCCGGCGGCGGCCCGACCGCCGGCCCGCCGACGACCTCGATGGTGAGGAGCGGATTCTTCGTCGGATCGGCCGCGGCGCAGCGCTCGTCCTCCCAGTAGTGCCGCGTGGTGATGCGCGACGCGCCGAGTGGCAGCTCGAGCCAGTTGCGATCGGCTTTCTCCCCTCCCAGGCGGATCTCGAAGTTGCCCTCGGCGTCGACGTCGAAGTCGTCGTCGTTGATGACGCCCGCGCTCTCGTTCGCCAGCGAGCCGTCGGCCGAGTTCAGCTCGACGGTGAAAGAGGTGTAGACGGCGCCGTCGGTGCGCCCGCGCACGACGTACTCGTACTCGGACGAGACGGGCGCGTCGAAGTAGAGCGCGTCCGAGTTGTCGCCCGTGAACTTGCGATAGGAGCGCACGATCGGGCGGAAGTCGGGGCGGGCGGGGTCGGTCTCGTAGTAACCGACCAGGCCGCCCTGCAGGATATGCATGAGGGCGCGGCGGGCGCTGGCGTGGTCTTCGGGAGTGGTGAGATTCCACTCTTCGCTGGCCCAGCGGGTGCTGGCTTCTTCGAGGAGGGAGGTGAGCTCGGCGAGGGCGGAGTGGGCGACGGGGGTGTCGGACATGGGGGCTCCTGCTCGGGGGAGTCGGCTGGACGCTGGGCGAGAGCATTGAGGTTACCCCCGATCGGGGGTCGCACGGGTGCCGATTCGTTGCTCTTGCTCGAGCCCTTTTCCTGGTCTCGATCGACCAACGCAATGGTGGAGTTGCGGAAGCAGTCACAGCTGCCCCGAAGCCTGCGCGGGAGCATCTGAAGCGGGTCGAAGAATGCTGACGCGACGCCAGCCGAATGAGTTGACCGCAGCACCGAGGCTCACGACCTGCTTCGCGTCCCCTCTGCGCCCGCCGGTTTCCCACTCCCGCGACCTCTATCATCCGAGTCGGTCCACCAGAGCACGGACTCGCCCATCCACGCCGACATCCGCGCGAGCACTGCGCACTGCTGATCCCTCACCCACCCCAAACGACCGCTCCAACCCTCACACGCCCCCAGCTTCCGACACCCCCGTAGCCAAAACCCCGCCCAACTCCGCTAGCCTCCGCGCCGTCGTTCGGGCGCGCTCCCGGACCGGGGGTGAAGTGGCTGCTGGCACCATGTGGATCATCAGCGCGCGCTGGGACGTGTTCGTCTGTCTCTCGACCGTGTGGTTTCCGCTGCTGGTCTGGGCGGGGTGGCAGCTCGCAGCGGGGGCCGACATCGCGGCGGCCGAGACGATCACAGCGGTGGCCGTCGTCGGACTCTCGATCCCGCACTTCCTCACCACGTTCACCTTCACCTACCTCGACGCCGCTCTCGAGTGGAACGGCGAGGCGCTCGAGCGCGACGCCGAGTTCGAGCCAGCGCTCCGTGCCCGGACGATGCTCGAGCGCGAGGTGGCGGTGGAGCGGCGGAGTCTGCAGTAGGCACCGGCGCGCACGGCAGCGCTCAGCACCGCAAAGGCCCCGCGGAGCGCTTCCGCGGCGTTCGGTGGACGACCTCGATTTACATTTCTCGCGTAATGTAATTGGGCTAGACTGCTCGCCATCCACTCGGGCGCTGCGCGTGTCTGCCGGCTCACCGCGCGTCCGTGGTGAATTGCGCGCCCGCCCAGCGCACCGGCCCGTCGATTCGGAGGAGCCCGCCGTGTCCGAAGCCAGGTCCCAAGCCCAGGCCACCCCCGACCTCTACTACGACCCCTACGACTACGAGATCGACGCCGACCCGCATCCGATCTGGCGGCGGATGCGCGACGAGGCGCCGCTCTATCGAAACGACAAGTACGACTTCTGGGCGCTGTCTCGCTTCGACGACGTGCTCAGCGCGTCGCTCGATGACAACACGTTCAGCTCGGCCCATGGCACCGTGCTCGAGCTGATGCAGGAAGAAGCGAACGAGTCGCCGATGATGATCTGGCGCGACCGGCCCGAGCACACGCGGCTTCGCAAGCTCGTGAGCCGCGCGTTCTCGCCGCGGCAGATCTCGCGGCTCGAGCCCGAGATCCGGCGCATCGCGGCGGGCTACCTCGATGCGCTCGTGGGTGCGAAGAAGTTCGACTTTCTCGAAGACTTCGGCAACAAGCTCCCCGTCATGGTGATCAGCACCCTGCTCGGCGTGCCCGAAGAAGACCGCGAAGAGATCCGCCATTGGACCGACGAGCTGCTCCATCGCGACGAGGGCGAGGAGGACATGGGCAAGCGGCACGACGAGGTCAGCAAGAACCTCTGGGGCTACTTCGGCCAGTACGTCGCCGAGCGCCGCAAGCACCCCAAGGACGACATCATGACGGTGCTGATGAACGGCGAGATCACGGGCGAGGATGGCGAGCCCCGCCGCCTCTCCGACGTCGAGCTGCTCGCGTTCATCGGCCTGCTCTCGGGCGCGGGCAACGAGACGGTGGCGCGACTGCTCGGCTGGGTCGGCGTGGTCTTCGCCCGCAACCCCGCAGAGCGTGCGAAGCTCGTCGCTGATCCCTCGAAGATCCCCAACGCAGTCGAGGAGCTGTTGCGCTACGAGGCGCCCTCCCCCGTGCAGGCTCGCTGGGTTACGCAGCCCGTCGAGTACCACGGCGTGACGCTCGAGCCCGGCAGCAAGGTACTTCTGCTGACCGGCGCGGC
>CAYYSY010000001.1:0-51152 GCA_964474355.1 uncultured Spirochaetaceae bacterium | reverse complement strand
CCTGCTCGACGCAGAGCGCCGGCCCGGCGACGCGGAGCGCAGCGTGCGCGAGGGGCTCCGGCTCGATCCGGAGTCGGGCGATCTGCACTACGCGCTGGGCCTGCTGCTCGCGCAGCCAGCTGCCGACGGGGGCGCGTCGCGGCTCCCCGAGGCGGCGCGGCACCTCGAGCAGGCCGGGCGGCTGCTCCCCGACCATCCCCGGGTGCAGTACAACCTCGGGCTCGCCCGGCAGCAGCTCGGCGACGTCGCGGGCGCGCGCGTGGCGCTCGAGCGGGCCGAGACGCTGGCGCCGAGCGATCCCGAGGTGCTGCAGGCGCTGGCGATCTTCTACTCGCAGCAGGGTGACTGGGCGGCTACGCGCCGCTACGCCCGCGCAATGCTCTCCGTCGCGCCGAACGACCCTTCGGCGCGCGCGATGCTGATGCGCGCCGAGCGCGAGCTGGCGGCGGCCGGCGAGCGCTGACCGCCCGCCGGCTGCTCGCCTCAAGCCGGGCTCGAGTCTCTCCGATGCTGGAGGCGCCGCCTCCTTCACATCGGAGAACGACATGACCCGTCGACTGCTCGGCACGACCTCGCACACTGCCCTGACGCTCGCTCTCGTGAGCGCCCTCGTACTCGCCGCCGGCACGGCATGCAATCGCATCGACTCGGGGCAGGGCGGAGAGGACGCGTCGGCCGCGGCAGCACCGTCCGCCGAGACTGCGGCGGGCGCCGATGGGCCCGCCCGCCCGCCGAAGGGCAGCGACATCGAGTCGCTCGGTCCCGACGCCGACACCCGCATCTACTACCAGTACATCGATGCGCGCGGGGCGGTGCGATTCGCCGAGCGCCTCGAGGACGTGCCCGAGGACTGGCGCGACAAGGTCGGCTACCTCGAGCTCGACTCGCCGCCGCCGATGTCGCCGGCCGACGCGCAGCGTGTGCGTGACGAGCGCTACGCCCGGGCGAACCCGCAGTCGACGCGGCTCGCGGCGGCGAGCGGTGCCGGCTCGACCGGCCGTGCGATGGATCGCTTCGAGCCGGCCGTCATCCTCTACTACGCCGACTGGTGTGGCTACTGCAAGAAGGCGAAGCGCCATCTCGACAGGCAGGGCGTCGCCTACGATCTGCGCGACGTCGACAACCCGCACTTCAAGCAGGAGCTCGTGGAGAAGACCGGATCGCGAGGCATCCCGGTGATCGAGGTCGATGGGCGCATCATGAAGGGCTACAACGCCCAGCGACTCGACGAGCTGCTCGACACGCTGTAGGTCCCCGCACACGGGCATTTCAGGCCGGACACGCTGCTAGACTGATCCCGCTGTCGAGAGGGGATCTTCGTCATCGACGTCACCGCATCACGTCATCACCGAGCGACAGGCTTGCTGCTGCGCGCATTGTGCGCCGCGTCGCTGCTCGCGCTGCTCGGCTGCGCCAGCAGCGGCGGATCCGACGACGCACCCGCCGAGCTGCCGCCGGGCAGCGAAGAGGCGCGCGCGCTGGTCGAGCGCTTCGACAAGACTGTGCTCGACGTGGCGCAGCGTTCCCGGGAGCTCGGTCAGAACGGACGCGAGGCGGAGCTCCGCCCGCTCGCGATCGAGACCGTCGACCTGCCCTGGGTCGCGCGGGCGAGCCTCGGCAGGTACTGGGACAGGCTCACGCCCGAGCAGCGGGCGAAGTGGATCGAGACCTATCGGGAGTTTCACATCGTCGCGATGGCGTTCAACTGGCGCGGCGCGCAAGGGGCCAGGGTCGAGTATCTGGGCGAGGCCCCCGCACCGAACGGGACCGTCATCGTGAAGACGCGGCTCGACCGCGCGGGCTCGGGCTTCGACGTGCGCCGCGACTATCGGCTCCGCCGCACGGACGAAGGGTGGCGGATCATCGACCTGTTCTCCCCGGGCTCGGTGAGCCAGGTCGGGATGCGGCGTTCGGAGTATCTCGCGGTGCTCGCGCGCGCGGATTTCGACGCGCTCATCCAGGACATGGAGCGCCGGATCGCGACCCGCCGGCAGCAGTGAGCCCCCGGCTCAGCTCCTGATGCAGCCCCCGACTCGGCTCCTGACGTAGCCCCCGACTCAGCCCCCGAGCAGCTCGGCGGCGAGCTTCTTGGCGAGTCCGCCGTCGACCTCGCCCTTGTGCGCCTTCATCACCATGCCCATGACACGGCCGACGTCGCCCGGCGCGCTGGCGCCCGACTCGGCGATGGCGGCCTCGACCCAGCCGCGGGTCGCCGCCTCGTCGGCGAGGCTCGGCAGGAACGACTCGATGACCTCGAGCTCGGCGCGCTCGGTCGCAGCCTGCTCGTCGCGGCCGCCCTTCTCGAACGCGTCGATGCTCTCCTTCCGCTGCTTGGCGAGCTTTCGCATGATCGTGACGGCGGCCTCGTCGGCGAGGGTCTCGGCGCCGTCCTTCTTCATCTCGTTCAGGAACGCGGCGCGCATGCTGCGGAGCGCCGCGAGGCGCGTCGCCTCCTTCGCCTTCATGGCCGCCTTCAGCTGTGCGTTCACGTCGTCGAGGATCGCCATTGCTTGCTCCCGGTCTTCTGCTGCGTCCAACTGGGCTCGCGCTCGACGTGAGCTTCGCACAGCGGGCGACGCGCGAAAACGCGCCGGCGAATGGCGTATGGTTCGGAGCCCGCGGCGCTGCGCTCGCCGCTTTCTTCCAGGTCGGGGAGGCGTCACATGGCGATCATCGGTTGGGAGGACACCCTCGGCTGTCTCGACGTGTCGCAGCTCTCCGAAGGGGTCTACACCGCGCCGAACATCCCCATGCCCTATCGGCGCATCTTCGGCGGACAGCTGCTCGCGCAGCTGGTGGCCGTCGCCGAGACGTCGGCCGAGTCGAAGCAGGTGAAGTCGCTGCACGTCGTGTTTCCGCGCGAGGGCGATCTCGAGGCGCCCGTGCACTTCGACGTCGACGCCCCCCAGACCGGCCGCACGTTCGCTACGCGCGCGATCCGCGCGCACCAGGACGGCCGTGTCATCGCCCAGGCGACCGTCTCGCTGCACGCGCCGGAGCACTCCGAGCTCGAGCACCAGCTTCCGCGCCCGCCGAGCACGTCGGTCGAAGACGCGACGCCGGTCGAGCTCAGCATGATTGGCTGGGAGACGCGTGCGGTGGCTGGCGTCGATCTCGAGTCGCGCTCCGTGGGGCCCGCCGAGTCGGCGTACTTCATGCGCACGCCGCGGCTCTCGCACGACGCGGGTACGGCGCATCGCGCGCTGCTCGCCCATGCCACCGACCTGACGCTCATCGGCACGGCGCTGCGTCCCCATGCCGGGCTCTGCGAGAGCGATGCGCCCGAGCGGGTGCAGACGGCCGTCACCAGCCACACCATCTGGTTCCACGCGGACGACCTGCGCGTGGACGACTGGTGGCTGCTCGTGCAGTCGAGCCCGATCCTGTCGGGCGCACGCGGTCATGGACGCGGCGACGTCTTCGACGGAGCGGGGCGGCTGATGGCCTCGTTCGCGCAGGAGAGCCTGATCCGTCCGGTGAATGCGAGCGGCGGAGTCTGACGCCGCGCTGCGCCGCCGCTTGGGGGCATTCGTGCTAAACCGCCCCCATGGCGCGTGTCCCGATCGATCTGCCGCATCACCGCTACGAGGTCGTCATCGAGCCCGGCGGGCTCGAGCGCGTCGGCGAGCTCGTCCGCGCCGTCGCGCCCCATGACGATTGCGCGCTGCTCGGCGACGCGGCCGTCTTCGCGCACTACGAAGGCGCCGTGCGTGCGTCGCTCGAGAAGGCCGGCTACCGCGTCGTGTCGCGGGGGATCGCGCTCGGCGAGGCGAACAAGCATCTCGACACCGTACGGGGCCTCTACGACGTGCTGCTCGACGAGCGCCTCGAGCGCCGCGCGCCCGTCGTCGCGCTCGGGGGTGGCGTGGCCGGTGATACCGTGGGCTTCGTCGCGGCGACCTATCTGCGCGGCGTCCCCTTCGTGCAGGTGCCGACGACCCTGCTCGCCATGGTCGACTCGAGCGTGGGCGGCAAGACCGGCGTGAACGTGCCGCAGGGCAAGAATCTGGTCGGCGCGTTCCATCAGCCGTCCGTCGTCGTCGCCGACCCCGACGTGCTTCGCACGCTGTCCGATCGCGAGCTGCGCTGCGGGCTCGCCGAGTGCGTGAAGCACGCGGTGATCCGCGATGCATCGCTGCTCGACTTCATCGAGTCGAACGCGGCGGGCCTGCTCGCCCGCGATGGCGAGCTGCTCGTCGAGCTCGTCCGACGCAACGTCGAGATCAAGGCCGCCGTCGTCGTCGAGGACGAGCGCGAGAAGGGCGTGCGCGCTCACTTGAATTTGGGCCACACCTTCGGCCACGCACTCGAGGTGACGGGCGGCTACGGGGTGCTGCTCCATGGCGAGGCGGTGGCGCTCGGCATGTGCGCCGCGGCGAAGGCGGCGGCGGAGATGGGCCTGTGCGGTGCGGACGTCGGCGCGCGCATCGAGGCCGTGCTCGGGGCGGTCGGGCTGGCGACGCGCGCCGCGATCGCCGCCGACGCCGAGCTCGGCGCGGCGATGAAGCTCGACAAGAAGGTCCAGGGCGCGAAGGTCCGCTTCGTGCTGCCCACCCGGGTGGGAGAGGTCGAGATCCGCGACGACGTACCGGTGGAGGCCATCGCGTCGGCCTGGCAGGCCATCCGCAGCTGATCCCCGAAGCGCCCGGGACTCGGGGATTTCCCTGAGGTCAACGCCCCATGCCGGGTCGCGTCAAAGCCCTTTTTCCCTCCCTGCCGGACGAACGCTCAACTCCACGGAACGCCCTTCCGATGGACTCCTGGAGCCCGTAGCTGTAGCCTACGAGTCACCCCCCCGTGTCTTCCGGGTGCGATTCCGCCCGGCGGGAGTGACGAGCGCTTGACGCAAGGCGTTGTAGTCAGAGAGCCCAACGAGGTCGAAACCCGATCGGGCCGGCTCGCGGGGACCGAGCGTGCCGGCGTCCACCGGTTCCTCGGCATTCCCTTCGCGCGCCCGCCGGTCGGCGAGCTGCGCTTCCAGGCCCCGGTGCCGCTGAAGCCGTGGGCCGGCGTGCGCGAGGCGAAGACCGCCGGCCCCGCTCCCCTCCAGATGAGCGTGCCCTTCTTCCGCGCCCTGAACGCCGGCGTCGGCCCGCAGTCCGAGGACTGCCTCTACCTCAACGTCTGGACGCCCGCCCTCGACGGGAAGAAGCGTCCGGTGTTCTTCTGGATCCACGGCGGCGGCTTCATCGTCGGGTCGGGCTCGACGCCGATCTACGACGGCGCCACGCTCGCGCGCCGCGGCGACATCGTCGTCGTGACCACGAACTACCGCCTCGGTGCGCTCGGCCACGTCCACCTGAAGGGCGTGCTCGGTGACGACTTCAAGGACGCCTCCAACTGCGGCTCGAAGGATCAGACCGCCGCGCTGCAATGGGTGCACGATCACATCGAGGCCTTCGGCGGAGATCCCGACAATGTGACGGTGTGCGGTCAATCGGCCGGCGCAATGAGCATCGGTGCGCTGCTCGCCGCGCCGACGGCGCGCAAGCTCTTCAAGCGGGCGATCCTGCAGAGCGGTGCGGCGCACAACGTGATGACGGCGGACGAGGCCGCGCACGTCGCCGAGACGTTCCTCGACGCGCTCGGCCACGTCCGCGAACGCCGGTCGCTCGCGGCGGTATCGCCCGAGCGCATCATGCGCGCCCAGGGCATCACGAACCGCAAGCTGATGAACATCGCGAGCCTGATGGCGATGACGCCGGCGATCGACGGTGACTTCATCCCCGAGCATCCCTTCGAGGCGATCGAGCGCGGGGCGCTCGCCGACCACGAGCTGATGGTCGGCACCACCCTCGACGAGTGGAAGCTCTTCGGCACCGTCGAGTCTCTCGCGCCCGCGTTCATGGGCGAGCACTACCTGCGCAGCCGCTTCATGTCGGTGCTCGACGCCGTGGGGGCCGACGTGCCTTCGGCGGCCGACGCCCTCCACGAGTACCGCTCCGCCGTACGTGCTCGCGGCGGTGGCACGTCAGGCTACGCAGTGTGGAACGCCTTCCAGTCGGCGCGCATCTTCCATCTGCCGAGCATGGAGCTCGCCGAGCGCCACGCCGATGCCGGCGGCAAGACGTACTCGTATCTCTTCAAGTGGCGACCGCGCTCGCTGCGACGCGTGGTGGGCGCGTGTCACGCGCTCGACGTGCCCTTCGTCTTCGGCCTCGACAACCACGTGCTGACGAAGACCGTGGGCAATCTGTCCGCGTCGGCGCCGAAGCTCTCGAAGCGCATGCAGGACGCGTGGATCGGCTTCATCAGCAACGGCGCGCCCGTGTCAGAGCGGCTGCCCGAGTGGGATGCGTACTGCGGCACGCACCGGGCGACGATGTTGCTCGGCCGCCAGTGCTACGTCGCCGACTCGCCGCTCGAGCAGGAACGCTCGCTGCTGACGCGCTGGCTCCCCTCAAGAGCGCGCTCCGTGTTCGAGCGCCGAGTCTCACTTCGAGGTCTGGTCGTTTCAGGCCGGCTGCACGGTCGTGCGACCGATCCCCCGCCACTGTGCGATCGCCAGCGCGAGCACGACCGCACTCACCCCGGCGAGTCCGATCGAGCCAGCGGGCGTGAGCCAGCCCAGCGCGACGACCGGGATGCTCCCGGCCACCCATGCGAGATCGGCCGCGCAGTGCATACGCGACTCGGCGACGAGCCGGATCGGGTCGCTGCGGAGCGACGTGGCGATCAGCATCGCCGCGAACGCGGCGAGCCCGACTCCGAGCGTCACGAGCAGCGCGGCGGGCACGCCGAGCACGGGCGCGAGCGCCGTTCGGTCGAGGACGAAGAGCAGGGCGCTGGTCGTCGAGAACGCGGCGTTCGCGCGCAGAGCCAGGCGCAGCGAGCGGGTCGGGTCGTGCTGGGGCGGCATCGGGATCTCCTCGGGCGGTCATTGCGTCAAATAGCACGAACGATCGTACTTGTAAACAAGAACGGTCGTGCTAAAAACTCACCATGCCTGCCGTCCCCCGCCGAGGCCACACCCGAGACGAGATCCTCGAGGCTGCCATGGACCTGGCGTCCGTCGAAGGGCTGGAGGGGCTGTCGATCGGCGGTCTCGCGAAGCGCCTCGCCATGTCGAAGAGCGGCGTGATCGGCCACTTCGAGGGCAAGGAGCACCTGCAGCTCGAGACCGTACGCGCGGCCGTCGATGTCTTCGAGGCGGCCGTTCTGCGGGCTCCCGTGGCCGAGGAGCCGGGTCTCGCCCGCCTGGAAGGGCTGCTCGAGCGCTGGATCGACCACGTCGGTTCCGGCCGGTTCTCGGGGGGCTGCTTCTTCTGGGCGGCCTCGGCCGACTTCGACGGGCGGCCCGGAGCCGTGCGTGATGCGGTGGCGGGCGCCACGGCGCACTGGCTCGACGGCCTCGCAGCGGAGATCCGTCTCGCCCAGCGCCTCGGCGAGCTCGGCGCCGACGAGGAGCCTGAGCAGCTTGCATTCGAGCTGCACGCGCTCGTGCAGGAGGCGAACTGGGCCCGGCAGCTCCTCGATCGAGCGGACGCGTTCGACCGGGCCCGACGGGGCATCAGAGAGCGGCTCGCTCGTGCAGCAGCCCACGGGGTATCCGGCTGACTTCGAGTCACTCGTGCCCCGCGAGGGCACCACTCAGGCCGGGCCCGAGTCCATCCGATGAGTTCATGTGGAATGCGTGTGGGATCCCGGGCGCAGCAGATCGAGACGCTGCGCTTCTCGGGGGGGTCTCGCACGCGTGGGAACGGTTAGAATCGACCGGCATCCAATGGGCCGGTGATCGAGATCACCCTTCCAGCGGCGCCGTGCGTTGCCCATCGCGCGTTGGTGCCGAAATCAGATGACTCGTGACCGGGCCGACGAGGATGGCCCGACCGAAGAGATTCCAGCGGCGCGTTCCCCCCGACGCGGCGCTCGCACGGAGCCTCTCCCCATGCGTCTCGGAACACCCCCCCTCCATGCACGCACCGATCGGCGCCAGTCGCTTCGCCTCGTTGCGCTCGTCGCCACCTTGCTCGTCGCGCTCGCCAGCGCCGCACCGACTGCGCTCGCGTTCTCGAGTCGGCAGGATCCGCTCGCATATCAGCCCGCGCTCGACGAGGGCCCGCTCGGCCCCGGCCGCCAGGCCTACCGCGAGCGGCGCGACCCCCAGCGTGCCCTCGAGAGCTACCAGCTCTTCAAGCGCGCGGTCGCCGAGGACCCGACGGACCACGTCGCGCTCTGGCACCTCGCGATGAGCTGCTACTACCTCGGCCAGCGCGTATTCGACACGCCGGAGGAGCGCAAGCGCGTCTTCTCCGAGGGGCATCGCCTCGCCGAGACCGCGGCGAAGCGCGACCCGAATTGCGCGCCCTGTCACATGCTGGCCGGCGTGAACCAGGCGCTGTGGGGCCAGGAGATGGGGATCTTCCGCGTCCTCTCGGGCCTGCCCAACGTGAAGCATCATCTGCGGAAGAGCACGGAGCTCGATCCGACCTTCGCGGGCGCCAGCGCGCTGCGCGTGCGTTCGCAGATCGCAAAGGTGCTGCCGCGATGGCTCGGCGGTGGCAAGAAGAAGGCCCGCAGATACCTGCGCCGCGCCATCGAGATCGCGCCCTACGAGCCGCTCAACTACCAGTTCCTGGCAAAGCTCCTGCTGAAGCAGTTCGGCGATCGCGAGGGCGCGCTGCGCGTGGCGAAGCAGGGGCTCACGTTGCCCATGCCCGGGCCGGAGTTCGTCGAGAGCGTGGACGCCGTTCGCAGGTTGAACGGCCTCGTCGCCCAGCTCGAGAAGAAGTGATCGCACGACGCGACCACGACTTCGGCCGGCGAGCCGCCAGGACCCGACCGACCCGACCATGAATCGCCGAGAGAAGCGCGTGGAGGTGGCACGCGCCGTCGACGTCCCCGAGCAGGGGGGCCTCGCGGTGCGCGTCGGCGATGTCGAGATCGGTGTGTTTCGCGCGGGCGACGGCTACCTCGCGATCGAGAACGCATGTCCCCACGCCGGCGTGCCGCTCAGCAGTGGCGACGTCGACGACTGCATCATCACGTGCCCGGCCCACGGCTTCCAATACGACCTGCGTACCGGCTACGCCGCCGATCATGCCGACGGGTTCCCGATCCCGCGCTTCGAGGTGATCGAGCAGGGCGGGGTGCTCTGGATCGAGACGGAGCTCGAAGACGACGGAACGCTCTCGCCACGGCCCCTGAAGCGAGTGCCGCCGCTGCGCGACGCCTGACCGAAGGTCGATGGCTATGCGGTGGGCGCCCGCTCGGGCGCGAGCGCGTGTCAGCGCAGGCCGCCCTCGTGCTCGATCATCTGGACGATCGCCTCGCCGATCCCCGCCTCACGGGCCTCGCTCGTGAGCGCGTGGATCTGGCTGCGGGCGTCGACGACCCGGGCCTCCGCGTCCTGGAGCTGGTCGAGGATGGCCGCGTCCACCTGGCCGTCGCTCCCCGCCTCGCGCGCGGCTCGGGCGTAGACCTGCCCCGCGTCGACGGCGTCCTGCTCGGCCTTGCGGTACGCCTGTAGCGCAGCCCGGGCCCGCTGCTTGAAGTCCTCGCTCGCCATCGGCTTGATGATGTCGCTCTGCTCGATCGACGGCGCGGCGGGGAGCGCCGAGCGGTCGACCGGCACGACATCGGTGTCGACATCCGCACCGGGATTGTTCCTGCCCGATGCGCCGACCTTTTCGGGCAGGCGGTAGATGCGCGAGACCATCATGCCCTCGACGTCCTGGTCGAGCTTCTTCTGCTCGAAGCGCCCCCAGATGCGGATCCGATCGCCGCTCTTGAGCTCGCCGTGCTCCCGGATCATGTGCTCCTTGACGTAGATCGGCATCACGCCCGACGAATCCTCGATCCGGTAGAGAAACTGGTTGTGCGATCCGACGATCGTGCCCTCGACCATGAAGAAGTCGTACTTCTTGGTGTTCTCGAGGGCCTCGGCGATCGGCATGACCTGCTGAGCGAGCGTCAGCGACGGCGAGGCGAAGGCGCCGATGCAGGCGGCGAGGCCGGCGGCGGCGAGGATTCGGATGATTCGATGCGGCATGTGTGGCTCCCCGGGCGAAGATGCGCCCTCGGACGGCACTGCGGCGGCGCAGCACCGATGCTGGACACAGCCGTCATCGTCCACATCGCCCGGCAGATTGAGCCCGATGTCCCCGCGATGGTGGAGAAAGTCGCGAAGACACCTCCACGCAGTGCCGGGCGGAGGCGCCGCCTAGCGCGCGTCGCGCATCTCGGCCGGATTCCAGTATGCGCGCAGGGATCGGATCAGGCCGGAATCGTCGAACTCGACCAGGTCGATTGCGTCGAGCCAGCGGGCGGGCTTGCCAGGCAGCTGAAGGCAGGCGACCAGCGGCATGACGCCGGTGTTGCGGGCGACGCAGATGGGGCCGCTGATCTCGGCCGTGAGCACGCCGGACATTGCGGCGTAGAAGGCGCGCACGGCCTCGCGGCCCTGGTTCACCGGGCCGCCGACGGGGTCCTCGGCGCTGCCGTCCTCGGTGTAGAGGTCGGCGATCGTATCCGCGTCGCCTGCTGAAAGGCGTTCGACGTAGTGCACCAGGGTCTCGCGGATCTCGTCGGCAGACGGCATCGTTCCCTCCTCTTCTCTCTTTCTGTTCTTCGTCCTCATCGGGCCGGCCCGAAGAGTGCGTGATCCCGCCCGGCTCGTCACTCGTCACTCTTCAGGGGCGGTCTTCGGAGGCACCGGTGGCGGCAGCTCGCAAGAAGGGCCTGATCGTGGGCGAGGATGGAGCGGTTCGCTGCTTCTGGCCGGGTGCCCATGCCGACTATGTCGACTACCACGACCACGAGTGGGGAAGGCCTGTCGACGACGACGTGCGGCTCTTCGAGAAGCTCTGCCTGGAGGGCTTCCAATCGGGGCTCTCGTGGCTCACGATCCTGCGAAAGCGCGAGAACTTCCGTGCGGCCTTCGCCGGCTTCGACTTCGAGCGCCTCGCTCGCTGGAACGCGCGCAGCGTCGAGCGGCTGATGCGCGACGCGGGCATCGTCCGGCACCGGGGCAAGATCGAATCGGTGCTGAACAACGCGCGTCGGACCTGCGATCTCGTCGACGAGGCGGGCTCGCTGGCCGACCACGTCTGGGCCCATGTACCGCCGCCCGGGGAGCGGCCGCGCACGCTCACGCACGGGGCGCTGATGAAGCTGACGCAGACGCCGAGCTCCGCCGCCCTCTCCCGCGACCTCAAGCGGCGAGGCTTCAGCTTCGTCGGGCCCACCACACTCTACGCGTTCATGCAGTCGATGGGTCTCGTGAACGATCACATCGAGGGCTGCGCGTTCCGGGCGCCGGTCGAGCGTGAACGAGGGGCGTTCCTCCGCCGCCGGGGCTGAGAATCCGCTCAGACCCGGCGTCGCGCGCTCGCTATGCTGAAGGGCTCCGGGCGGTCAGCATGGCGGCTTCGAGCTCGCCGGTGCCGGCCACCCCGTGAGCGGGCGTCCGGCCTGCGTGGAGGACCCGATGGCGTTGTCTCGAGAGCTCGGTAACTACCTTGGCATGGCGCGCACCCTCGGGCGGGTCTTCCGCCCGAGCTCCCCCTGGACGATGACCCGTCTCCTCGAGGAGCGGGCGCGGAGCGGCCCGAGCGATCTCGGGGTCGCGTACCTCGACCGGCGCTACGGCTGGAAGGAGGTCGACGAAGAGGCGAATCGCTGGGCGCACGTCTTCTTCGACGAGGGGATCCGACCGGGGGACGTCGTCGCGCTCATGTTGGACAACCGGCCCGAGTACCTCTTCGCGGTGCACGGGCTCGACAAGATCGGCGCCTCCGCGGCGCTCATCAACACGAACCTCACCGGCCAGCCCCTGGTCCACGCGGTCAAGATCGGGGGGGCGCGCAAGGTGCTCACGGGCGACGAGCACGCGGCCACCGTCGAAGCGGTGCGCGGCGAGCTCGAAGGGCTCGACGCCGAGCGCGCCGTGCTCGTGCACGTCGAGGACGCCGCGAACCGTCAGCCCGGTGCGGGCGAGCCGGTGAACGAAGCGGTCGAGCTCGCCTCGTCGCAGCGCCCCGACGTCGACTTCGACGCGAGCATCAAGGATCTCTTCTGCTTCATCTACACGTCGGGCACGACGGGCCTGCCGAAGGCCGCGGTGATCACGCATTTCCGCGCCATGGGTGCGGGCGCGATGATGGCCCATCTGATGATGCAATCGCGGCCGGGCGACGTGATCTACGTGCCCCTGCCGCTCTACCACTCGAGCGCGATGTTCATCGGCTGGAGCAGCGCGCTCAATACGGGTGCGGGCATCGCCGTGCGCCGCAAGTTCTCGGTGCGGCACTTCTGGGACGACGTCCGCAAGTTCGATGCCTCGCATTTCGTCTACATCGGTGAGCTCTGCCGCTACCTGCTGAACGGTGAGCCCTCGGAGGGCGATCGCGATCACAACGTGCAGTTCGCGATCGGCAACGGTCTGCGTCCGGACATCTGGACCGAGTTCAAGGAGCGCTTCGGTATCCCACACATCCGCGAGTTCTACGGGGCGACCGAGGGCACCACGGCGCTCATGAACCGCACGGGCGAGCCCGGCATGGTCGGCAAGATGCAGTTCGGGCAGGCGCTCGTGCGCTGCGATCAGGAGACGGGGGAGCCGATCCGCGACGCCTCGGGCCGCTGCACCCGGGTCGAGCCGGGGGAGATCGGGCTCCTGCTCGGCCGGATCACGCCGCTGCTGGGCTTCGACGGCTACGTCGACAAGGCCGCGTCGAAGAAGAAGGTGATGACGGACGTCTTCAAGAAGGGCGACCAGTACTTCAACACCGGCGATCTGCTGCAGCTCCACGAGGACAGCTGGCTCTCGTTCGCCGATCGGGTGGGCGACACCTTTCGCTGGAAGGGTGAGAACGTCTCGACCAACGAGGTCGCCGAGGTCTGCAACGGCGCCAAGGGGATCCTCGAGTCGAACGTGTACGGCGTGCAGGTACCCGGCACCGACGGCCGCGCCGGCATGGCGGCCATCCACGTCGACGAGGGCTTCGACCTCGGCGCGTTCGCCGAGCACGTGAAGCAGAACCTGCCCGGCTATCAGCGGCCGCGCTTCGTCCGCCTGCTCTCCGGCGACATGCAGACGACGGGCACGTTCAAGCACCAGAAGGTGCGGTACCGCAACGAGGGCTTCGATCCGAAGGCCTCGAGCGATCGCATCTTCTGGTTCGACGGCGACGTCTATCAACCCGTCGACGAGGGCGTCTTCGACGCGATCGGCCGGGGCGAGATCAAGCTGGGCTGACGCGGCTCAGCCGCCGACCACCGGGCGGCCCGAGGACCAGTCGATCTTGCGGATGGGATCCGTGCGTCCGTCCCAGCCCGCCGCCGCGCGCTCGATGTCGTCGAAGAGCGACGTCATCAGCTCGATGCGCGCCATGAGCTGCACCATCAAGCCGGGCGCCTCGTCGTTCTCGAGATAGACGTGGGCGTCGCCGTAGCGCTGCCTCACCCGAAACGCGGGAGCGGTCGTCCGGAGCTCCTCGAGCTTCGACGGGATGTCGTCGACCCAGGCGGCGAGATGTTGCAGCCCGCCTTCGGGACGCGTCGCGAGGAACTCGCGATAGATGGTCGGTGTATCGTCGTGCTGCTGGATCAGCTCGATCTGCTGATCGCCCGAGTACGAGAACGCCGCAGTCAGATCGGCCTGGATCGGCTCGCCATCGAGCTCGCCGGGCGGGCGGATGTGCGACTCGACGAAGAAGGGACCGACGCCGAGCGCGAGCCACTGGTCGAGGGCCGCCTCGAGGTCGGGCACCACCCAGCCCTGCTGGATGAAGGCGCCGAAGAGCGCACTCACCGGTGAGCGTCCCCGCTCAGCTCAGCCATGCGAGGCAGCCCGACTTCTCGAGGATCGGGTCGAGGGCGCTCCTGTCGGCGACGTCCGCGTAGCGCGCGCGCAGCTTGCCGAGCGAGCGCGCGTGATACTTCTGCGGCTTCTGGGTCCATGGGCCGCTCGCGAGCTCGACCGTGAACTCCTCGTCGCCTGCCTCGAGGCACTTCGCGTTGGCGTCGGACCAGGGCAGGAAGAGCGCACCCACCTGGTCGGCGAGAAAGGGCTCGAGGGTCGGGGCGAGCGCGTCCCAGCCCTCGAAGCCGCCCTCGCTCTTCGGCTCGAGCATGCGCTGCACCCAGCCGAGCACGTTCGGACACGCCTCGACCATGGGCTTCGGCGTCGGGTCGGTCCACGCGTTGTAGACCTGACCCCACAGGCCGAAGTCGGCGAAGGCCGGGCGACCGCCGAAGAGGTAGGGGCGGCCGTCGAGGTGCGCTTCGAGCTGATCGAGGCCCTTCTTCCACGAGCCTTCGATCGCGTCCTTCGTCTGTGCGGACGAGCCGACGAACCACGTCCGCTTGGTCATGCGGCCCATGATCATGTCGACGATCGGGGCGCGCTCTTCGAGCGACGCGCCCTCGGGCGCCATCGCGACAGAGAGGCGCTCGGCCGCCGAGCGCTGGTCGGGCTCGTACCACCAGCGGTAGTGGAACATCCACTTGTTGCCCCACTCGTCGCCGAACTCCTCGACGAGCGCCGAGACGAACGCGAGCGCTGGGTCGTCGGGGTGGATGGACGGCTCGGGATGCCCGGCCTCGAAGCGCTCGATGATCGGCGTCGAGTCCTGGAAGGCGGTGTCGTCGGGCATGAGCACCAGCGGAATCAGCGGCAGCTTCGCGTGCTGCTGGTAGAGCGCCATGTTCGACTGGTTGCGCTCGGTCCACTCGTGATCGATGCCCTTGTAGCGGAGGTACGAGCGGACCTTCACCGAGTAGGGCGAGAGCTCGGCGCCGAAGACGAGGGGACGGGTGCGGGTGTCGGACATGGGGGCTCCTGGGATTCGATGCGAGACGGATGCCGGGCGGCGTGGCTTCGAATGCTAGCAAGCCACCGGGTGACGCCATGCCTGGCTCAGCGTCCACTGATCCGGCGGATGCGGGGTCAGCCGACGCGCTCCGCGAGAGAGACATGAGCCGGGTAGGGTGGCGCCCCGCCCACTGCGAGCCCACCGCGCGGCGACAGCCACCTCGCCTTGAATCGGGCCATGCGCTCGAGCGACGCAGTCAGTCGAGCGGCCGGTCCCGACTCGAGCGCGTCGAGCACGGCGTCGCGCAGGTCGTCGCGGCTACAGACGAGCAGCACGTCGGCGCTGGCGCCGAGCGCATGTCCCACGATCTCCTCTGGCGAGTAGTGATCGGCGATGGCCTTCATCTCGAGATCGTCGGTGAAGACGGGGCCCTCGTAGCCGAGCTCGCGGCGAAGCACGTCGAGGGCCGCGCGCGAGAGCGTCGAAGGTCGCTCGGTGTCGAGTGACTCGACGACGACGTGCGCGGTCATCATGCTGGCGACGTCGACGTCTCGGGCCGCCGCGAAGGGGGGCCACTCGACGGCGCGCAGGCGTTCGAGGGGCGTCGCGACCCGGGGAAGCGCGTGGTGGCTGTCGACGTGCGTATCGCCGTGACCGGGGAAGTGCTTGGCGCAGGCGGCGACGCCGGTCGACTGCAGCCCCTCGATGAAGGCGGCGGCGTGGCGGGCCACGACCTCGGCGGAGCGGCCGAAGCTGCGATCGCCGATCACCGGGTTGTCGGGGTTCGAGTCGACGTCGCAGCAGGGCGCGAAGTCGAGGTCGAAGCCCGCGTCGCGAAGCTCGGTGCCGATGGCGGCGCCAACTGCACGCGTCCGCTCGACGTCGTCGTGAGTGCCGAGCGCACGGGCCGGAGGGAACTCGGTCCACGGTGCGCGCAGCCGCTGCACGCGGCCGCCCTCCTGGTCGATGGCGACGCAGAGCGGCGCGTCCGCGGGCGCCAATGCGTGCAGGGCGTCGGTCAGGCGCCGGGTCTCGTCGGGCGTGCCGATGTTGCGGGCGAAGAGCGTGACACCGCCGACGCGGCCTTCGCGGATCAGGCCCGCGAGGTCGTCGGGCACGTCCAGGCCGGGGAGGCCTGCGAAGAGGAGCTGTCCGGGTGCGCTCGCGTGCGTGCTCATCGGCGCGGATCATCGCAGATGCGGGACGCTCCAGAAACGGCTCCGCGCCGCATCAGCGCCCCTTCGTGAGCCGCCCCACGTCGATGAAGCGCCTGATCTTGCCCTTGCTCATGTCGGGGATCGAGTGGGCGTCCCAGAATTCGATGCGGTTGCCCGTGCCCGTCTGCACGTTCACGATGAGGTCGGAGACGACGACCAGCGCATTCGGCTCGGGGATCTCGGTCGAGCCGGGGAACCACACGCCGGTGAGTGACTCGTCCTGACTCCAACGCTTCGCGTGCCAGATGATCTTCCACAGCTCGTCCTTGCGGTCGTAGGCGAACGAGTAGTGCGGCACGAACGTCTGCTGGTCGATGAAGATGTCCTTGTACGAGTAGGGATGATCGCCGTTCTTCGGCGTCATCCGCACCTTCCAGACCTTCCGCATCTCCCAGCGGTCGTCGGCGAACGAGAGGCCGAAGGGGCCGAAGCTCTGGTCTTCGTTGTAGGGGTAGCCCGCCATTCGCGTATTGCCGGGCGCGATGATGTCGAGCTCGCCCAGGCACTCCCACTCGTATTGCGGGACGACGCCGTTGAAGCTGTTGAGGTCGTCCATGGTGAAGTCGGTGCCCGAGATCGAGTCGGTGCGCTGAGCGGTCGAGATGCGCCGCACGCGCCGGAGCGTCGGCACGTAGACCCAGGTGTCGTCGTTCTTGGCCTCGCTGCGCGCCTTGTCGGCGGCCTTGTAGCGGTACGTGAGTAGCATGATGCCGCGGGCATCGAACGGTGCGACCACCTCGACACCCGACGCGCTCTTGCGCTTCTCGTTGCGGAAGATGTCGCCGCCATTCGCCTCGAGGTAGCTCGGCTCGATGCGGTGGGCGAGCTGGATGCCGCCGCCCGTGCCCTCGTAGTAGAGCGGCAGCTCCTCGCCGCGATCCCAGTACGAGTAGTAGAAGCTCGCCCTGCCGTTGCCGCCGAAGCTGCGAAAGCTCCACATGATCTTGGTGCCGGCCTGCGGGTCGGTGGCGCAGTCGATCGTCTCGGTCGGAAACGCGCGGCCTGCGACATAGCCCTCGAGGCTGTTGTCGGGGCCGATGCGAGCGAGGTGATGGTACGCGTCGGTGGCGTCCTTCATCTGCTTCGACGGCGCGTAGTCATGATGCGATGGCCCGATCTCGAGCTGCATCCCCTCGAAGAAGAAGAAGTCGCGGTTGACCCAGAACTCCTCGGGAAGGTATGGCCGCAGCTTGACGACGTCGTCGTAGCCGAGCACGTCGCCCTCACTGAAGGCAGGGCCCATGCCGCCGGCGTCTTCTTCGGACGCAAACGAAGGGGCGGCGGAGAGCGTGGCGAGGAGGAGGAGCAGGAGGAGGGGAAGCAGCTGGATGCGATGCATGGGCTGGGGCAACGGGTCGTCTCCGGGCGCGCGCGGGATCGGTCGATTCGCCGAGTCCATCCGCGAGATTCGGCTCACGAGTCTAGCCACTCGGGCGTCGGCCGGAGGGCACCCCCTCGCGTCTGATACCCTGATGGCCTGCGAGGTGAAGCGAGACGGCGGGTTCGATCGCCGGGTCGATCTGGAGCGCGCAAGCGATGGACGATTGCTGCGAGGCCAAGGCGAGCGAGCTGGCCGAGATGCGAATCTCCCAGCGCCGCGTTCTGACGGCCGTACTGGTGATCAATGCGCTCATGTTCTGCGTCGAGTTCGGGGCCGGGCTGGTCGCCGGCTCGACGGCGCTGCTCGCCGACTCGCTCGACATGCTCGGCGACGCGAGCGTGTATGGATTCAGCCTCTACGTGCTCCATCGAAGCCTCGCGTGGCGTGCACGCGCGGCGCTGTTCAAGGCCGCGATCATGGCGGCGTTCGGTGTCGGCGTCCTCGTCGAGGCGGGGCTGTCACTGCGAAGCGGCGTGCCGCCGGTCGCGCCGACCATGGCCGCCGTCGGTGCCCTCGCGCTGGGCGCGAACGGCATCTGCTTCGTGCTGCTGTGGCGTCACCGGGCCGACGACGTCAATCTGCGCTCGACCTGGCTCTGCTCGCGCAACGACCTCGTCGCGAACGTCGCCGTGATCGTCGCCGCGGCCCTCGTCGCATGGTCGCATTCGATCTGGCCCGACGTGATCGTGGGGGTGGGCATCGCGACGCTCTTCCTGCGGACGTCGCTCACCGTGTTGCGTGAGGCGATCTCCGAGCTCGAGCGGGCGCGCAGCGAAGCGCGCGCCGACTCAGCCCGCCCCGTCGTGGAGCGGGTTTGAGTCACCTCGCAGAAGCCGAGGCTTCGAAACCAGAGGAGCACTGCCCATGAAGATCCTCAAGATCGCCGCGTCGATCGTTCTCGTCCTCGTCCTCGTGCTGGCCGTGGCGGCCCCGATCGGACCGATGCCCGGCCTCTTCATCGGAGGCACGCCGGCCGAGGCGCCCGAACGCTGGCCGGATACGTCGGGCGTCCACGAGATCAAGCTACGCGTGCCGGGCACCCTGCCGCGGGTGGTGATCATCTGGGTCATCGAAGCCGACGGCGAGCTGCACGTCGTCGGCAGCCGGGAGAGCGGCTGGGTGAAGATGATCGGCGAGGGCTCGCCGGTCGAGCTGCGACTCGGCGGCGACACCTACGCCCTCGTCGCGACCCCTGTGACCGAGGGCTGGGAGGCGATTCTGCAGCGCTACGTGGACAAGTATCGACCGGATTACCCGGACATCGTGGCGGGCTTCCCGGACATCGACGAAGCGAGAGGCAGCGTCGCCGTCTTCCGTCTGAGCCGGCCGTAGCGCCCCCGAAACGAAGAACGCCCCGATGCCGAAGCATCGGGGCGTCCCATTCCATGAAGCGATGCGAGCCTCGAGGCTCGCGCGACGTCAGACGCCGATGACGAAGCTGCAGCTCGTGGTGCCGCTGCCGCCGATGTTGAGGGTCTGGAAGTTCTTCGCGCCCTCGACCTGGTAGTCACCCGCCGTGCCCGTCACCTGCTTGTAGCCGTCGAGCAGCTGGCGCACGCCGGTGGCGCCCACCGGGTGACCGGCGCCGATGAGGCCTCCGCTCGGGTTGATCGGGTACTTGCCGTCGATCTCGAGCCAGCCGGCCTCGATGGCCTTCCAGCTCTCGCCGGGCTTGGTGAGCCCAAAGTGATCGATCGCCATGTACTCGCTCGTGGTGAAGCAGTCGTGGGTCTCGATGCCGTCGACGTCGTCCGGGCCGGCCATGCCAGCGCGCTGCCACGCGCTGGTGATGGTCGAGCGGACGTGGGGCAGCACGTACTCGTCCTTGGCGCTCTCGGCGACCTTGTCGTCGAAGCGCAGGCGCGCCGTGTTGTGGCCCCAGCCCTTGATCCGCGGGATGTCGGCGAGCTTCATGCCCGTGCCCTTGGCCCACTTCTCGGCGTACTCGCGGGAGGCGAGGAAGACGCACACGGCACCGTCGGTCACCTGCGAGCAGTCGCTGATGCGGACACGGCCACCCACGGCGGGGTTGTCGTCGTTCTGCAGCAGCGCGTGCTCCTTGTTCATGTACCAGGTGCGCGTCTGGGCGTTCGGGTTCAGCTTGGCGTTGTCGTAGTTGAGCCGGCTGATCTCGGCCAGGTGCTCGTACTTGAGCCCGTAGCGCTTGTCGTACTCGTCACCGAGCCGGCCGAAGAGCTTGGGGAAGGGGAACTCGACGCCGTCGGCCTCCTCTTCGTACCACGCGGCCGTACCGAGGAAGGCGCCGCCCTCCGCGGCCGAGACCGTCTTCATCTGCTCGATGCCGACGACGGCCTGCAGGTCGTAGCGGCCGGCCTCGATCTCCGCGCTCGCGGCGAGCAGCGCGATCGAGCCCGAAGCGCAGGCGGCCTCGTGGCGACCGGTGGGCAGACCACTGAAGGCCGGGTCGACCTCGGTGAAGAACGCGCCGAGGTGGCCCTGCATGCAGTAGAGCTCGGCGGCGAAGTTGCCGACGTGGGCACTCTCTACCTCTTCGGGAGCGATCTGCGTCGCCTCGAGGGCGCCGTGCACGCTCTCGCGCATCAGCGACGAGAAGTGCTTGCTCTCCTTCGTCCAGTTGCGGGCGAAGTCGGTCTGGTAGCCACCGAGCACGTAGACTTCGGAGCCAGCTGCCATGGGGGTGTTCCTCCGGTTGGATCGATCGATGCGGTACGGATTCGCCCGGGCTCAGCCCGCGACGAAGAATCGGCCGGTGTTGATGTTGGGATGCTGGAAGAAGCGCTTGGGATCGCCGGTCTCGGCGGCTTTCGTGAGCGCCTCCGGTACGGCGAGGCCTGCGCCCTCGATCATGCGAACCGCGCCCGCAGGCGTGAGGGTGTCGACCAGGACGCCCGGCGGCGCCCAGTTGAAGCCCATGCCCATGATGCGGTCGATGCCGTCGATGTCGTCCGTCACTTCACCCACGCGGTGGAATGCGTAGGCGATGTAGCCGCCGATCACCTTGCGAGCGAGCGCCGCCTCGTCACCCTCGGCCGTCAGGAAGACCTGCATGGCCTCCTCGTAGCGCCCCTGGTGGTGGAGCACCGCCACCCGGTCGATGTACGACAGGTCGGGCAGGGCGATGTCGGCCTCGGGCGTGTAGTCGCCCGTCTTCGGGTCGAGCACGAGGCGGGTCCTGCCGTCCTTCTTGAAGAAGCCGCCCTTGGTCTTGTTGCCGAGCACGCCCTTCGCGATGAGATCGGCCATGTAGTCGGGCAGCCGATTCGTGTCGTGTGCCTCGTCCTTCGTGTTCTCGTACACGTTGTCGACGATGGCGCGATGGATGTCCCAACCGACGAGGTCGATCGTCGCGAGCGGGGTCAGCGCCCGGCCGGTGTACGGACCGACGATGCGATCGACGAGCGCCGGGCTGATCTGCTCGGCGAGCTGCGCACACTCGTTCAGGAGCTTGAAGCCGACCCTGTTGCCTGCGAAGGCCGGCGTGTCGTGGGTGCGGATCATCTCGCGGCCGAGGCGCACGCGCGAGAACACGTCGATGAAGTCGACGAGGGCGGGGTCGGTGTCGTTGCCCGCGATCAGCTCGGTGCCGACGATGACGTTCGGCGGGTTGAAGAAGTGCAGACCCATGAACGACTTGCGGAAGCTGTCGCTGCGTCCCTCGCAGAGCGCGTTGATCGAGAGCCCCGAGGTCACGGTCGCGACGATCGAGTCGTCGCGGCGCGCCTTCTCGACGCGATCGAACATGTCCTTCTTGATCGCGAAGTCTTCGGTCAGCGCCTCGAAGACGATGTCGGCCTCGCCGACGGCCTTCTCGAGGTCGTCGTCGTAGTTGCCGACCTTCGAGCGCGACGCGACTGTGGGCGAACGCACCTGGCCGATCGCGCCGTCGAGGCCCTCCTGGGCCTTCTCGGTGGTGCGCGCGAGGAACGTCACCTCGGGCACGGCGGTCGTGAAGAGCGCCGCGCTGCCGAAGCCCATGGTGCCGTTGGCGCCGAGCACGACCACCTTCTGGATGTCGCGGCTGGCGAGGATCTTGCGCGCTTCGGCGCCGCTGGGGGATGCATTGCTCATGGGGATTTCGTCTCTCTATCTGGGTCGATCCCGGCTCGATCGGCGTCTCGATCGATGGTGCTCGACGAAAGGTGCTCGTAGTGGGAGGTGCAGTAGTGGGTGTGCCGATCCGTGCCGTCGGTGTCTGGATTGCCGGGACATAGAGGAGAACCTGCCCCGAGCTTGCAGTCTCGCTGTACGGATCCACTGGGAGCCGCGCGCGCCGCGGGCCGCTCCCCCGCGAACGCGCATCCGGCCTGGACACGGCGCGTCATGGGGGGCCGAGCTCGAGACTGGACGGCTGCGGCCGGTGCCGGGATCCGACACACCGACCGCGCTCCCCGGGGCGCGAGTCGGTCGCGCACGGGGACCCGTGATTGTGGTCCATGCACGGGCGTCGTCAATACGCGAAAGCCATTGGTCCGCCTGACATTTCGCTCGCCCGGCCGGGCCGCCGATCGGGGCGGCGCGGCGACTGTCGGTCCGGCGACTCATGGCCCGAGCCAGCGGGTGTGACGTCGAGTCAGGCTGAGGCGCGCCGATCCTCGACCCAAGACCGGCTCGGCGTGGGGCCCCTCACCCGAGGGGCCCGGCGCCGGCTCGCACGCCGGCAGCTTCCCACGGATTCCTGCGTGATTGCTCGGATACACTTCGCAGGCGCCTACAACCTCGTTCACATCGAAGGAGAGCCGCCCATGCGCACCTTCCCGAACGGATCGGCCCCAGGCATCCACTCACGCCTCCGCCCCGCCTCCGCCCACACCGTCACCGCCCAGCGCGCTCGGGCACGCATCCGCGCGCATGCATTGCCGATGGCCATCGCCGCCGTCGTGCTCTGTGCTGTCGGCGTGCCCGTCGCCACCGCCGATGGGCCTGCCGTCATCGACCGGGCGCACGCCAACGCGATCGTCTGGTCCGACGACCGGGTCGACGCGGACCGAAACCGCGATGTGCGCCGGTCGCCCGCCGAGCTGCTCGTATTCGCCAGGATCGGCCCCGGCATGACCGCCGCCGACATCGGTGCCGGCGACGGCTACACGACCGAGCTGCTCGCACGCGCGGTCGGCCCCGAAGGCAGGGTCTACGGGCACAACACGCCCACCGTGGTCGAGAAGTACGTGAGCGAGACCTGGCCGGCTCGTCTCGCCAGGCCTGTCAACGCGAACGTCGTGCGCGTCGATCGCGAGATCGCCTCCCCGCTGCCGCGGAGCGCGAAGGATCTCGACGTCGTGACGATGATCTTCACGTACCACGACACCTATCTCAGCCGGCGCAGCGACTTCGACCACAAGCGGTACCTACGCGGGCTCAACAAGAAGATGAAGCCTGGTGGCCGCATCATCGTGGTGGATCATCGCGCGAAGGAGGGCGCCCGTGGTGCCGAGGTGTTCGACGAGCTCCATCGCATCGACGAGGCGCTCGTGAAGGAGGACTTCGAAGCGGCGGGCTTCGTCCTCGAGGCCACGGCCGACTTCATGTCGAACTCCGACGATCCACGCGCCGCGCCGTTCTTCAAGATGGATCTGCCCACCGATGCGTTCGTGCATCGCTGGGTGAAGCCGAAGGGGTAGCCGCGGCTACCCCGGCAACCGGAGCCCCATTGGATCTGCAGACGCTCGCGAACATGGCCGAGGTGCTCGGCGCACTCACGATCGTAGGCGGTGGGGGCTTCGCCCTCGTGCAGCTACGCGAGTTCCGCGCACAGCGGCGGCAGGCAGTTGCGGTGGAGCTGACTCGTTCCTTCTACAGCCCCGATTTCTCGCGCGCGGTCGAGCTGGTTCGGGGCTTGCCCGACGACTGCTCGGCGGAGGAATTGCGCGCGGGAGGGCCGGAGCTCCAGCGAGCCGCCATCGAAGTCACGACGACCTTCGAGAGCATCGGCCTGATCGTCTACCGCGAGATGGCGTCGTACGATCTCGTGCGTGATCTCGCTGGAGGCATCGCGCTCGTCTGCTGGCGCAAGCTCGAGCGTTGGACCGATGTGTACCGCGCTGAGCAGATGCAGCCTTCATGGGGCGAGTGGTTCCAATGGCTCGCCCTCCAGCTCGAGCGGGACAGTGGGGAGAAGGAGGCGCGTCCGGCCTACGTGCGTCATGCCGGCTGGCGCCCGCGATCCTGACGTGTCGCGGCGCGGTGGAACGCGGTTGCGCCTCGCCCCACACCCCCGCTGCACGGGCGCCGGATTCCGTCGAGCACGTGATTGCTAGCGTCTGACCGCCCGGCTGACCTGCCGGTTCGACTGGGAGAGCGTCGATGCCCCTCATCAAGCACGGACCCGAGCGGCTGGTCGATCAGGGCATCGGCCCGGACAACGTCGAGTCGGCGCACCGTCTGATCCAGGCGCTGCTCACCGAGCCGCCGGCTCGCGACTGGTGCGACCTGATCTCGCTCTACCGGCATGGACCCGACGATGCGCCCTCGAGCGGTGACTACGAGGTGTGGTCGCGGCGGGGGATGGTGCGCTTCAGGCGCGTGATCGACGGCGCGGGGGAGCTCGACTTCGAGGTGCTCGAGGTCGTGGGCGAGAACCCGATCGCGAATCAGGACCCGAACGCGCTGCGCACGCTCGCCGAGGAGCAGGCGGCGGCGGCCGCGTCGGGCTTCGACGCCGACGATGCCGACCGTCGCTTCATCGCGAGCGAGCATCAGAGCTACCCGTTCGGCTACGAGCGCATCGCACAGCTCTTCGACTCGCCGAACGCGCCCGACATGGCGCTCTCGTCCAACGACTGGTGCCTCGGGCTGCAGCCCGGTCAGCACGGCGGGCTGCACGTGCGGCAGGCGCGTGCGCCGCTCTGGCTCGTCGGGCGTGGTGTGAAGCCGGGCCTGCACGATCTCGCGGCACGCTCGGTGGACGTCGCGCCGACGGTGCTCGCGGCCCTCGACTTTCCGCTCGTCGACGGGCGCGATGCGACCGGGCGCACCTCGAGCGAGCGCGGCGTCGCCCCCGACGTGCTGCTCGCGCGGCAGGACGGGCGCGTGATGCGCGAGGTGCTCGACCCAGACGGCCTGCGCCCGAAATATCTCTACGTGCTGCTGATCGACGGGCTGCACCAGACCGCGCTCGAGCACCTGCTTCGCGATCACCCCGAGCGCTACCCGAATCTGCTCGGGCTGCGCGAGCGTGCGGCCATCTTCGAGAGCGGCTCGATCGTGAACTTCCCGTCGATCACGTGGCCGAGCCACACCGCGCTCGGCACTGGCGCATGGTGCGGGCATCACGACGTCGTGAACCCGAGCTACTACCTGCGCGAGAAGCGAGAGGCGGTCTCGCCCCAGGGCCAGCAGGTGCACACCGAGGGCTTCTCGAGTCGCGACGTCGAGAGCCTCTACGAGGCGTTCGCGCGCGTGCGCGGCGACGACTGCATGACGGCGGCGATCCATGCCCCCTTCGGTCGGGGCGCCGACCACGCGGTGCTCGAGGGGCGCGTCCTCGGTGACAAGGATCGGCTCAAGTCGCTGACAGCAAAGCTGCGCAGCGACGAGAGCCCGCGCTGGACAGCCGACGGCAACGAGGACGCGGCGAAGGAGTCGATGCTCGACTCGCGAGGCATGGCCCAGGTGATCGAGCTCTTCGAGCGCGACGATCTGCGCTCGCCCGACTTCGTCTATCAGGAGTTCATCATCACCGACGGCGTCGGCCACGAGTACGGCCCGCACTCCGAGGGGCTCGCCGATGCGCTGGCCGAGGGCGACGTGCGGATCGGCCGCGTCCTCGACCTGCTCGAGGCCCAGGGCCGGTTGCAGGACACGCTCTTCGTGATGACCGCCGACCACGGAATGGCGCCGCAGGACGTGTCGCTCCAGGCCAACAGCGCACGCCAGGCGAAGGAGCGCGGGTTCGCGTGCTTCGTCGACGAGTCGATGGTCTGGCTGCACGACCTGCGCGTCGAGGTCGAGCGCGCGCCCGATGGGCGCACCGGCCGGGTGCTCGTCTTCGAGAGCGATCGCGACCCGGCGAGCGAGCGGCCAGCCGTGGAGGGTGCGCGCGTACGTGTCACCCACGAGCAGGGTGGCGCCGTGGTCGAGCGGCTCGCCGAGGGCACGACCGTCGAGGGCGGCGCCTACGGGTTCGCGACCCCGGCGACGCTGCCGACCGACGAGCTCTTCGTCCAGATCGAGCATGAACGATTCAACCCGCGACGGCTCCGGCTCGACGGCATCGTCGAAGAGCTCGATCTCCGGACTGCACTCTACGGCTGAAGCCGCGGCGATCTGCCCGCCGAAGGATGTGCGATCGCCAGCTCGGGCGAATGACGCCGCGGCGCAATCTGCCTACACTCGCCCGCGACTGCGAGTACGATGCCGTCGTCATGCGCCGCGTGACGACCCGGCGCACTCTGCTCGTTCCCCGATGCGAAGGACGCAGGACGACCCGATGAAGCCCCGCATGTGCGCCATCGCGCTGAGCCTGCTCGCGGCATGTCACCTGACCGCGTGCGCAGAGAACACCTACGTCGAGCCGCCGCCGCCCACCGTCACCGTGCAGAAGCCGGTCGTGAAGGACGTGCTCGATTACCTGTCGTACACGGGCCGGACGCGCGCGGTCGAGTCGGTGCAGGTGCAGGCGCGGGTGAAGGGCTACCTGCAGAGCATGCACTACACGCCCGGCACCGACGTGAAGAAGGGCGATCTCCTCTTCGTGATCGACCCGATGCCTTTCGAGGTCGAGGTCGCCGCGAAGAAGGCGGAACTCTCGAGCCGCCAGGCCGAGGCGGCGCTCGCGCAGACGAGCTTCGAGCGCTCGCGCCAGCTCTACCGGCAGAAGGCGACGAGCGAGATCGAGTACCTGCGCTTCAAGGCCGAGCGCGACAAGGCGGACGCCGCGGTGCTCGCGGCCGAGGCGGCGCTCGCCGACGCCGACCTCCACCTCGACTACGCGTACGTCAAGTCACCCATCGACGGGCGAGCGGGCCGGCACCGGGTCGATCTGGGCAACCTGGTGGGCGCGGGCGAGACGACGCTGCTCACCGACGTCGTCGACTACTCGCCGCTCTTCGTCTACTTCCAGATCAGCGAGCTCGACGTGCTGCGGATCCAACAGCAGATCCGGGCGCGTAGGAAAGAGGCGCTCGGCGAGTCGGACGCCTCCCTGCAGGCCGCGTCCGAAGCCGACGCATCCGATGAGGCCCCCGCGCTCGAAGGGGCCGACGCGGCAGATGTCGCCGCGGCCGAAGAGGCGGGCCCCAGCGATCGAATGACCGAGGAGGCAGCGGTCGACACCGAGATCGCAACGCACCAGCCCGTCGACGCCGAGCCTGCCGAAGAAGAAGACCTCGAGCCCTCTTCGGTCGGCTACGAGGCCAGTGGCGGCACGCGCTATGGGCGCACGCCCAGTCCGGGGGTCCCCCCTGTCGAGGTCGGGCTCGCGGACGAAGAGGGCTACCCGCACAAGGGCTTCCTCGACTTCGCGGACTCGTTGATCGACGACGCGACCGGGACGCTCGAGCTGCGCGGCGTACTCGAGAACGAGGGAGAGTTCGAGGACATCATCATGCCGGGCTCGTTCACGCGCGTGCGCATCCCGGTGGGCCGCTTCGAGGGCGCGATGCTGGTACCCGACCGTGCGCTGGGCACCGATCAGGGCGGGCGCTTCGTGCTCGTCGTCGGTGAGGGCGACGTGGTCGAGCAGCGCTACGTGCAGGTCGCCGACGTGTACGACGGCATGCGGCGGATCGTCTCGGGCATCACGCCCGACGAGCGCATCGTCGTGAACGGGCTTCAGCGTGCACGGCCCGGCGCCAGGGTCACGGCGCAGATGGCCGAGCCGGTGCCCCCCGACTCGGGCGCATCCGCCGCGCCGGCCACGCCGGCCGCTCCCACCGAGCCAGGCGAGTAGCCGGGCATGTTCTCTCGCTTCTTCATCGAGCGGCCGATCTTCGCGACGGTGCTCGCGATCGTGGTCGTGATCGCCGGTCTCGTGACCCTGCCCGGTCTGCCGATCGCGCAGTATCCCGAGATCACGCCACCGACGGTGGCGGTGTCGACCGTGTACCCCGGCGCGAACGCGAAGGTCGTCGCCGAGACGGTGGCTGCGCCGATCGAGCAGGAGGTGAACGGCGTCGAGAACATGATCTACATGTCCTCGACGAGCGCGAACGACGGTTCGTACAACCTGACCGTCACCTTCGACGTCGGCACCGATCTCGACATGGCCCAGGTGCTCGTGCAGAACCGGGTCGCCATTGCCGAGCCGAAGCTGCCCGAGGAGGTGAAGCGCCAGGGCATCAGCACCAACAAGAAGTCGACGAGTATCGTCCTCCTCATCTCGCTCACCGCCTCGGAGGGGAGCGGGTTCGATTCGCTCTACCTGTCGAACTTCGCGACTTTGCGCCTCGTCGACACGCTGAAGCGCATCCGCGGTGTGGGTGACGTCTCGATCTTCGGTGGCGCCGACTACAGCATGCGCGTCTGGGTAGATCCGAACCGGCTGCTCGCGCGTGGGCTGACGACCGAGGACGTGGTGGCGGCGATTCGCGAGCAGAACGTGCAGGTGGCGGCCGGGCAGCTGGGCCAGCCGCCGGCGCCGGCAGGCACGCCGTTCCAGTACACGATCAACAGCCTCGGGCGGCTCGAGAGCGTCGAGCAGTTCGAGGACATCGTCATCAAGACCGGCGAGGGCGGGGCCGTGCTGCGGCTGAAGGACGTCGCCCGCGTCGAGCTCGGCGGTGAGACGTATACGCAGTTCTCCACCCTGAACGGCCAGCCGACGGCGGCGGTCGCGATCTATCAGCTGCCGGGGGCCAACGCGCTCGATCTCGCAACACGCATCCGTGCCGAGATGCACGAGATGGAGGTGTCGTTCCCCGACGGCGTCGAGTGGCGCATTCCGTTCGACACCACGCTGGCCGTCGAAGCGTCGATCGACGAGGTGTACGAGACGCTCTTCATCGCGATCCTGCTGGTGTTCATCACCATCTACGTCTTTCTGCAGGACTGGCGCGCGACCTTGATCCCGGCGATCACGATCCCGGTCTCGCTCGTCGGTACCTTCGCGGTGATGGGGATGCTCGGCTTCTCGATCAACCTGCTCACGCTCTTCGGGCTCGTGCTCGCGATCGGCATCGTCGTCGACGATGCGATCGTCGTGGTGGAGAACGTGACACGGCTGATGGCCGAGGAGGGGCTCTCTTCGAAGGATGCGGCGATCCGGGCGATGGAGGAGGTCGGCGGCCCGGTGATCGCCACGACCCTCGTGCTGCTGGCCGTGTTCGTGCCCGCGGCGTTCAGCGGCGGGATCACTGGCGCCTTGAATCAGCAGTTCGCGCTGACCATCGCCGCGGCCACCGTGATCAGCTCGCTCAACGCGCTGACTCTCAGCCCCGCGATGTCAGCGATCCTGCTGCGGCCGACGTCGCTCACCGACAAGGGCGCCTTCGGCGCCTTCAACCGCGCCTTCGACTCGGCGACGACGGGCTACATGCGCGTCGTGAAGCTGGCGGTCCGGCGCACGGCCATCGCCATGGCCCTCTTTGCCGCAATCACGGCCGTGTCGGGCTGGGGCTTCACCCGCCTGCCGACCGGCTTCCTGCCGACCGAGGACCAGGGCTACTTCTTCGCGCAGGCGCAGCTCCCCGACGCCGCCTCGCTCGAGCGCACGGGCGAGGTCGCAAAGATGATGGAGGAGGCGTACCGCACGACGCCTGGCGTGCAGGACGCGGTCACCATCGTCGGCTACTCGATCATCGACGGCGCCAATCTCTCGAACGTCGCGATGTCGTTCGTCGTGATGGACCCCTGGGACGAGCGGACCGACCCGCATCTATCGCAGGAGGCGATCGTCGGCACGGTACAGCGCAAGCTGCTCGGCATTCAGGAGGGGATCGCCTTCACGTTCGTGCCGCCCGCGATCAACGGCCTCGGCGTTTCGGGCGGCTTCCAGATGCAGCTGCAGGATCGCATGGGCGTCGGCTTCGACACGCTGCAGACCCTGGCCGACGAGTTCGTGGTCGACGGCGAGGCCCAGGCGGGGCTGCAGCGCCTGAACACCACCTTCCGCGCGCGCGTCCCCCAGCTCTTCGCCGACGTCGACCGCACGAAGGTGAAGGCGCTCGGCCTGCCGCTGAGTGACGTCTTCGACACGTTGCAGGCCGCCCTCGGCTCGGCCTACGTGAACGACTTCAACCGCTTCGGCCGCACGTACAAGGTGACCCTGCAATCCGATGCGCCGTTCCGCCAGGACAAGGCCGACGTCGCGCGCCTGCAGGTGCGCAAGTCCGACGGCTCGATGGTGCCCATCGGCACGGTGATGTCGATGAGAGAGAGCTTCGGCCCGCAGATCATCACGCGGTACAACCTCTATCCGTCGGCCACGATCAACGGCGCCGCGGCGCCCGGCTTCAGCTCGGGCCAGGCATTGACCCTCATGGAGGGCATGGCCGAGCGCAAGCTGCCGAATACGATGGGCTTCGAGTGGACGGGCATGTCGTACCAGGAGAAGCAGATCGGCGGCGAGGCGGTGGCGCTCTTCGGGCTGGCCGCGTTGCTCGTGTTCCTGGTGCTGGCCGCGCAGTACGAGAGCTGGACGGCGCCCGCCGCCGTGGTGTTCGCGGTGCCGCTCGGCCTGCTCGGCGCGGTGACGGCCGTGGCGCTGCGCGGTCTCCAGAACGACGTCTACATGCAGATCGGGCTCGTGCTCCTGGTCGCGCTCGCGAGCAAGAACGCGATCCTGATCGTCGAGTTCGCGCGCGAGCTCCGCTTCGGTGGCAAGCCCGTGCTCGAGGCGGCAGCAGAGGCATGCCGGCTGCGCTTCCGGCCGATCCTCATGACCTCGTTCTCGTTCGTGCTGGGCGTGCTGCCGCTGGTCGTGGCCAGCGGGGCCGGCGGGGCGAGTCGGCGCTCGCTGGGCACCGTGGTGCTCGGCGGACAGCTGGCCGCGACGATCATCGCCGTGGTGCTGGTGCCGGTCTTCTTCGTGGTGTTCCAGCGGCTGAGCGATCGCTTCGCGAAGGACGAGCCGTCGGCCGTGACGAGCACCGCGTCCGCCGGTCCGGATCCCCTGGCCCGATGATCCCCGACATCCCCTACGCGAACGTCGTGGCAGGCATCGCGATCCTGGTTCTCGGCTTCGGCTTCCACTTCGCGGGGCAGCTCGTCTCGGTGCTCGACTGGGATCTCGCGACGCGCCTCGGGCTGCAGGAGCGCGACATGCCCGCTTCGTACCGAGTCTACGAGCACGGCATCGCCGTGGCCGACGTCGCGCTCGGCTGGATCTACGGTCTGGCCGCTGTCGGTCTCTTCCTCGAGGCGCGATGGGGCTACCAGCTCGCCTTCGTGCCCGCGGCGATCTTCGTCTACCACGGCATCAGCGCCTGGGTCTGGGAGGCCAATCGCCGCGCGGCGGGTCACGGGCTGTTCAGCGATGCGCTGCGGGTCGGCTGGTGCGCGGCCAACGTCGGTGTCGGAGCGTTCGCGTTCGTGGTCGCATGGGCCGGCACGAGCGAAGCGTGACGCTCACAGGTGCAGACCGGGCTCACACACGGGCGATGCACTTGATCTCGACGAGCAGCTCCGGCATCACGAGCGACGAGATCTCGATCAGGGTCTGCGCGACCTGGGGATCGCCCCCGAAGCACTCTGCGCGGATGCCGAAGACGCCCTTCATGTTACCCATCACGCTGGCGACGTCGGTCACGAACCAGGTCTCGTCGACGATGTCGTCCATGGTGGCGTCGAAGTGCGAGAGCGTCTCGGCGACGTTGGCGTAGGCCTGCCGCACCTGCGCTCCGATGTCGCCTGCGCCGACGACCTGGCCCGCGTCGTCGATGCCGACCTGACCCGACAGATAGATCGTGTCGCCCTTCTTCACGCCGTTCGCAATGGCGTTGGCGAACGGACCGAATCGCGCGACCTGCTTCTCGGTGGCCATTGTCTCTCCTCCTATCCATCCTTCTTCGGGTTGCGGATCACGCGGAGTGTCGCCTCGGCAGACGCGAGCCGCGTGCCCTGCTCGTCGAAGAGCTCGCCGCGCGACTCGATGTCACGCCCCGACACCGACACCACCTCGCCCCGGCCGCTGACACGACCCGGCGAAGCCGGTGAGTGATAGCGGACCGACAGTGACGTGTGCACGGCGAACTCGCCTCGCGGCAGGCCCCCGTTCGCCACGAGCCCCGTCACCGAATCGAGCAGGCCGGCGATCATCCCCCCGGCCACGGTCCCGATCCGATTGGTGAACTCGGGCTTCGTCTCGTACTCGATCTCGATCGTTCCACGCTCGCGGTCGGCGTGGACGACGCGAGTCCCGACGAGCTGGCCGTAGGGGGAGTGGGTGTGGGGCTCTCGCTGGGTCATGCAGGGCTCTGGAGATGATCGTGTCGGCGGCATGGTATGGGAGGCCGCACACCTCCGTCGAGCTCGGCCAGAGGGCCAAGGCCTGCAGTCGAGCCCTGCTCCTGCGCTGCAACGCGAGCCCGTCGAGCCCGTGAAGTCGATCGAGTAGGGCATCCGCACGAGCGCTCCTCCTCAGACCGGGTCGGCTGGGCGGGAGTAGCTCGCGGGCGCGGGATGTGGCGAACGTGATGCGATCCAGTCGTACGGCGGCACGTGGACGGCCCCTTGATGGGAAGTGCACCCACCGGTGCGCGCAGACATTTCGGGAATCGTGGCAGGCCATGTGTTGGACCTCTAGGGTACGCACATGCCCGCTCATCCCACGCGCTCTCGCATCTACCAGTGCCACCACTTCGACAGCACGCGCTGGGACTACCTCGACCGCCGCGCCGACGACATCGTCGTGGCGACGTCGTACAAGGCCGGCACCACCTGGACCCAGGCGATCCTGGCGCACCTCCTCTTCCCCGATGGCGACTTTCCCAAGCCGCCCGCCGTGATGTCGCCGTGGCTCGACATGCGTGTCCTGCCCCTCGAGGTCGCGCTCGGCGAGCTGCACTCTCAAGCGCACCGCCGGTTCATCAAGACGCATCTGCCCCTCGACGGCATGATCTACGACGAGCGGTGGAAGTACGTCTACGTCTCGCGCGATGCGCGGGACGTCTTCATGTCGCTGTGGAACCACTACTCGAACACGACCGACGAGACGCTGATGCTCTTCAACCTGCTCGGCGGCCGCGTCGGCGACGAGTTCCCGAAGGCACCGGACGACGTGCACGACTTCTGGAAGGAGTGGATGACGCGTGGCTGGTTCGACTGGGAGAGCGACGGCTATCCGTACTGGTCCCACCTCTACAACGTCCAGTCATGGTGGGACTACCGCGAACTCCCGAACATCCAGCTCGTCCACTACGGCGACCTGCTCGCCGACACCGAGGGCGAGATGCGCCGCATGGCCGAGTTCCTCGAGATCGACGTGCCCGAAGATCGCTGGCCCCACATCGTCGAGGCCGTCTCGTTCGACGAGATGAAGAGCAAGGGCGAGCTCTACGCGCCGGGGGGTGGTCAGTTCTGGAAGGGCGGTGCGCAGACGTTCCTGCACAAGGGGACGAATGGCCGCTGGCGCGACGTGCTCGGCGACGACGAGCTCGCACTCTACGACGCCGCGTGTGAGCGCACGCTCACGCCCGAGTGCCGCGACTGGCTCGAGAACGGCGGGCGGGTCTAGGAGCCCCGCTCCCTAACCCGCGTGCTCGCGCAGCCACTCGCGCGCCACCGACTCTTCGCGGAAGACCTGGTAGTCGATGTCGAGCGCGCCCGCGAAAGACGTGAACATCCGCGCGATGCCGTAGTGGAAGTCGGTCGTCGCAACGATCGCGACGCGACTGCCTTCCCACTGCGCGATCGAGCGCTCGATCTCGCCGAGCAGCCGACGAAGGTCACCGGAGGCATCCGGTCCCTGGGCGAGCCCACGGATATCCCAGAGGAAGCACTTGGCTCCCTTCCAGTCCGTCTGGGCGAGAAGATCCAGCACATCGACGAGCTCGAAGGTCTCGCCGGGCGTGAGTGTCCAGATCCGCTCTGCAGCTTCCCATCGGGAGTCGATCGGCACGCGTCCAGCATATCGCGAAGTCGAGGCCGGAGCGCTCGAATCCTCTCGTCGTGACACTCGGAAATGACGGGATCCGCCGAGCGCCGAGGCCGGGTCGTCGAGCCTATGCCGATCTTCGCCCGGTGCCGCCTTGGCCATGGGCGTTCGCGTGTGCGAGACCTCTTCCTGTCGAAGCGTGTGCAGGTGGTATCGTGACGAACCGGGAGGAATCGCGTGTCTGTTCGGATCGAGGAGGCGGATCTCGCCGATGCCGGCCAGGCGGCCGCCGTCGTCGAGCTGATCGACGGCTATGCGCGCGGGCCGCGTGGCCAGAACGCCCCGCTCGAACCGGGCGCGCGATCGGCGCTCGCCCCCGGTCTCGACGAGCACCCGATGGCGACGGTCTATCTCGCGTACGAGGGCGAGCGCGCCGCCGGCGTGGCGGTCTGCATCGAAGGCTTCTCGACGTTCGCGGGCAGGCCGAGCCTGAACATCCACGATCTCGCCGTGGCGGAGCATCACCAGGGTCGGGGCATCGGTTCGGCGCTGATCGACCGCGTCGTCGACGACGCCCGCGCGAAGGGCTGCTGCAAGGTCACGCTCGAGGTCCACGACACGAACGCGAACGCGAAGCGCCTGTATCAGAAGAAGGGCTTCGGGCCGTGGGAGCCCCCGACCTGGTTCGTGACGAAGCCGCTCTAGCTCGGACTCACGCCTCCGCCGCGGCCGACTTGCCCGCGCGCCGGCCGAAATACGTCGACTCGCCGATGCAGGTGCCACTCGAGTAGCCGGTGCCGTCCTGGGCGATGTTCGCGGCACACGCGCCCACCGCGTAGAGGCCCTCGATCACCGAGTCGTCTTCGCGGAGCAGCCGGCCCTCGATGTCGCACTTGAGGCCGCCGAGCGCGAAGCCCACCCAGAAGCCCTCGCCGACGTTGGCGCAGAGCGCCGCGAACGGGGGCTTGTCGAGGGCGCGCATCCACTTGGCGCCCTTGTGGAACTCGGTGTCGTCGCCGGTTGCAGCTGCCTCGTTGTACTTCCGCATCGTCTCGACGAGGTTGCCCTCGGGCATGCCGAGGTCCTTCTCCATCTCCTCGAAGCTCTCCCACACGTCGACGACCTCGTAGCCGCCGTAGAGCGGGCGGTCGAAGATCGACTCGTCGACGATCATGTAGGCGATGCCATCGGGCTGGTCGGTCGTCAGGATGCTCGACCGCGAGTGGTACGAGTCTTCGGCGACGTAGCGCTTGCCGTTCTTGTTGACGAGCACCCCGAAGATCAGGGTCTGCGGCGGGTAGAAGGGGCTCGTGATGAGCGCGCCGTCCATGTGCTTGAGCACACCGCCAGCGGCCGCGCCCATCTGGTGCGAGCTGCCGTCGCAGAAGGGCGTGTGCTGCTTCGTGATGCGCTCGTCGGCGAGCTTGGGCGTGTACTGCGAGAGCATCTCGGGGTTGCCCGTGTAGTGCCCCGACGCGAGGACCACCGCCTTGTTCGCCTTGATGTGCTGGTCGGCACCGTCCTTCTTGTACTGCACGCCGACGATGCGATTGCCGTCGCGAATCAGCTTCTGCGCCGCTGCGTCGGTCACGATGTCGACGCCGACCTCCTTGACCTTCGTGATCAGCACATCCATCAGCTTCGCGCCGCCGCCCTCTCCGGGCTCTGCGACCTTGTGGCCCCGCGGCGCGGGCTTCGCCTGCTCGCGGTAGGGCCAGACCTCCTCGTTGCCCGACCAGATCAGGCAGTCGTCCGTCATCTGCAGGACGTCCTTCTCCTTGACCATCGTGTCGGTGAAGGGGACGCCCTGCTCGACCAGCCAGTCGAAGTGCGAGACGCTGTCGTCGCAGTACGCGCGGATCTTGTCTTCTTCGGGCTTGGGCGTGACGGCGAGGAGGTACTTGTACATGTCCTCGACATCGTCCTCGACGCCGACCGCCTTCTGCACGCGCGTGCCGCCACCGAGATAGAAGTGGCCGCCGGCGTTCGAGGTGAGGCCACCGCCACCGCTGGCGCGCTCGAGCACGGTCACCCTGGCGCCCGCACGGGCTGCCTCGATCGCGGCGCACGAGCCGCCCGCACCGAGGCCGATGATCACCACGTCGGCTTCGCTGTCCCAGCTACCGACGTCTGCGGCGGCAATGAGTCCGTAGGGGGAAGTGTCGTTGGCCATCGAATGCGGTCCTGTGTTTCGGGTTGTTCTGGAAGGAGACGATCACGCGCGTCCGCGCGCGAGGGCGCCGATTCTATCACAGCGCCCCGAACGCAACGGGCACCCGGCCGGCTTCCGTCCCAGCTAAGGCATCACGCGACTGCGCTCATTGGAGCGCGAAGGCGAGCGACTTGCGCGGCGGCGCGTCGAGGGAGAGCCACCCCACGTCGTCCCGCTCGAGATACGGGACGTCGCTCTCCGCACCGGCCCGCCGAACCTCGATTCGCAGCTTCCGGCACTTCCACGACGCCGAGATCGTGGCACGCTCGAGGGCCATCGTCGGCACGATGCTCGACGCGCGCAGCTCTTCGATGGTGCGGGGAATCCGCGAGGTGAGAACCGCGCCCCCATCTCGCCCGTTGGCCGGGCGCGTCGCGACCGCCCGAGCGGATCAGAACACGAAGAGGAGCGCCACCTGGCCGAGATGATCGAGGCGGTCGGAGGCGATCCGCGCGTCGTAACCACCCTGTAGCAGGAAGACGTCGTGCAGTCGCATCGTATAGCCGACACCGACCCGGAACGATGCCGCGGCGGCCTCGGCGCCCAGGAAGCCGGCGCCTTCGCTCACCGGTCTCTCGGTGTCGCCCCACTCCTGGTGCCAGAAGGCGTGCAGCTCGGGCTCGATGCCGAGCTCGCCCTTCGTGCCCGTGCCGAAGAGCGTCGGGTCGATGGGGATCAAAGTGGAGAGCCGGAACCCGAGGCGCGACTCGAGCGAAGTGACCGAGGCCGCGACGAAGTCGGCCTGATCGATCTGATTGATGGCGAAGCCGCCGATCGGCGCGAACGCGAGCCCGGTCGGATCGCCGAGCAGGCCGCCGACCTCGACGCTCAGGCCGTACTGCTGGCCGGTCGAGTCGGCCGATGTGGGGAATCCGGCGGCCGAGTACTCGTGCTCGAGATCGTCCCAGATGTAGTCGATCGCGATGCTGGTATAGAAGCGCGGCAGCGCGTAGGACGCGTAGATGCCGCCGCCGTAGCCATTGCCCGAGCCGTTCCCGCCGGTCTGCTGACCCTCCCAGGTCGAGTGGAAGTAGGTGCCGGCGAGCCCGACGCGGAACTCGTCGCCCAGCCGGATGTCCCAACCGAGCATCGCGCCGAACGAGCGCGAGTCGATGTCGTTCGCCTCGCCTCCGCCGTCGAGATTGCCGAAGCGCACTGTGCCGCGCGTCCATAGCCCCTGGCGTTGCTCGAGACCGGGCACGAGGCGAAAGTCGCGCTCGGGCTCGGGCGCGAGCGGGTCGGGATTGGCACCACCGCGGATCTCGAAGCGGCTCGCCCAGGCGCGCTCGTTCATGACCCGCTGCAGGAGCTGGCCGTTGTCGAGGCGGACCGAGAGGCCCGCCGACAAGGTGTCCTCGCTCGCAGGCTGCGCGTGGGCCGCCGCCGCCGCGAGCCACACGCATGCGATCGGGACCAGCAGCAACAGGCTGTGGAGACGTTTCGGCTTCATGGATTCCTCTTCGGTCGCGGCGGTCTCAGCGCCATGCATCGATGCGGCCGAGCACGGCTTCGGCCTCGGCGACGACGTTTCGCACGATGTCGCCGGCCGGGATCACGTCGTGGATCGCGCCGACGCCCTGTCCCGCGGGCATGCACGAGCGCGTGACGTCGGTCCGCTCGTCGTCGTGGAACGAGATCAGTCCATCGGCTGATGACTGCAGCATCTGTTGCGGGAAGGGCAGCGCCTTCTCGCCCGAGTGCTCCTTGGAGTCGACGTACTCGTTCGTCAGTACGCGCATCGGCTTGCCGGAGTAGAAGCGCGTGACCGAGGTCTCGTGGCCCTCGCAGTCCATGAGGCGCCGCTTGTACTTCATGCCGGCCCGCGCCTCGGGCGTCGCGATGAAGCGCGTGCCCATCCACACCGCCTGGGCGCCGAGCGAGAGCGCCGCCGCCAGCCCGCGGCCGTCGACGATCGCGCCTGCGCCGATCACGGGAATGTCGACCGCGTCGACCACCTGAGGAATCAGTGCCATGCCCGCCACGCGCCCGGTATGACCGCCGGCCTCGGTGCCCTGGGCGATCACGGCGTCGCAGCCGGCGGCCTCGGCGGCCTTGGCGTGGCTGACCTTGCCGATCACGGCCATCACCTTGAGCCCCGCGTCGTGGCAGCGATCGACGAGGGGCCCGGCCACGCCGAGCCCCGTGATGAACGACGACGCGCCTTCGTCGATGATCGTGTCGATGCAGCTCATCATCGTCTCGGGCAGCGCCGCGAGCATGTCTACGCCGAACGGGCCGGAGGTCCTTGCCCGCGTCGCGCGCATCTCGTCGCGGATCAGCTCCGGGCTGCCGACCGCCATGCCGAGCGTGCCGTAGCCGCCCGCGTTGGTGACCGCCGCGCAGACGTCCGCGTAGGCGACCTCGCCCATGCCGGCGAGGAAGACCGGATGCTCGATCTCGAAGAGGTCGCAGATCGGCGTTCTCAGGCTCATGAATTCTCCGCTCCCGGAGCAGATTCGGGCGGTGTGGATGCGGGCGTCTCGGTCTCGTAGTCTCGCAGAAACTATCTCACGAATCCGTGGTCGAGATGCGCGCGCCGGGCGCGCCGAGGACGCGTTCGTCGATGAAGGTGAGTCGCACGATGTCGCGCAAGGATGGAGAACGATCGCTTCCGGTCCTGATCGGGGTGGGGCAGGTCCTGCAGCGGGTCGACGACCCCCAGGCAGGCGTCGAGCCGCTGGAGCTGATGGCGCAGGCACTCGAGACCGCGGCCGCGGATGCGGGCGTGCCCGATGTGCTGGCGCGCGCGGACGACGCGCGCGTGATCCGGGGGGTCTGGCGCTACGGCGACCCCGCGCGGGTGCTCACCGAGCGCTTCGGCGCCCCGCAAGCGACGACGCTCGGCACGCACTTCGGCGGAAACTCGGTGCAGCAGTGCGTCAACGACGGGGCGCGCATGATCGAGGCCGGTGAGCGCGAGCTGATCTGGCTCGCGGGCGCCGAGGACGGGCGCAGCGCACCGGCCGCGCGGCGTCAGGGCATCAGCCTCGACTACACCGATGCACCGGGGCTGCCCGACCGGATCCTCGGTAGCGACAAGGACATGTATCACCCCGTCGAGCGCGAGATTCGCCTGCTCGCGGCGACGCATCACTACGCGCTCTACGAGTCCGCGATCCGCGCGGCGCGCGGCGAGTCGATCGAGGCGCATCGCCAGCGCATCGCGGAGCTGTGGGCCGACTTCAGCCGCGTGGCGACGGAGAACCCGCATGCGTGGCTGCGCGAGGGATTCACGGCGGCCGAGATCGCCGACGTCGGCCCCGACAACCCGATGATCGCGACGCCCTACCCGCGGCGCATGAACGCGAACAGCCGGGTCGACATGGGCGCGGCGTTGATCCTCACCTCGGAGCGCGTCGCGCGGGAGCTCGGGGTCGCCGACGAGAAGCTCGTCTATCTGCATGCGGGCGCCGACGCCGAGGACACGCTCAACACGTCGCAGCGCTGGCTCTTCCACGAGTCGCCGGCGATGCGGATCGGGGGTCGCCGCGCGCTCGACCTCGCGGGGCTCGAGCCGGGCGACGTCGACCACGTCGACCTCTACAGCTGCTTCCCGTCGGCGGTGCAGGTCGCGGCGGAGGAGATCGGGCTCGGCTTCGAGCGGCCGCTCACCGTGACCGGCGGGCTGACGTTCGGCGGAGGTCCGCTGAACAACTACGTCATGCACTCGATCGCGCGAATGGCCGACGTGCTGCGCGCGGACCCCGGGTCGAAGGGGCTCGTGACCGCGAACGGCGGCTACCTCGCGAAGCACGCCTTCGGCGTCTACTCGACCGCGGCGCCCGCCGAATGCTTCGGCTACGCCAATCCCCAGGCGGAGATCGACGCTGCAGCGCCCAAGCGCGTCGTCGCCCAGGGCTACACCGGGCCCGTCGAGATCGAGGCCTTCACCGCGGTGTTCAAGGGCGACGCGCCCCATCATGGCTTCATCGCCGGCCGCACCCCGGAAGAGGCCCGGGCCTGGTGCCGGGTCGAGGATGCGCCGACCCTGGCGATCATGGCCGAGGCCGAGCTCTGCGGCCGCAAGGCGCGGTTCGAGGGCGAGGGGCGGCTCGTCCTGCTCTAGGCCGCCTCTCGGCTGCCTCTCGGTGCTCCTGGTACACGGAGACGACTTCGCGTGCCGTCCCGGCCTCTCCGGGTCTGTTCCTGCGGGCTCGTGCGGTTCCGGGCACGACGCAGCGATCCGACGCGTGGCGGAACCGTTCGGGCTGCTGTTGCATCCCATGGACCGACGCGGGTGCTTGCCCGCAGCCGCCATCGCTCCCGAGTCGGCCCCGAGCGGGTCGATATCCGTGCCGGGGCTCGGGTGGTCACCCTGCCGGGCTACTCCCCCAACCGGCCCGATCTGCGCTTCGCGCTCCCCAGGAGCCCTCATATTGGCCCGTCGGACCACCCCTGACCGCCCCCTCGTGCGCCGCTACGACCAGCCGGCCAGGAAGGCGCGCGCGAAGGCTGCGTATGCCCGCGGCCGCGAGACCCTCGAGCGCGTCTGGGACATGTCCAACTCGGCCGCAAGGAACGCCCTGCAGACGCCGCCCGAAACCGTCCCCCATTTGTGCTTGGTTCGGGCTCCCCGACTGCCGATACCCCCCAGGACCATGGGCAGCGAGATCACCGTCGCCAGCTACAACGTCCATCGCTGGACGGGCATGAACGGGCGGGCGAAGCCCGACCCGGCTCGGGCGTGCTTCGTCATCTCCGAGATGGACTTCGACGTGATCGCCCTGCAGGAGGTGATCCGGCCCTACGAGGGCATCGAAGACCCGCTCGAGCGCCTCTGCGACGAGCTCGGTCTGCACCTCGCCTTCGCGGTGTCGCGCCTGCACCGCTTCGGGCAGCTCGGCAACGCGATCCTGTCACGGTTTCCGATCAGCGGGATCTCGGTGCTCGACATCTCGCACTCGCGCCTCGAGCAGCGGAGCGCGCTCGCCGCCCAGTTCCACGGCCCGAGCGGGAGCCTCGGCGTCGTGGCGACGCATCTCTCGCTCGTCGACCGCACCCGGCACCGCCAGGTGCAGTCGCTGCTCGAGCATCCCCACCTGAACTCGGGGCCGGCCGTGCTGGTCGGCGACCTGAACGCCTGGCGCAAGTGCAAGGCGAGCCGCTCGCTCGAAGACGAGCTGCACCGGCACAACAACGTCGAATGGCCCGCGACCTTCCCGGCGGCACGGCCGATGCTGGCGCTCGACCGCATCTACGCCCGCGGCGCCGACGTCATGCACGTCTCGACCCACGACACCCGCGCCGCCCGCCGCGCGAGCGACCACCTCCCGGTGGCCGCTCGGGTCGAGGTCAAGGACGACGCCCCGGCGCTCGCCAAGCACGGCTGATCGAGCCCCGCCGGCGCGCCCCCTCAGATCTCGATCGACTGCCACGCACCGGAGCGGAAGCGCCAGCGCAGCACCCCTGCCAGCGCCACGATGTAGACGCTGCCGCCGATCCATGCCCAGAAGAGCCCGCCGCCGAGGTGCACGCCGAGCAGCCACGCGAGCGGCACGAAGAGCGCCCAGGCCAGGCTGAAGCGCATGAGGAACGGGGCGCGCGTATCGCCGGCGCCCCGCAGCGCGCCGTCGGTCACGATCGCCCAGGCGTCGAAGAGCTGGAAGCACGCGCCGATCGCGAGCAGCGGTCCGCCGAGCCGGAGCACCTCGCTGTCCGTCGTGAAGAGCCCGATCAGCAGGCCCGGCACCGCCAAGAAGAGCGCGGCGATGCCGCCGCCGAGCGCCGTCGCGAGCCACATGCCCGAGGCGTAGCTCTTCCACACGGCAGGCCGGTCGTGGGCGCCGATATAGCGCCCGACGAGCGTCGACACCGCGATTCCGATCCCCGAGGCCTGCATGAACGAGAGCGAGAGCAGGCTGATGAAGGCCTGGCTCGCGGCCATCTGTGCGTCGCCCATGCGCGCGACGAAGAGCAGGAACACCGCGAACGAGAGCATCTCGAGCAGCCACTGTCCGCCGATGGGCAGGCCCGTGCGGATCAGCCGCTTGATGCGAGCGAGGTCCGGCACGGCCGGGCTCGTGCCGTAGCGCTCTCTCATCGAGCGCCGCGTGAACACGACCATGAACGCGATCGTGCCGAGCCACTGTGCGATCGACGTGGCGAGGCCGGCACCGACCACACCGAGCTCGGGCATGCCGAGCTCGCCGAAGATCAGGCCGTAGTCGAGCACGACGTTGCACACGACGGTGAAGGAGATGATCCACAGCGGCGTGCGCGTATCGCCGAGGCCGCGAAAGAATGACGACATCACCATGTTCGCGACGTCGGCCGGGATGCCGATGGCGCGGGTCGACATGTAGGCGGCGGCGAAGGGCGCCATCGTCGGGCCGGGGTCGAGGAACGCGATGACGCGGTCGACGCCGAGGTAGAGCCCGAGGCCGAAGAGACCGGTCACCGGGACGATCGTGCCCAGCCACTGCCAGGCCCACACGCCGCAGTCGCGCGTGCGGCCCGCGCCATCGGCCTGGGACACGAAGGTCTGCACCACCGTGGCGGCGCCCATGAAGAAGCAGATGAGCGTCCACGTCCAGATGCCGCCGAAGCCGACGGCGCCGAGCTCGGTGGCGCCAAGCCGGCCGACGAAGATGCTGTCGATGACGCCCATGAGCGTCACCGAGAGCTGGGTCGCGACCACGGGCAGCGCGAGCACGACGACCTCGCGCATGGCGCCACGGCCGTTCAGCGCCGTGTCTGCGCGCGTGTCGATCGATCTCGAATCGAGCGGATGGGACATCGGGAGCTCCAGGAATCTCGGTCATCGGTTCGGGGCGATTCGCGTCGCCCCGATCGACCGAGCTCAGGAGCTCGAGGTCATGGGGCGATGCGCGGCGTGCCGGGCGTGACGCTGCCCGGCCTGGGGCGGGCGGGAGCCACGAGGGCCCCGCACGTCCGCTTGCCGATCTGGCGATTGGGAATCGCTGTCATCTGGATTGCTCCCATGAACGCCGGGAGGGTACACCGCTTCGGAATGACGGCAATCGGCGGCGCGCCGTCTCCGATGCTCCGACTCCGGCGTGTATGATTGGAAGTGGCCCACGGATTGGGGGCGAGGGGACAGGGAGCGCGCGCCGCCGACGGGGCGCGGGCTCGAGGAAGCACGATGGCAGGCGACGATCGAGAGAAGCTCACCTACGCCGAGCGGGACCGGCTGCGCCAGGAGCGCGCGAAGGGCTATGAGCAGCCCCGGGGCCGGGGCGCGCAGCAGCGCCAGACGCAGGCCCGCGACAGCGCGCTCCAGCAGGCCGAGTCGATCTTCTCGGCCGAGGGCAAGGGCGAACGCGGGGACGAGCTCGCGAAGGCGGTGCGCGCGGCGCACGGGTCGGCCGAGCTGCCCGAGGCCTGCCACGCGTTCATGAACGAGATCGGCCTCCCGAAGAGCGTCGACCTCCTCCAGATCTTCATCGACACCTCGGATGCCACGCTGATCGTGCCCGCCCTCGAAGAGCTGCTCGCGCGCAAGGAGGCGGGTGAGCTCGAGGTGAGCGGAGGGCTCAGGAGTCAGCTCCGGATCCTCGCCGCCGACCCCGACGATGACATTGCGGGGCTCTCCGAAGACCTGCTCGCCTGAGACGTGCGCACCGCCCGGCCACTCGTCGCGATTCGGCTACGGCGCCGTACGCGCTGAGTGAACTCGATGCCCCTGGCCCGCCCGCGCCGCGACCCGAAGGCCGAGGTGTTACCCTCGGCTCCATGTCGCACGAGATCGAAAAGGCTGCTCTGGCCGCATACCTCGAGCAGCACAATCTCAAGCACACGCGCCAGCGTGATCTGATCCTCGACGCGTTCCTCGAAGCGACGGGTCACATCACGAGCGAGCAGCTGCATCAGTACATCCGCGAGCGTGATCCCTCGATCGGCTACACGACCGTCTATCGCACGCTCAAGCTGCTCGTCGACGCCGGGCTCGCGCAGGAGCGGCACTTCGACGACGGCATCACCCGCTACGAGATCGAGCAAGAGCACCACGATCACCTCGTCTGCACGCGCTGCGGCCGCATCGAGGAGTTCGAGTGCCAGATGATCGAGTCGGCGCAGAACGACATCGCCAAGGAATACAACTACCAGCTGCTTCGGCATCGGCACGAGCTCTACGGTCTCTGCCCGGACTGCCAGAAGAAGGACTGACGGACCGCCGCCCCGTCCGCGCCGAGGCCCCGAACGCACGTGCCGACCATCCGGCGATCACCCGCGATCTCGATCCTGCTGATGCTCGTTCTGGTGACACTCGTCGCTGGCTGTCGAACGGCGCCTTCGGGCCCGGACCCTGCCGAGGCCCCCGCCTCCGCGCCGCCGCGGCTCGTGCTCGTCGTCGCCATCGATCAGGGGATCCCCGAGCGCCTCGACGCAAGGCTGTCCGGCGGCCTCGGCCGGCTGGCCCGGGAGGGCCGCGTGTTCGAAGACGCGGCCCATGCCCACGCGCGCACCGAGACCTGCCCCGGCCACGTGGTGATGATGACCGGCGTGCACCCGGGCCGGGCCGGCATCCCCGGTAATCGCTTCATCGTGAACGGGACCCGCGAGGTCCGCTACTGCGTGCAGGACGACGGCCCGGCCGGCCGGCTGCTCACGGCGTCGGACGAGATCGACCCGTCGGTGCTCGACGCGCAGGTCGCGAAGAGCGGCAAGGGGCGCTCGCCCGGCCAGCTGCGCGTCGACGCGCTCGGCGACTGGATGAAGGCGCGCTGGCCCGATGCCAAGGTCTACGCAGTCTCGGCCAAGGACCGTGCGTCGATCGCGCTCGGCGGCCAGCGGCCCGACGCAGCGTACTGGCTCGACCGCGGCGGCTCGGGCGCGTTCACGACCAGCCGCTACTACCGCGAGGCCCTGCCCGAGTGGGTCCGGGCCTGGTCGCGCGATCGCGTGCTCGAAGGCCTGCCCGCGGAGTGGGACTACCGCGACCTCGCGTTCGAAGCGCCGATCCGCGAGGACGACTATCCGCACGAGAGCGAACGCTTCAGCCGCACGGCGCCGCATCCGCTCGTGCCGCCCGATTCGCCGCAGCCTTCGCTGTCGCCCGTCGAGGCGTCGCCGTATCTCGACACGAAGACGGTCGAGTTCGCGACCGAGCTCGTACGGCGCGAGGGCCTCGGCGACGACGACGTGCCCGACCTGCTCGGCGTGTCGCTCTCGGCGACCGACATCGTCGGCCACCACTACGGTCCGTACAGCCAGGAGGCGTGGTCGGCGATCCTCGCGCTCGACGCCGACCTCGGCGCGCTCATCGATGCGCTCGAGCGCCGCGTCGGCGAGGGGCGGCTGCTCGTCGCGCTGACGTCCGATCACGGCGTGCTGCCGATCCCCGAGTGGTTCGAGGCACACGGCGACGGCGGTGCGTCCTGCCCGGTGCCCGGCGGGCGCGTCGAGCCCCAGCCCATCGAGGGTGCGCTGGCCGAGGCGCTCGTCGAGGCGTTCGGCGCCGACTGGAGCGAGGGCTGGGTGCGCGACGGGCTGAGCGTCGGCTTCGACGCCGCGCTCGGCGAGGGTGACGGCGTGGCGCTCGAGGCCGCGATTGCCGTGGCGCGGGCCGCCCTCGAGCGCTTCGACGTCGTCGACCGCACGTGGACCCGCGCCGAGCTGCGCGCGGCCGAGGCAACCGACGACCCGGTCGCCACGCTCTGGCGCAATCAGCTCGCCGAGGGCCGCGGTGGCGATCTCTTCGTGCAGCCCGTCCGCGGCTGCCTGCTCTCGCGATGGCCGAGCGGGACGAGCCACGGCTCGCCCCACGACTACGACCTCGACGTGCCGCTCGTCTTCTGGGGCGCCGGGGTCGAGGCGGGCCGGGTGCCGGGCCGGGCGGCGCCCGTCGACATCGCGCCGACCCTCGCCGAGCGCATGGGCGTGGATTCGCCAGACGGCCTCGACGGCCGCGCGCTACCGCTGACGGGCTCACCGTAGGGCGGAGCCTCAAGCTCGCGACCGGATCCTCCGATTCAGTGCCCATGGCCCGCCACGAAGTCGTCTGTCCGATCTGCTCCGCCGACGTCCCGCTCTCGGGGGACGAGAAGAGCGGCGAAGAGGCGTTCTGCACGGTGTGCGGCGCGACGCTCAAGCTCAAGGCGAGCGGCGAGAGCGAAGACTTCGAGGCCGAGGAAGACATGTAGCGGGACCGGTCGCGCTCGGTCCCCTCGTCCGCCCTGACGGCTCAGCCCTCGTACCGGGGCAGCTTCTCCGTCAGATCCGCCAGCAGCGGCGCTCCGGCATCCCGCGTCGACAACGTGGGTGCGTCGATCGGCCACTCGATGCCGATGGCCGGGTCGTCCCAGCGCACGACCAGCTCGCAGTCGGGTGCGTAGAAGTCGGTGCACTTGTACTCGAAGTCGGCCGTGTCGCTCGTGACGGCGAAGCCGTGGGCGAAGCCGGCCGGCACCCAGAGCTGATGCTGGCTCTCGGCCGTCAGCTCGAAGCCCACCCAGCGGCCGAAGTGCGGCGAGCCGACGCGTACGTCGACGGCGACGTCGAAGACCGAGCCCGAGAGCACGCGCACGAGCTTCGCCTGGGCATGGGGATGCTGCAGGTGCAGCCCCCGCAGCGTGCCCTTCATCGAGCGCGAGTGGTTGTCCTGTACGAAGCGGGCCTCGATGCCCGCCTCGGCGTACCTGCGCTCGTGGAAGAACTCGAGGAAGAAGCCGCGGTCGTCGCGGTAGACGTCGGGCTCGACCAGCACGACGCCGGGGAGGGTGGTCTCTTCGAACTTCACGGTCGGCTTTCTTCCGGCCCCTCGGCGAGCTCGAGCAGATAGGCGCCGTACGCGTTCTTTCGCATGGGCTCGGCCAGTGCGCGCAGGGCGTCGCGATCGATCCAGCCCTGGCGGAACGCGATCTCCTCGACGCACGAGATCTTGAGCCCCTGGCGCTCCTGGATCGTCTGGATGAACGCCGATGCCTGGTGCAGCGACTCGTGGGTGCCGGTGTCGAGCCAGGCCGTGCCGCGGCCGAGCAGCTCGACCTGCAGGTCGCCGCGCTCGAGGTAGGCGAGGTTCACGTCTGTGATCTCGAGCTCGCCTCGGGCCGAGGGCTCGAGGTTGCGCGCGATGTCGATGACGTCGGCGTCGTAGAAGTAGAGGCCCGTCACGGCGTAGTGCGAGCGCGGTCGCTCCGGCTTCTCCTCGATGGTCTCGGCGCGGCCGTCGTCGTCGAAGCTCACGACGCCGTAGCGCTCGGGGTCCTTCACCCAGTAGCCGAACACCGTGGCGCCGTGCTTGCGGTCGGCGGCGCGCTTCAGCGACTCGACGAAGCCGTGGCCGTAGAAGACGTTGTCGCCGAGTGCGAGCGCGACCGGGTCGTCGCCCACGAAGTCGGCGGCGATCAGGAACGCCTGGGCGATGCCCTCGGGTGCGTCCTGGGTGGCGTACTGGAGATCGACGCCGATCTGCGAGCCGTCGCCGAGCATGCGGCGGAAGCCGTCCTGATCGTGGGGCGTCGTGATGACGAGGATTTCGCGGATGCCCGCCAGCATGAGCGTCGCCAGCGGGTAGTAGATCATCGGCTTGTCGTAGAGGGGCAGCAGCTGCTTGCTGACGCCCTTCGTGATCGGGTAGAGGCGCGTGCCCGATCCGCCTGCCAGGATGATGCCCTTCATGTTCGCCCTTTCGAGGCCTTCCCTTTCGAAAGGAGAATGGGGCGTACCCCGCTCCGCCGGGGAGGCGGAGGTCAGGCAGGCTAGGTCATTTGTGGGGGTGTGTCGTTCCGGCTCCGGGGCGCCCCGGAGCCCGTCTCACGCCGATCGGCGACGGTCTGAGCGACGTCTTCAGCTCACCAACCGCTCGACCGGCTCGTCGCGGAAGTTGCCGGTCAGCTTCACGCTGCCCGACTCGAGCATGTGGAAGACCGTGGCGATGATCTCCTGCTCGTCGTCGGTCACGTCGGCGATGGCCTCGACGAGCTCGAGGAGCGTCAGGTGCTGGGGCTCGTCCTGCCGGATGGGCTCTACGTCGTACATCACGGGGCTGTGCTCGACTCGAATCTGGTGAACCTTCGCTGCCATGACACCCTCCCTTCGTCCCGGTCTTACGGCTCGTCGGCCTGTCCGGGCTCTTTCTGATGGGAGCGGGCTTTGCTCGCCCCATCTGGTTCGGTTGAGTTCCGACGTTCTGATGGGAGTGCATCAACCGTGCCGATCCCACGGGGCTCGCCCCGATCACAGATGGCACGAGAGATCGGGTACTTACGAGGACGCCCGCATCGGGATGCGCCGCCGATTCGGCCCCGGTGTGACGTTTTTGGGACGCCGCCTGTCGGAAATCGTTCGCGAGTGTAAAACCCCACATTCACTGATCACGGCCCTGTCCCCGCCCAGCGCTCTCCCTCCTCGTCCCGGTACCCGAGGGCCTCGGCCATGTGCGGCTCAGCGACGCCCGCCTCGTCCTCGAGGTCGGCCAGGGTCCGCGCGACGCGCAGACAGCGCCTCGCCGCCCGTGCGGAGAGCCCGAGCCGGTCGACCGCCCGGGCGAGCAGTGCCCGCGCCCCCGCGCTTGCCGCCACCGTCGCGTCGAGATCGCGATCGGGGATGCGGGCGTTCACGCAGCCCGAACGCGCGATCTGCACGCTTCGCGTCCGAGCGACGGTGGGGCGGATCGACGCGGAGGTCTCGCCTCCTGCGTCGGCTTCATCGCCCGAGAGCGCCTGCCACGGCACCGGTGGCACCGGGACGTGCAGGTCGATGCGATCGAGGAGCGGACCCGAGAGCCGCTGCCGGTACCGCGCGATCGTCGCATCGTCGCAGCGGCAGTCGCGCAGGCCGCTGCGGTGGAAGCCGCAGGGACACGGGTTCGCGGCGGCCACGAGCATGAAGTCGGCCGGAAAGCGCATCAGCCCTTCGGCGCGGGCGATGTCGATGCGGCGGTCCTCGATCACCTGGCGGAGCGCCTCGAGGCAGCGCCGATCGAACTCGGGCAGCTCGTCGAGGAACAGCACGCCGTGGTGTGCGAGCGAGATCTCGCCCGGGTGCACCGGCCGGCCCCCGCCGAGCAGCCCCGCGCTGCTCGCCGTGTGATGGGGCGCGCGGAACGGCCGCCACCAGAGGAGCGCCTGCTCGGGCGCGAGCAGCCCGGCACTCCCGTGGATGCGGCTCGCCTCGACCGCCTCGTCCCGGGAGAGCGGTGGGAGGAGGCCGGGCAGGCGCTTCGCGAGCATCGTCTTGCCCGCGCCCGGCGCTCCGTGCAGGAAGAGCCCGTGCCCGCCCGCCGCCGCGACGAGCAGCGCGCGCCGGGCGTGCTCCTGGCCGCGGACCTCCGAGATGCAGGGTGTGTGATGCTCGGCGCCCCGCTCGGGCGCGAGCTCGGGCGCGACCAGCGGGAGCGGCTCGCCCCCGAGCAGATGTGCGACCACGTTCGCTAGATGCGGAGCTGCGCGGACTTCGAGCCCATCGCTCGCGGCGGCTTGGTGCGCGCAGGGCGCGGCCATCACGAGCTCGCGCGCGCCCGCCTGCTCCAGGGCGAGGGCCAGCGCAAGGGCGCCGGCGACGGGGCGCACCCGCCCGTCGAGGGCCAGCTCGCCGACGAACGCGCGCCCTTCGAGTGCCTCGGCGGGGATCTCGCCCGCCGCGGCGAGGATGCCGACGGCGATCGCCAGATCGAGCCCCGCGCCGCACTTGCGAAGCGACGCCGGCGCGAGGTTCACGGTGACGCGCCTGTCCGGGAAGCGCCGATCGATCGCGCGGATCGCCGACCGCACCCGCGCCGCGCTCTCGCGCACCGACGCCTCGGGCAGACCGACGATGTCGACCCGGGGCAGCTGGCTGCTGAGCCCGACCTCGACCTCCACCGGCACACCGTCGATGCCGTGGAGCGAGGCGCCCGTCACGCACGACACGTCGCGCACCTCGGGTCCGGCTGGCGGGGATCGTGGAGGGCGGTGCACCCGGAGCTCACGGGCAGGCTCGGCGCCGATCGCGGCGGATTCGTGACGTAAGTCGCCAGAGCGAGCGCGGCTTCGTTCGAAGAGAGGAGGGGCAGCAGCGGCGTGGTTCCCCGGGACCGGGGAGCGCGAGCGGGCGGGGAGCTCACGCGAAGCGGACAGGCGACGACGGCGGCGCCGCCTCGGGCATCGAAGTGAAGGCAGGGCCCCCAGGGAGAGGCCCTGCCTTCATCGACTCTTGATAAGCCCCGCGAGGAGCGGGCCTGTCAGACGGGATGTGGCCGCTTCGTTGCCCATGTGTCAGCGAAAGTCGCGGTCTGCCGAAAGAAATGTTCGGACGTTCGGGGTAGGTTGGCGGCTTCGGGGGTGAGTGAAGAAGTGGGTAATTCGAGGACGCGCCAGATCCGCGCGCGCCGTCCCTCGGTCCGTTCTGCGGCCGAAGCCGGATGGCCTGAGATTCGACCGGCTCGGTGTGAGGGCGGGGGAACGCGGTCTTCGGGCCGCGCTCGAGCTGCTCGCCGCGCCTTCGTGGTCGCGGCGCTCGCCTCGGCGCTCGCATGCGGCATTTCATGTCGGAGCAGCGACGCGCCGCGCGCACCCGATGGCGGCTCAGAGGCCTCGATCGACGCGATGAGCGGCGACGTCTTCGACGGCGATCGTGCGCTCGCCGACCTCGCCCGCTTCGGCGAGCACGGCGAGCTGCGCACCGGCTCTCGCGCCGCGGGAAAGGCGCGCTCGCAGATCCGGCGCGCGATGAAGCACGCGGGGTACGAGGCGCGCGACGTCGAGACCGACATCGTCGCGCCGGGCGAGAACGGGGAGCTGAAGACGCACACGGCCACCCACGTGCTCGCCCGCCGGAAGGGCGCGTCGAGCGATGTGATTCTGCTGGTCGCGCCCTACGACGCGATGCCCGGCGCGCACCCCTCCGACGTCGCCGCCACCGGCGCGAGCGTGCTGCTCGAGATCGCGCGGCTCGACCAACAGACGCGCGAAGCCGTGGGCCCCCAGCACTTCACCCTGCTGATGGCGTTCGTCGACGGCAACGGGCTCGGCCGTTCGGCGATCGATGCGACGCCCGCCGAGCGGTTCCCGGGCAGCGACGCGTTCGGCCGCTGGTTCATCGGTCGCACGTCCAACGTGAACGTGCGGCTCGTGGTCTGGATCGACCGGGTCGGACGGGCACAGGTCGAGGTCGCGCGTGATCTCCACTCGAGCCGCGCGTACCGCGAGACGTTCTTCGAGGTCGGGGAGGAGCGCGGGCTGCAACCGGCATTCATCGCGGCCAGGCCCCTGTCGGCGCCCGGCGGCGGACAGGAGGCGCTGCAGGCGCTGGGCTTCGAGCCCCTCGTGGCGCTGGTAGGCGAGACGCCGACGGACGACGTGTCCGCGCCGGCCATCGGCACAGCGGGCGCCCCTCTGAGCGGGAGTCCCCGGAGCCTGGCCGCCGTGGGCGAGGCGACGTGGGTCGGCATCGCACGGATCGGCGATCGCCTCGCACGGATCGACGCCTTCAGGGAGGATCCGCTCGTCGGCAGTCCCGGTGTGCTGGAGCTGCCCGGTGCCGAAGAGGCTCCGGCACCCGAGGCCGATGCCGAGGACGCGATCGAGAACGGATCGCGGGCCGACGACGGGGCCTCGTCGCAGTCGCGCCCACCCGCCGCGCCGCGCTGAGCGCAGTTCGCGCCCGCCCACCCACCGCGCCGCGCTGAGCGCAGTTCGCGACCGGCCACCCACCGCGCCGCGCTGAGCGCAGTTCGCGCCCGGCCACCCACCGCGCC